>NZ_VNXM01000038.1:0-201726 GCF_009820205.1 Escherichia sp. HH26CH
TTTTTCGTCTTGCGACGTTAAGAATCCGTATCTTCGAGTGCCCACACAGATTGTCTGATAAATTGTTAAAGAGCAGTTGCGACGCGGCTTTCAGCTCACTGTCGCGAGGTGGCGTATATTACGCTTTCCTCTTTCAGAGTCAACCCTGAATTTCAGGATTTTTTCTCTTCAACCGAACCGGCTGTTTGTGTGAAGTGATTCACATCCGCCGTGTCGATGGAGGCGCATTATAGGGAGTCGTCTCAGGAAGACAAGCGGAAAAATGCATTTTTATTTCAACCGCTCATCTTTTAATCATTACGCCGGTTTTTGCTGCTTTTTTATCGCTTGCGGCAGGTCTGCCAGGCTATTTAACACCCAATCCGCCGCGTTTTCTGCTTCAGGCGTAATAGGTTTTCCCGTACGCACCAGCACTTTTGTTCCCACGTTCGCCGCAGCCGCTGCCTGCATATCTTCTAATTTATCGCCCACCATATAAGAAGCGGCCATATCAATATGCAAATAATCGCGTGCTGACAAAAGCATCCCCGGATGTGGTTTGCGGCAGTCGCAGACCTGGCGAAACTCTTCAACACTACCCTGCGGATGATGCGGGCAATAATAGATACCATCCAGATCGACATCGCGGTCCGCCAGCGACCAGTCCATCCACTCGGTCAGCGTTTCAAACTGTGCTTCAGTAAATTTACCGCGAGCAATGCCAGACTGGTTGGTTACTACCACCAGCGCAAAGCCCATTTTTTTTAGCTCGCGCATGGCGTCAATAACACCGTCGATAAATTCAAAGTTGTCGATCTCATGGACATAGCCGTGATCGACATTAATGGTGCCATCACGGTCAAGAAAAATTGCGGGTACGCTCTTCGCCACCTTTTATAGCTCCTTAATAAGGCATGTGACGCTAGTATCGCATGTTTCGACCTGCAAGAAAGTGCTCTTCGCATAAACCTGATTGATTTAGACGTCTGGATGCCTTAACATCCATTTCATTGACGGCTTTGACCGTTTCAGGCATTCGAAATGCCACGACTAACTTAATGACGATAATAAATAATCAATGATAAAACTTTCGAATATCACCAAAGTGTTCCACCAGGGCACCCGCACCATCCAGGCGTTGAACAACGTCAGCCTGCATGTGCCAGCTGGACAAATTTATGGCGTTATCGGTGCCTCAGGTGCGGGTAAAAGTACGCTTATCCGTTGTGTAAACCTGCTGGAGCGCCCAACCGAGGGTAGCGTGCTGGTCGATGGTCAGGAACTGACCACGCTGTCAGAATCCGAGTTGACCAAAGCTCGCCGCCAGATTGGTATGATTTTCCAGCATTTTAACCTGCTCTCTTCGCGCACTGTTTTTGGCAACGTGGCACTGCCGCTGGAGCTGGACAACACGCCGAAAGACGAGATTAAACGTCGCGTGACAGAATTACTGTCATTGGTTGGTCTTGGCGATAAGCATGATAGTTACCCGTCTAACCTTTCCGGTGGGCAGAAACAACGTGTGGCGATTGCCCGTGCGTTAGCCAGCAATCCCAAAGTATTGCTGTGTGATGAGGCCACCAGCGCGCTGGACCCGGCAACAACACGTTCTATTCTCGAACTGCTGAAAGACATCAATCGTCGTCTGGGTTTGACGATTCTGTTGATCACCCACGAAATGGACGTTGTGAAGCGCATTTGTGATTGCGTGGCGGTGATCAGTAATGGCGAGTTGATCGAGCAGGACACGGTAAGTGAAGTGTTCTCGCATCCGAAAACGCCGCTAGCGCAGAAGTTTATTCAGTCGACCCTGCATCTGGATATCCCGGAAGACTATCAGGAACGACTGCAAGCGGAACCATTCGCTGACTGCGTGCCGATGCTGCGTCTGGAGTTTACCGGTCAATCGGTCGATGCCCCGCTGCTTTCTGAAACCGCGCGTCGTTTCAACGTCAATAACAACATTATTAGCGCGCAGATGGATTACGCCGGTGGCGTTAAGTTCGGCATCATGCTGACTGAAATGCACGGCACACAACAAGATACGCAAGCCGCCATTGCCTGGCTGCAGGAACACCATGTAAAAGTAGAGGTACTGGGTTATGTCTGAGCCGATGATGTGGCTGCTGGTTCGTGGCGTATGGGAAACGCTGGCAATGACCTTCGTATCCGGTTTTTTTGGTTTTGTGATTGGCCTGCCGGTTGGCGTCCTGCTTTATGTCACGCGTCCGGGGCAAATTATTGCTAACGCGAAGCTGTATCGTACCGTTTCTGCGATTGTGAACATTTTCCGATCCATCCCGTTCATTATCTTGCTGGTATGGATGATTCCGTTTACTCGCGTTATTGTCGGTACATCGATTGGTTTGCAAGCAGCGATTGTTCCGCTGACAGTTGGTGCAGCACCGTTTATTGCCCGTATGGTCGAGAACGCTCTGCTGGAGATCCCAACCGGGTTAATTGAAGCTTCCCGCGCAATGGGTGCCACGCCAATGCAGATCGTCCGTAAAGTGCTGTTACCGGAGGCGTTGCCAGGTCTGGTGAATGCGGCAACTATCACCCTGATTACCCTGGTTGGTTATTCCGCAATGGGTGGCGCAGTCGGTGCCGGTGGTTTAGGTCAGATTGGCTATCAGTATGGCTACATCGGCTACAACGCGACGGTGATGAATACGGTACTGGTATTGCTGGTCATTCTGGTTTATTTAATTCAGTTCGCAGGCGACCGCATCGTCCGGGCTGTCACTCGCAAATAACGTTCAACACAACATAAATAATTGAAGAAGGAATAAGGTATGGCGTTCAAATTCAAAACCTTTGCGGCAGTGGGAGCCCTGATTGGATCACTGGCACTGGTAGGCTGCGGTCAGGATGAAAAAGATCCAAACCACATTAAAGTCGGCGTGATTGTTGGTGCCGAACAGCAGGTTGCAGAAGTCGCGCAGAAAGTCGCGAAAGACAAATATGGCCTGGACGTTGAGCTGGTCACCTTCAACGACTATGTTCTGCCAAACGAAGCATTGAGCAAAGGCGATATCGACGCCAACGCCTTCCAGCATAAACCGTACCTTGATCAGCAACTGAAAGATCGTGGCTACAAACTGGTCGCAGTAGGCAACACGTTTGTGTATCCGATTGCCGGTTACTCCAAGAAAATCAAATCGCTGGATGAACTGCAGGATGGTTCGCAGGTTGCCGTGCCAAACGACCCGACTAACCTTGGTCGTTCACTGCTGCTGCTGCAAAAAGTGGGCTTGATCAAACTGAAAGATGGCGTTGGCCTGTTGCCAACAGTTCTTGATGTTGTTGAGAACCCAAAAAACCTGAAAATTGTTGAGCTGGAAGCACCGCAGCTGCCGCGCTCTCTGGACGATGCGCAAATCGCTCTGGCGGTTATCAACACCACCTATGCCAGCCAGATTGGCCTGACTCCGGCGAAAGACGGTATCTTTGTCGAAGATAAAGAGTCTCCGTACGTAAACCTGATCGTGACGCGTGAAGATAATAAAGACGCAGAGAACGTGAAGAAATTCGTCCAGGCTTATCAGTCTGACGAAGTTTACGAAGCAGCGAACAAAGTGTTTAACGGTGGCGCTGTTAAAGGCTGGTAATTTTTAGGCTGTTTCCACAATTTGTAATATCATTCAGGACGGGCGCTTGCCCGTCTTGTCATTTTTACAAGCTCCTGATTCAATATTGACGTTTTGATCATACATTGAGGAAATACTATGCGTGCTTTACCGATCTGTTTAGTAGCACTCATGCTAAGCGGCTGTTCCATGTTAAGCAGATCCCCTGTCGAACCCGTTCAAAGCACTGCACCCCAGCCGAAAGCGGAGCCTGCAAAACCGAAAGCACCGCGCGCCGCGCCGGTCCGAATTTATACCAATGCAGAAGAATTAGTCGGCAAACCATTCCGCGATCTCGGTGAAGTCAGTGGCGATTCTTGCCAGGCCTCTAATCAGGACTCTCCGCCGAGCATTCCAACCGCGCGTAAGCGGATGCAAATCAATGCCTCTAAAATGAAAGCCAATGCGGTATTACTGCATAGCTGCGAAGTTACCAGCGGTACGCCAGGCTGCTATCGTCAGGCTGTATGTATCGGTTCTGCGCTTAACATTACGGCGAAATGAGCAGTTTCCAGTTCGAGCAAATAGGCGTTATTCGCTCGCCCTATAAAGAAAAATTCGCCGTTCCGCGCCAGCCAGGTCTGGTAAAAAGCGCCAACGGTGAACTGCATCTCATTGCTCCCTACAACCAGGCCGACGCCGTTCGCGGCCTGGAAGCGTTTAGCCATTTATGGATCCTTTTTGTCTTTCATCAAACAATGGAAGGCGGCTGGCGTCCGACTGTGCGTCCACCGCGCCTCGGCGGTAACGCCAGAATGGGCGTTTTCGCCACACGCTCTACTTTCCGCCCTAACCCGATTGGTATGTCGCTGGTAGAGCTGAAGGAAGTTATTTGTCATAAAGATAACGTGATTCTGAAGCTCGGCAGTCTGGATCTGGTCGATGGTACGCCGGTGGTAGATATCAAACCGTATCTTCCCTTTGCCGAATCGCTTCCTGATGCCAGTGCCAGCTATGCGCAAAGTGCACCAGCGGCAGAGATGGCGGTGAGTTTTACCTTAGAGGTCGAAAAGCAGCTTTTGACATTGGAGAAGCGCTATCCGCAGTTAACGCTGTTTATCCGCGAAGTACTGGCGCAGGACCCGCGTCCAGCCTATCGTAAAGGTGAGGAAACGGGCAAAACCTATGCCGTCTGGCTGCATAATTTTAACGTTCGCTGGCGCGTCACCGACGCTGGTTTTGAAGTCTTTGCGCTGGAACCGCGTTAAATTCGCGCCCTTCTCTTTTGACATTTCTTTTGCACTGGTAAACTAAATCACTTTTTTTGTCCCAGGCTCGCCTTGAGCCTGCTCTACCTTCCAACTGGAACCGTAACAACATGCGTACTAGCCAATACCTGCTCTCCACTCTTAAGGAGACACCTGCCGACGCCGAGGTGATCAGCCATCAGCTGATGTTACGCGCCGGGATGATCCGCAAGCTGGCCTCCGGGTTATACACCTGGCTGCCGACCGGCGTGCGCGTTCTGAAAAAAGTCGAAAACATCGTGCGTGAAGAGATGAACAACGCCGGTGCGATCGAGGTGTTAATGCCGGTGGTTCAGCCATCTGAACTGTGGCAAGAGAGTGGTCGTTGGGAACAGTATGGCCCGGAATTGCTGCGTATTGCTGACCGTGGTGACCGTCCGTTCGTACTTGGCCCAACTCATGAAGAAGTGATTACCGACCTGATTCGTAACGAGCTGAGCTCTTACAAACAGCTGCCGCTGAACTTCTATCAGATCCAAACCAAGTTCCGTGATGAAGTACGCCCGCGTTTCGGCGTCATGCGTTCCCGCGAATTCCTGATGAAAGATGCTTACTCTTTCCATACCTCTCAGGAATCCCTGCAGGAAACCTACGATGCAATGTATGCGGCCTACAGCAAAATCTTCAGCCGCATGGGGCTGGATTTCCGCGCCGTACAGGCCGATACCGGTTCTATCGGCGGCAGCGCCTCTCACGAATTCCAGGTGCTGGCGCAGAGCGGTGAAGACGATGTGGTCTTCTCCGACACCTCTGACTATGCAGCGAACATTGAGCTGGCAGAAGCTATCGCGCCGAAAGAACCGCGCGCTGCTGCTACCCAGGAAATGACGCTGGTTGATACGCCGAACGCGAAAACCATCGCTGAACTGGTAGAACAATTCAATCTGCCGATTGAAAAAACGGTTAAGACTCTGCTGGTTAAAGCCGTTGAAGGCAGTAGCTTCCCGCTGGTTGCGCTGCTGGTTCGCGGTGACCACGAGCTGAACGAAGTTAAAGCTGAGAAACTGCCGCAGGTTGCAAGCCCGCTGACTTTCGCGACTGAAGAAGAAATTCGTGCCGTGGTTAAAGCCGGTCCGGGTTCACTGGGTCCGGTAAACATGCCGATTCCGGTAGTAATTGACCGTACTGTTGCGGCGATGAGTGATTTTGCTGCTGGTGCTAACATCGATGGCAAACACTACTTCGGTATCAACTGGGATCGCGATGTCGCAACCCCGGAAGTTGCGGATATCCGTAACGTAGTGGCTGGCGATCCAAGCCCGGATGGACAGGGTACGCTGCTGATCAAACGTGGTATCGAAGTCGGTCACATCTTCCAGCTGGGTACTAAGTACTCCGAAGCACTTAAAGCCTCCGTTCAGGGTGAAGATGGCCGTAATCAGATCCTGACTATGGGTTGCTACGGTATCGGCGTAACGCGCGTAGTAGCGGCGGCAATTGAGCAGAACTACGACGAACGCGGCATCGTATGGCCTGACGCTATCGCACCTTTCCAGGTGGCGATTCTGCCGATGAACATGCACAAATCCTTCCGCGTACAGGAGCTGGCTGAGAAACTGTATAGCGAACTGCGCGCACAGGGTATCGAAGTGCTGCTGGATGATCGCAAAGAACGTCCGGGCGTGATGTTTGCTGATATGGAACTGATCGGTATTCCGCACACTATCGTGTTGGGCGACCGTAACCTCGACAACGACGATATCGAATACAAATACCGTCGTAACGGTGAGAAACAGTTAATTAAGACCGGTGACATCGTCGATTATCTGGTGAAACAGATTAAAGGCTGATGCCAGAAAGGGTCCTGAATTTCAGGACCCTTTTTTACATGGATTGTATAAAATGGATAAACCAAAGGCGCACTGGTGCCTGCTTCTCCCCTGCTTTCTTTTACTTTCGGCCTGTACCGTTGATATCAGCCAACCAGACTCATCAGCCACAGCGGTAGATGCCAAGGCAAAAACATGGGCAGTCAAATTCCAGCATCAAAGCTCTTTCACCGAACAATCAATAAAAGAAATAACAGAACCTGATCTCAAACCCGGCGATTTACTGTTCTCCTCAAGCCTTGGGGTAACTTCATTTGGTATCCGCGTCTTCAGCACTTCCTCAGTGAGCCACGTTGCAATCTTTTTGGGAGATAATAACGTTGCAGAAGCGACAGGAGATGGCATCCAGATTGTTTCCCTTAAAAAAGCGATGAAGCATAGTGATAAGCTTTTCGTCTTACGAGTCCCGGATCTTACCCCGCAACAAGCCACAGAAATTACCGCGTTTGCCAATAAAATCAAAGATAGCGGTTATAACTATCGCGGCATTGTCGAATTTATTCCATTTATGGTGACTCGCCAGATGTGCTCACTGAATCCGTTCTCCGAGGATTTTCGCCAACAGTGCGTCAGCGGCCTGGCGAAAGCGCAGTTAAGCAGTGTGAGCGAAGGAGACAAAAAGTCGTGGTTTTGTTCGGAATTTGTCACTGATGCATTTGCCAAAGCCGGACATCCGCTTACGCTGGCACAGTCTGGCTGGATTAGCCCTGCCGATCTGATGCATATGCGTACTGGCGATGTCTCTGTGTTTAAGCCAGAAACGCAATTAGAGTATATTGGGCACTTGAAGCCAGGGATTTATATCAAAGCGGGTCGCTTCGTTGGGTTGACTCAGTGATAAAAGCCAGCCTCGTCCACAAAATACCGGATGAGGCGTGAGCGCCTTACCCGGCCTACAAAATCGTGCTAATACAAAATGTTGCATTATTGGCTGTAGGCCTGATAAGCGCTGCGCATCAGGCAATTTTTCGTTTGTTTCTGTCTCACGATGGCTTACTGCCCCAAACTACTGCAATCCTGGTGCGGGTAAAATTTACCTGCCGTATCGGGCGCAAATACTTTGGTCGGCGCACCAGTATCCGGATTAGCCTCAAGCGTAAAGTGACCTTCTACTGACAGTAACACCGGTTTCTCGCTGTTGCCGCGGGCAGCCAAATAGCCCCGTTCCAGCTCAGCGTTATTCGCTACCATGAAACGTTTTCCGGTCGCACAATCAGTAAAGGTTGCCGCATCAGCCATATAAAAATACATGCCGCGTAGAGTCATCGGCGTCACTGGCAGGCTGGATTTTGCCGGTTCCAGTGTATAGTTGAACTGCGATTCGATCGGATTGCCTTCACGATCGAGCATCTCCAGCGCATCTCCTTTCGCCCGATAATATGACTTTTCACCTTTACTGTCGGTTAATACCAGTTTGTCAGCGGTTCGCGCCCATGTACCGTAGGAGGCGAAAGAGGAAGGCTCTTCACGCGCGCCCAGATAACGTTCATTCATCACCCATGTTCCGTCTTTTTCGAGGAACAGTGAGGTTTCGATACCTTCGCAATCAGCACACGGCAGCACGCCGCGCCAGCTTTGCGGCATCGGCTTCAGTTCAGCGGCCTGCGCCGGGGAAAGCGTATCGACTTCGGCCCGATTATTACATCCCATCAGTGTAAAGAGGCTGATTACAGCCATCGCTGTCACTATCGCTTTTTTCACCATCCATTCCTTCTTTTTATTCCCGACCGCCGCGCACTTTGCCGCGCAACGCCTTCACGCTTGATTTTTGTGCTTTCGATACCAGCCTGCGCTCTTTTGATGCGCGGGTAGGTCGTGTCGGTCGCCGGGTTTTTTGTTCTGTTGTTAATTCTTTAATCACTGCCACCAACCGTGCCAGCGCCGCTTCGCGGTTCAGTTCCTGGCTGCGATATTCCTGTGCCTTGATGACAATCACTCCATCGCTGCTAATCAGATGATGGCTGGCAGCGAGCAGGCGCTCTTTGTAATACTCTGGCAGGCTGGACGCTCGAATGTCAAAACGTAGATGAATAGCCGTTGAGGTCTTATTCACATGCTGCCCGCCCGCGCCCTGCGCACGAATGGCGGTGATCTCAAGCTCGCCATCGGGGATAGCAACATGTCGGGAAATCATAATCATGAAGGTTGTTGCCAGGCGATTAAGTTTACTTCCAGATTATTCTTATCATCCGATAACCAAATCACCCCATCCTGAATCGTTGCCTGCAGCGTCATGGTACGATCGGCAAAGGCGCTCACTTTTGCCAGTTGCTCGTCGTCCAGATACCAGATGGAAAGATTGGCAAACTGCGCACATTTGCTCTGATTTTGCTGCCACCAGATTTGCGCTGCCCGACTATTATAGGCAAACAGCGCCACTTCTGCGGCCTGGGTGCAGGCTTTCTTAATCCGCCGCTCATCCGGCAATCCCAGTTCAATCCACAAATCAATGCCCAGATGATCATTACGCAGCCACGCTTCCGGCTCATCATCGGCACACAAACCTCGGGTAAATTGCAGACGCTCATCGGCATATTTCAGCCACGCCAGCAGGCGCAGCATCATGCGCTCCTGTGTTTCTGAAGGGTGGCGCGCCAGCGTCAGAGAGGCATCGAGAAACTGGTTGCGGTCGAGATCGGCCACATTAACCGTCGCTTTATAAATTGTCGCTTTAAGCGCCATAAGAAAACTCCTTTCGAATCAGGAGGCCATTGTAACGGAATACGTGCAGTTGCGACGCTGATATTGCAGAAATGAGTGTGGTATAGTCACCTTGCGAAACAGAGTTTATCTTCGTAGGCTTAGACTTGCATCCACGGTTAAGTCAGAGTGCTGACAGGAGGGCATGTGGAAAAATATTGTGAGTTAATACGCAAGCGGTACGCGGAAATCGCCAGCGGAGACTTAGGATACGTTCCGGACGCGCTGGGCTGCGTTTTGAAAGTGCTGAATGAAATGGCTGCCGACGATGCCCTTTCTGAGGCTGTCAGGGAAAAAGCAGCATACGCTGCGGCAAACTTACTGGTGAGCGATTATGTCAATGAATGATACGTATCAACCAATCAATTGTGATGATTACGATAATCTTGAGCTCGCCTGCCAGCATCATTTAATGCTGACACTTGAGCTGAAAGATGGCGAAAAACTGCAGGGGAAGGCCAGCGATTTAGTCTCCCGCAAAAATGTGGAATATCTGGTCGTCGAAGCTGCTGGCGAAACCCGCGAGCTACGTCTGGATAAAATTACCAGCTTTAGCCACCCGGAAATCGGTACGGTGGTGGTGAGCGAGTCCTGATTTACTTTCGCCGGATGCGACGTTTGATGCGTCTTATCCGGCTTTCACTTAACTAAGCGTTTCGCCGCCAGACAAAACTTACGCCATTCTCACCTTCAGCCACACCTTCTTGCGTCACAAATACCTCTGCCGCTGCAATCAGCGTTTCGCCATAAAACAGCAGTGGCGTGGTGTCACGCAACCACGGCGGTACGCCCAGTTCCTGCCAGATTTTCTTTAACTTACGCCCACCATTGCGCCCGACAATATGCAGCAATCCTGGCGCTTTGAAACGCACACTGACCGCTTCGTCTGCACGCGGAGGGCGAATATCGCCTCCCGCAGTAAGCTGTACACTTCCCAGCGCCGCCGGTAATTCCAGCGGTTGTAACCACGTCTGCCACGGCACAATGGTTTCGCTTTGCCCAGTGACGGATTTAATCCACCACAGTTGCGATTGATAGCGGCGGATTTCAAACGCCCCCAAACGTAAACAGGGGGAAGCATCTTCTCGCGCCAGCGCCACTTCCTGCCAGATCCTCACCAACGCGTCGCGGGAAGGCATCGGTGCATTCTGCCCTGCCAGCCAGCGGCGGATAATCGCCGCGCGACGGGCATCACTCATCGCCAGCATTGGCGCAATCTGCAGCGTCCCCTGCGGCGTTTGACAGTGTGCTAAATCATCTGCCAGCAGTTCATCCAGCAGGCTCTCTTGCTCAGCACAAAGTGCAGCGCTGCGGGCCGTTGCTTCGGCAAAATGCGGCCAACGCTGCTGCAATAACGGCACTACGCGTAGGCGCAGGAAGTTACGATCGTATGAGTCGTCCTGATTACTTTCGTCTTCAATCCAACGTAAACCATGCGCCAACGCCCACTGCTCCAGTTCTCCCCGTGTGCGGGCGAGCAACGGTCGGATCAGCCGCGTTCCGGCAAACTCCGAGACTTCCGCCATAGCCGAAAGCCCTGCAGGGCCGCTACCACGTTTTAACGCCAGCAGAAACGTTTCACATTGATCGTCGAGATGTTGCGCTGTAACCAGCACTTCACCAGGTAACAGGGTACGAGCAAATGCCTGATAACGTGCCTGCCGCGCCTGAGCCTCAATACCTAGCCCCTCTTGCGCAAGTTGCACACGCTCAACCACCAGCGGCACCTGCCACTGCTGGCAGATATTTTCACAATGTTTCACCCAAGCATCAGCGTTGGCACTTAAACCATGATGCACATGAATAGCGCGCAGGGTGACGCCCGGATTTTCCGTCCGCCACTGCACCAACTGATGCAGCAGAACGGTGGAGTCAAGCCCGCCGCTAAAGGCCACCAGAATCTGGCGTGAGATGAGAAGTTGTCTATTGAGAGTGAGTGTCATGATGGTGCGATTTTACAGTAGCAATGCCCGGCACGTTACCGGGCAAATATGGCGATGACAAGCCTTACTGCTCATACAGTTCCAACGGCAGTCCGTCCGGATCGTTAAAGAATGTGAAGCGCTTTTGCGTGTAGGGATCGACACGTATGGCTTCACATTTCACGTTATGGCTTTCAAGATGCGCCACTGCCGCATCGATATCATCAACGCTAAAAGCCAGATGACGCAGGCCGCAAGCTTCCGGTCTGCTGGGGCGCTCCGGCGGGAACGGAAATGAGAAAAGCTCAATCACATATTGCCCATTAAGCGCCAAATCCCCTTTCCACGAATCGCGCGCTTCGCGATAGACTTCGCTTTGCAGCGTGAAACCGAGAATATCGCAGTAGAAAGCTTTGCTCACCGCATAATCCGTCGCAATAATCGCAATATGGTGAACCTGTTTTAAACCCAGCATAACGCCTCCTTTATTTGTTAACAGCACGTTACTCGCCCGGAAGCCGCTCTGGCAAGTTATCCCGCCATTTTTAGGACTCGTACGCGGTAAACGCCATCTTCGTCCTGTTTCGCGCCGTGAATATCCGTTTCAAAGCCGGGGTAGCGCTGGCCCACTGAACAGAGCATCAGCAGAAAATCGAGTACCGTGCGGCTCTCCTCGGTCAGCATTTCTCCTGGCATCAGTAGCGGTACGCCAGGCGGATAAGGCAGGATCATATTTGCCGATACTCTACCGACCAGTTGTTCCAGCGCAATGGTTTCTACTTCGCCTTTAATCTGCCGTTGCCATGCCTGATGTGGCGTCATGATCATCTCCGGTAAAGTATCAAATGCTCGCAACATCAAACCGGGAAGATCGTGTTTACGAATCAGCTTATGGATCCCTTGCGCCAGATCCTGAATACGCATATTGCGATAAAAATCGGGATCTTCTGCATAGAGATCGGGCAGCATATTTTTGATCCGCAGGTTGAGATCGTAAGAGCGCTTAAATTCCGTCAACCCACGCAATAATCCCATTGCTTTGGTTTTATCGATGCCAATACTAAAGAGAAACAGCAGGTTATAAGGGCCGGTTTTCTCTACTACGATCCCACGTTCGTCGAGGAATTTTGCCACCAGCGCCGCCGGGATCCCCTCATCGCTCATATTGCCCTGCTCGTCCATCCCCGGTGTCAAAATAGTGACTTTAACCGGATCGAGAAACATATGATCGGCATCCGCATCGTTAAAGCCGTGCCACTGTTCGCCAGGCGCAACGGGCCAGCATTCGGCTTCATCCACCTGCGGCGGTTGCCAGATATCGAAAAACCAGCCGTCAGACTCTTCCCGCAGCCGCTGGACCTCTTTGCGAAAATGCAGCGCTCGTTCTACTGAACGGTTAATCAGCCGTTTGCCCGGATTACCACGCAGCATCGCCGCCGCTGTCTCAACCGAAGCAACAATGGGATAACTGGGCGAAGTGGTGGTATGCATCATAAAGGCTTCATTAAACGCCTCTTCGTCGTACTCACCTTTAATGTGGATCAGTGATGCCTGCGACAACGCCGCCAGCATTTTGTGGGTCGATTGCGTTTCGAAGAAAACTTTTCCTGCCACCCGATCGCCACTCATACCACTTTTGCCCTGATAGATCGGATGAAAATGAGTATACGGGACCCAGGCGGAATCGAAGTGGATCGAGGGGACATCCAGCGTCTGTTTGATCCAGTCGGTGTTGTAGAGCAAGCCATCATAGGTTGAGTTGGTGATCACCGCATGAACCGGCCATTGTGCCTGCGTGGTAGCAGCGACTTTCTCTTCGATACTGTCGCGGGTAAATTCTCGTCGCGGGATCCCACCCAGAATCCCCAACGCATTACGTGTTGGTTTTAGCCAGACCGGCACGACATCGTTCATCATCAACAGATGCGCCAGCGATTTATGACAATTGCGGTCAATTAACAGCGTACTGCCGGATGGCGCGGCGTACATACCCACAATTTTGTTCGACGTCGATGTTCCGTTGGTGACGATATAACTCTGTTCCGCGCCGAAAGTCCGTGCGATGTACTCTTCCGCTTCCAGATGTGGCCCGGTGTGGTCGAGCAACGAACCTAGCTCGGTTACCGAAATAGAGACGTCCGCCTTGAGGGTATTCCCGCCGAAAAAATCATAAAACAGACAGCCTACCGGGCTTTTCTGATACGCGGTACCACCCATATGCCCCGGCGTACAAAAGGTGTACTTCCGCTCTTTGACATAAGTAAACAAGGCTTTAGTGAATGGCGGGGTAATGTTATCGAGATATTCGTTGGTGTACTGACGCATACGAATGGCGATATCTTCTGCCTGCCCCAGCGCATATTCAAAGAACCAGAGCGCCATCCGCATATCCTGCACGCTGACATCCATCGTCGAGTGAGTATTGATGAAGGCATAAAGCGGGAGATATTCATTAAGTTGATTGATATCGCTACATAAATCGAGACTGTATTCATCCCAGTCAAAAATCACGCCGCATATTCGTGGGTTGTGTTCGATAAATTTCAGCAAATCAACGCTGTTTTGTGGCCAGATAATCTGAAAACCTTGCGCCACCAGCGCCGACTCCAGTTCTTTGATGGGCTCATCTTTATAAAAGACGCCATGCGGTCCCATAATGGCAATGATGTTCATGTGTTCCTCCTGGAAAATCCTTCCTTAATCATAGCCCGCTCAAACCATGGCGATAAAAAAGGGCCACCGAAGTGACCCTTTTCAGAACATTTGCGAATTACGCGTAACCGTAGCTCATCAGGCGCTGATAACGACGATTTTTTAAATCTTCAGTGCTTAACACGTCGAGATCGGCCAGATCCGCCAGCAGCTGCGCTTTCAGAGACGCCGCCATCGCTTCCGGGTTACGGTGAGCACCGCCCAGCGGTTCCGGGATGATGGAGTCGATCAGTTTCAGTTCTTTCAAACGCGGAGCGATGATCCCCATCGCTTCAGCCGCCAGCGGCGCTTTGTCGGCGCTCTTCCACAGAATGGACGCACAACCTTCCGGCGAGATAACAGAATAGGTGCTGTATTGCAGCATATTCACTTTATCGCCCACGCCAATCGCCAGCGCGCCGCCAGAACCACCTTCACCGATAACGGTGCAGATAGTCGGTACGCTAAGGCGAGACATTTCACGCAGGTTGCGTGCAATGGCTTCAGACTGACCGCGTTCTTCTGCGCCCACGCCCGGATAAGCCCCCGGGGTGTCGATAAAGGTGATGATGGGCATCTTAAAGCGTTCAGCCATTTGCATCAGACGCAGTGCTTTGCGGTAACCTTCTGGCGCTGGCATACCAAAGTTACGGCGAATTTTTTCTTTGGTTTCACGACCTTTTTGATGACCAATGATCATCACCGGACGACCATCGAGACGGGCGATACCCCCGACGATAGCTTTATCGTCTGCATACGCGCGGTCGCCAGCCAGTTCGTCAAATTCATCAAAGGCCAGGCGAACGTAATCCAGGGTATAAGGACGCTGTGGATGGCGTGCCAGTTGCGCAATCTGCCATGCACCGAGATCGGCGAAGATTTTACGCGTCAATTCTACGCTTTTTTCACGCAGACGATGCACTTCTTCATCGATATTAATATCCAGTTTCTCATCCTGGCGGCTAACCGCAGTCAGAGAATCGATTTTCGCTTCCAGCTCTGCAATCGGCTGTTCAAAATCAAGGAAATTCAGACTCATAGTATTCCTGTATTAGTCAAACTCCAGTTCCACCTGCTCCGAACCAATGAGGCCACGGAGATCGTTTAATAAACGATCGCTCGGAGAGACACGCCACGTCGCGCCAAAACGCAACCGCGCGCGTGCATCCGCCCTCTGATAGTAGAGATGTACTGGAATTGTCCCAGAGCGGTGGGGTTCCAGAGACTGACGGAGTCGGTTTAAAAGCTGGTCATCAATTTGCCTGTCCGTCAGCGAGATAGCAAGCCCGCGAGCATATTTTTCCCGGGCTTCGTCAATATCCATCACTTCGCGAGCGGTCATTTTAAGCCCACCGCTGAAGTCATCAAAGCTGACCTGTCCGCTGACGATAAGTATGCGGTCTTTTTCCAGCAATTGCTGGTATTTATCCAGGGCGTCAGTAAACAACATCACTTCCAGCCGCCCGGAACGGTCATCCAGCGTGCAGATACCGATACGATTGCCGCGCTTGGTGACCATAACCCGCGCAGCAACAACGAGCCCCGCAGCCGTGGTGACTTTACCACGTTCTGTCGGGTGCATGTCTTTCAGCCTTACGCCTCCGACATAACGCTCAATCTCTTTTAAATACTGGTTGATAGGGTGTCCCGTCAGGTACAGACCTAACGTTTCACGTTCCCCATCTAACACCACCTGCTCCGGCCACGGTTGGCAACTGGCGTAGGATTGTTCAATTTGTTCCGGCTCTTCTGCCAGCACGCCGAACATATCAGCCTGACCGATGGCTTCTGCTTTCGCGTGTTGATCAGCCGCCTTTAACGCATCGCCCAGCGAGTTCATCAGCGCCGCGCGGTGTGGCCCAAGACGGTCAAACGCCCCGGACATGATCAGTTTTTCCAGCACTCGCCGGTTTAACTTTTTGGTGTCTGTACGGGCGCAGAGATCAAACAGTTCACGGAAATAGCCGCCTTTATTACGGGCTTCGATGATCGCCTCAATCGGACCTTCACCTACCCCTTTGATCGCGCCAATACCATACACGATTTCGCCGTCGTCGTTGACGTGGAAATGGTAAAGACCGGAGTTTATATCTGGTGGCAGGATTTTCAGCCCCATCCGCCAGCACTCATCCACCAGGCCCACCACCTTCTCGGTGTTGTCCATATCGGCGGTCATTACTGCCGCCATAAACTCCGCTGGATAGTGCGCTTTCAGCCATAACGTTTGATATGAAACCAAAGCATAGGCCGCAGAGTGCGATTTGTTAAATCCGTAACCGGCGAATTTCTCCACCAGGTCGAAGATTTTCATCGCCAGTTCGGCGTTGATCCCGTTCTTTTCTGCGCCTTCAGCAAATACAGAACGCTGCTTGGCCATCTCTTCCGGCTTTTTCTTACCCATCGCACGACGCAGCATATCCGCGCCACCGAGGGTATAACCAGAAAGCACCTGGGCAATCTGCATGACCTGTTCCTGATACAGGATGATGCCGTAGGTTGGCTCCAGTACCGGTTTCAGGCTTTCATGCTGCCACTGCACATCCGGATAGGAGATCTCTTCGCGACCATGTTTACGGTCGATAAAGTTATCCACCATCCCTGATTGCAACGGGCCGGGGCGGAACAGTGCCACCAGTGCGATCATATCTTCGAAGCAGTCAGGTTGCAGACGCTTGATCAGGTCCTTCATGCCGCGCGATTCAAGCTGGAATACCGCCGTGGTTTCCGAGCGTTGCAGCATGTCGAAACTTTTCTTGTCATCCAGCGGGATCGCGGCGATATCCAGCGGCGGCTCGCCATTCTTCGCCCGCCGCTTGTTGATCATCTCCAGCGCCCAGTTGATGATGGTGAGCGTACGCAAACCAAGGAAGTCGAACTTCACCAGCCCGGCGTATTCAACGTCGCTTTTATCAAACTGGGTAACCGGATGTTTGCCCTCTTCATCGCAATAAAGCGGCGCAAAATCGGTAATTTTGGTCGGCGCGATAACCACCCCACCGGCGTGCTTACCAGCGTTACGGGTGACCCCTTCCAGTTTGCGCGCCATGTCGATCAGCGCCTTAACTTCTTCGTCCGCTTCGTAGATTTCCGGCAGTTGCGGCTCGGCTTCAAACGCTTTCGCCAGCGTCATCCCCGGATCGGGCGGGATCAGTTTCGAGATACGATCGACAAAGCCGTATGGATGCCCCAGCACGCGGCCTACGTCGCGGATCACCGCTTTTGCCGCCATTGTACCGAAGGTGATGATCTGCGATACCGCATCACGACCGTACATGTCTGCCACGTGTTCGATAACCTGATCGCGTTTCTCCATACAGAAGTCAACGTCAAAGTCAGGCATGGAGACACGTTCCGGGTTAAGGAAACGTTCGAACAGCAGGTCAAATTCCAGCGGATCGAGGTCGGTAATTTTCAGCGCGTAGGCCACCAGTGACCCTGCACCGGAACCACGGCCAGGCCCTACCGGTACGCCGTTATCCTTCGACCACTGGATAAATTCCATAACGATGAGGAAGTAACCCGGGAAGCCCATCTGGTTGATAACCTGAAGTTCAGTATCCAGACGCTCGTCATACTCCGGGCGACGCTTAAGACGTTCTTCCTCGTCAGGGAATAAAAACGCCAGACGCTCTTCCAGGCCTTCTTTTGCACGCTTGACCAGATAATCTTCGGTGCTCATGTCCCCGGTCGGGAACTGCGGCAGGAAGTATTCACCCAGACGCACAGTCACGTTACAGCGTTTGGCGATCTCAACAGTGTTGGCAAGGGCTTCGGGGATGTCGGCAAACAGCTCGCACATCTCCTCTTCGCTGCGCATATATTGCTGCGGCGAATAATTACGCGGGCGTTTGGGATCGTCGAGAGTAAAGCCGTCATGGATCGCGACGCGGATTTCGTGCGCGTCAAAGTCGCTGCTGTCGATAAAGCGCACGTCATTGGTCGCCACGACGGGCAAACCGCGCGCTTCCGCCAGCTCCACTGCCGCGTGCAGATAACTTTCTTCGTCCGGCCTGCCGGTGCGGATCAGCTCGAGAAAATAGCGATCCGGGAAGTGCTCTTCATAAAACGCAACGCACTCATCTACCAGCGCGCTGTTACCACGCAAAAGGCTGCGCCCGACGTCGCCCATGCGCCCGCCGGAAAGGAGGATCAGCCCTTCGTTTAATTCGATAAGCCAGTCGCGATCGATGATAGGCCCAGCGGCACCGTACCCGCGCTGATACGCTTTTGAGATCAGCAACGTCAGATTCTGATAGCCGGTATTGTTCGCCGCCAGCACCGTCAGGTGGGTTAACTCATCACCCAGCAGGTCGCACTGGACATTAAAATCTGCCCCGACGATGGGCTTAATCCCTGCGCCATGTCCCGCTCCGTAGAACTTCACCAGACCGCAAAGGTTGGTGAAATCGGTGATCGCCAGTGCTGGCATACCTAACGCCGCCGCCTTTTTTACCAGCGGTGCGGTTTTGGCCAGGCCATCGATCATCGAGTAGTCGCTGTGCACCCGCAGGTGTACGAAACGTGGTTCAGACATCTTCAGATTCCGGTTTACTTAATCTCGACACAAGAATCAGGACGCAAGTCCCAGTGCGCGTTTGACAGGCCCAAAGCTGCGACGATGATGTTCAGTCGCGCCATATTCAGCCAGTTTTTCCAGATGAAAAGCGGTTGGATACCCTTTGTGCTGGGCAAAACCATATTGCGGGAAAACAATATCCAGCGCCGCCATTTCAGCGTCGCGCGTCACTTTCGCCAGGATAGACGCAGCACTGATTTCCGGTACGCGGCTATCGCCTTTCACCACTGCCATCGAAGGCATCGGTAATTTTGGGCAGCGGTTACCATCAATCAACACATATTCCGGCGCAATATGCAGCCCCGCGACGGCGCGCTGCATCGCCAGCATGGTCGCATGAAGAATGTTCAGTTCGTCGATTTCGTGGGGTTCCGCGCGGCCCAGACTCCAGCTCAACGCTTTCTCTTTGATCTCTTCACAGAGCGCCAGACGGCGTTTTTCGCTCAGCTTTTTGGAATCATTCAGCCCGGCAATCGGGCGCGTCGGGTCAAGGATTACAGCAGCGGTAACCACCGCGCCAACCAACGGCCCGCGTCCAACTTCATCCACACCCGCAACCAGCTGCGTGTGCGGATAAACAAATTCGATCATTGTGCTAACTCCAGAACGGCTTGTGCCGCCTGCTCATCGGCATTGCAGCGGATCTGCTGATGCAGTTCACGGAAGGTATCGTGCATCGCGTGGCTGGTTTTCCCGTTCGCCAACAGCGGTAACAGCGCCGCAGCCAGTTTTTGCGGCTCACACTCTTCCTGCAATAATTCTTTAACTAACTCTCTGCCCGCCAGCAGGTTTGGCAGCGAGACATAATCGGTTTTCACCAGCCGCTTCGCCAACCAGAAGGTGAAAGGCTTCATGCGATACCCCACCACCATCGGGCATTTTGCCAGCATGCACTCCAGTGCAGCCGTACCCGACGCCAATAGCGCCGCATCGCTGGCGACCATCGCCTCACGGCCCATTCCATCCAGCAGATGAACTGACAGGTCTGGCGCAACTTCAGCTTTGATACGCTCAAACTGCTCGCGGCGTTTGGCATTCACCAGCGGCACCACGATCTCGAGATCGGGATATGTCTGACGCAAAAGCTGGGCCGTTTTCAGGAAATCGGCACTCAGCATCTCCACTTCCGCACCACGGCTTCCCGGCAGCAACGCAAGACAGTGAGCATCGTGAGGGATCCCCAGCACATCACGGGCGGCATTTTTATCTGGATCTAACGGCATGGCATCAGCCATGGTGTGACCGATAAAACGGCACGGCACGTTGTATTTGTCATAAAACGCTTTTTCGAAAGGCAGAAATGCGAGCACCAGATCGGTGGCTCTGCCTATTTTGAAAACGCGTTTCTGTCGCCACGCCCAGACGGACGGACTGACGTAATGAATGGTTTTGATACCCTGCTTTTTAAGATTACCTTCGAGGGTAATATTGAAGTCAGGTGCATCAATGCCGACAAAAACATCTGGCTTCAGTTCGCCAAAACGCTTTGTCAGATCGGCACGAATATGCAGTAAGCGACGCAGACGACCGAGCACTTCAACAATGCCCATCACCGCCAACTCTTCCATTTCGTACCAGGCTTCGCAGCCTTCGGCCTGCATTCGTGGCCCGGCAACGCCAACAAAGCGGGCGTTGGGCACTCGTTCTTTCAGAGCACGGATTAAACCGGCCCCAAGGATATCGCCGGAGGTTTCTCCGGCGACCAGGGCAATCGTTAATGGACGCTGTTCAGTCATTAACGAATCAGACCGCGCGTTGAGCGTGCAAAGAAATCGGTAAAGGCTTTTACTTCCGGATATGTTTCCGCCAGTTCGGCAATTTCCGGTTTCACTTCATCGAGCGTTTTACCGCTGCGATAAATCAGCTTATACGCATTGCGGATAGCGGTAATCGCCTCACGGCTGAATCCGCGGCGCTTCAGCCCTTCGATGTTGACACCGAACGGCGTTGCGTGGTTACCCTGCGCAATGACATAAGGAGGGACGTCCTGCGCCACACCGGAACAGCCGCCAACCATCACGTGCGCACCAATGATGCAGAACTGATGGACTGCGGTCATGCCGCCGATGATCGCGAAGTCGTCTACCGATACATGACCCGCCAGCGTTGCGTTGTTGGCGAGGATACAGCGGTTACCTACCGTACAATCGTGCGCAATGTGCGCGTTGATCATCAGTAAGTTGTCGCTGCCCACCTTCGTCAATCCACCGCCCTGGACTGTGCCACGATGAATGGTGACGCTTTCGCGAATGCGGTTACGATCGCCGATTTCCACACGGGTCGGTTCGCCAGCATATTTAAGATCCTGGTTGACTTCGCCGATGGAGGCGAACTGATAAATCTCATTGTCGCGGCCAATTTTAGTATGACCATTCACGACAACGTGAGATTTCAGTACGGTACCCTCACCAATTTCGACATGGGGTCCAACGATACAAAAAGGACCAATGTGAGCGTTGGCGGCAATCGATGCGCCCTCTTCCACAATGGCGGTTGGATGCACAAAGGCGGATTTATCAATCACGTATCAGGCCTCCCGGCTACGAGCACACATCATCGTTGCTTCGCAAACTACTTTACCGTCGACCAGAGCAACCCCTTTAAAACGGGTCAGGCCGCGGCGCGTTTTTTCGAAAGTGACTTCCATGATCATTTGATCGCCAGGCACGACCGGGCGCTTGAAGCGCGCTTCGTCAATACCAGCGAAATAGTACAGCTCACCCGGTTCCAGTTTTCCTACGCTTTTAAACGCCAGAATACCTGTTGCCTGTGCCATTGCTTCCAGAATCAGCACACCCGGGAAAATCGGTTTTCCAGGGAAATGGCCCTGGAAGAATGGCTCATTGACAGAGACATTTTTTACTGCGCGCAGAAAACGACCTTCTTCAAAATCCAGCACGCGATCCACCAGTAAGAACGGGAAACGGTGTGGCAGAAGTTCTAAAATCTCTTCAATCTGCAGAGTATGAGTGTTAGTAGTCAAGATACTCTTCCTGTCAAAATATAAGAAACGACAATAATAACACGGCCTGCCGCAATCGTAAGAATGAGACAGGCCGTAAAGTTTGGCGAACAAAAGATGGAACGTTAGTCTTGTTGATTAACCTTGCGCTCAAGCGATTTCAAACGCTTGCTCATGTCATCAATGTTCATCACCAGTGCAGCGGTTTTGCGCCAGACTTTGTTGGGTTGCAGCGGAATGCCTGAGGAATAGACGCCTGGTTCAGTGATGGGACGCATCACCATACCCATGCCCGTAACCGTCACTTTGTCGCATATTTCCATATGCCCATTGATTACGCTGGCTCCGCCGATCATGCAGTAACGACCAATTTTCAGGCTTCCCGCCATAATGACGCCACCGGCAACCGCCGTATTGTCGCCAATCACGACGTTATGTGCAATCTGGCACTGGTTATCAATGATCACGCCATTGCCAATAACGGTGTCATCCAGCGCACCGCGATCGATAGTAGTACAGGCACCGATCTCCACGCGATCACCAATAATTACGCGACCAATCTGTGGGATCTTCACCCAGTTACCCCGATCGTTGGCATAGCCAAAGCCGTCTGCGCCTACCACTGTTCCGGACTGGATCAGGCAATTCTGACCGATCTGGATCTCATGGTAAATGGTTACGTTCGCCCAGAGACGCGAACCTGCACCGATTTTGCTGTTTTTACCTACGAAGCAACCGGCACCGATAATCACGTTATCGCCCAGTTCAACGCCGGACTCAATCACCGCGTTAGCGCCAATCGATACGTTGTTACCCAGCTTCGCCGTCGCGTCAATCACTGCACTGGGTGCAATGTTCTGCGCGGGCTGCGGCGTGGTATCTAAAATTTGCGCCATGCGTGCGTAAGTCAGGTAGGGGTTCTTCACTACCAGCGCGGCACTTTTCGCGAAAGGAAGATCGTCCTGGGTCATGACAACCGCGGACGCCTGGCACAAGCCTAAATGCTCACGGTATTTTGGGTTAACCATGAACGTGATGTGACCTGTTTGTGCAGATTGCATGGACGCAACGCCGGTGATGACGATATCGCCATCACCGTGTAGTTCTGCATCCAACTGCTGCGCTAAATCAGCCAGTCGAATTGAAGGCATTACTTATTTAACCTGTTTCAGTACGTCAGCAGTGATGTCTTTTACATCGCTGCTGTTGTAAGCAACGGCGTTTGCATCAACAACCAGATCGATATCCTGGCTGTTGGCAACGGATTTCACAGCAGTCTGGATACGAGTAACCAGTTTGCCGCGTTCTTCGTTGGAACGACGAGCGCGATCCTGCTCAAAAGCCTGCGCTTTCTGAGCAAAAGTCTGGCGCTGAGCCATCACGTCTTTTTCCAGTTTGGTACGATCGCTGCCCGCTTTCATGGACTGCAGCTTTTTCATTTTAGCCTGCAGATCGGTTTCCATACGCTGCAGTTCGCTGGCACGGCCTTTGAACTCATTTTCCAGCGTGTTAGAAACACCGGTTTTCTGCGCTACCTGCTGGAACAGGCTGCCCATATTGACGATTGCAATTTTGTCAGCCGCCTGAGCAGAAGTTGCCAGTGCTAAACCGAGACCTGCAGCTAATAACCACTTTTTCACAATAAACTCCTTACCATCCCATTTGCACCGGAGGGTGCAGTTCTTTGCGTGGCCCGGCGATCTTATATTGATCGCCTAAAGTCATCGCTACACTACCACTACATTCCTTTGTGGAGAACACTTACCAGGTTTTACCGATGTTAAACTGGAACTGTTCTGCCTTGTCTCCATCGTACTTTTTGAACGGCTGGGCGTAGGAGAACACCAACGGCCCCAATGGGGACATCCATTGTAATGCGATACCCGCAGACATACGGATATTGCTTGGATCACTATAGTCCGGATATCCAGAATATTGGCTGGAATCCCAGTTTGTATCCCAAACGGTACCCATATCCCAGAAGAAGGAAGTACGAACCGAGTTAGCATACTTGTCGCTAATGAACGGCGTCGGGGTGATGAACTCGAGGCTGGCAACCGCCATAGCGTTACCGCCTACAGCATCATCCGATTTACACAGGTCTTTCGCGCCGTCCTGAGTCGCACATTCGTAATCATAGTCCGGATCATAATTACTAGCCTGATGCGGGAAGTAAACTGCTTTCGGACCAATGGTATTGGACTGGAAGCCGCGCACGGTGCTGGAACCACCGGCATAGAAGTTCTCGTAGAACGGCATCTCTTTGCCGCCTAAACCATCACCATAACCCCAGCGGGTACGACCCAGAACAACCCATTTGTGATCGTCATCGATCGGCACATAAGTCGCCGTGTCTAACGTCACTTTGTAGTATTCGTTATCCGATCCCGGAATGGTCACTTTACCGGTCAGGTTGACACGTGAACCATCTGTCGGGAAGTAACCACGGTCAAGCTTGTTATAGGTCCAACCATAGTTGAACGTGAAGTCGTCCGTTTTGAAGCTGTTATCCTGATCAGAGGTACTCGGATGTTCACCCATAGAGTACAGATAACGCCACATCGCAACCTGAGGCTGCATGTTGGACAGGGAGTTATGTACATAACCCAGACCTGCACGCAGCGAGTTATATTCGTTAATCGGGAAGCCCAACGTCACGTCTGTACCATAACTCTTGTTGGTATAGTCGGACAGGTCGGCGTCATCTGCCTGGAAGTCATTATAGAAGAGACGACCACCGAGGCTTACGCCATCTACGGTGAAGTACGGGTTGGTTACCGACAGTTCAGCATAGGTCTGGTAATCGTTTTTGGTCCCGTTGATACCAACAGCATAACCCGTACCTAACCAGTTATCCTGTTGCACACCAGCCTGGAAGCTCACGCCACTTTCAGTACCGTAACCAATCCCGAAGTTGAAGCTACCGGTGTTACGTTCTTTCACCTTGTAGACTACATCAACCTGGTCCGGGCTACCCGGAACACGTTGGGTATCGGTATCGACAGTTTCAAAGAAGCCCAGACGATTCAGACGCTCCTTACCCTGATCGACCAGATCGCTCCCCAGCCATGCACCTTCCATCTGACGCATTTCGCGACGCAGGACGGCATCTTTCGAGGTATCGTTACCTTCAAAACGGATCTTACGCACATAGAAACGGTTACCCGCATCAACGTTCACACGTAATTTAACGGTTTTGTCAGCATCGTTAATTTCAGGCATCGACTGTACGCGCGGATAGGCATAACCGTAGCGACCGAGAAGCTTTTTAATGTCATCTTCCATTTTGGTCACTTTGGTGCCGTTATACAGCTCACCCGGCTCGATCTTAGTCAACTGCTCAATTTCAGCGGAGTGCCCGGCAAGGTTACCGCTCACTTCAACGCCAGAAAGCTTGTATTGATCGCCTTCGGTGATGTTCACCGTGACGTAAATACCTTTTTTATCTGGCGTCAGACTGACCTGGGTAGAGTCAATGTTGAAACGAGCATAACCGCGATCCAGATAGTAGCTGCGCAGGGTTTCAAGGTCGCCTGCCAGTTTCTGTTTCTGGTATTTACGATCGCCTACTACGTTCCACCACGGCACTTCGTCACGCAATTGGAAATGAGAGATCAGTTCGTCGGTGGTGAAAGCATGGTTACCAACAATGTTAATTTGCTGGATTTCAGCTGACACACCTTCCTGGAACACCAGCTTGAGGTCAACACGGTTGCGCGGCAGCGGGGTCACGACAGCTTTAACGCTGGCGCTATATTTACCGACGCTGTAGTAGAAGTCTTCCAGACCTTTCTCGATATCGGCAATGGTGGTGCGATCGAGGGATTCGCCCACACGCACGCCAGAAGCCTCGAGGTTTTGCTTCAGCATGTCATCTTTCACCGATTTGTTACCGGAGAAAGTAATGCTGGCAATGGTCGGACGTTCTTTTACCTGAACCAGAAGGGTATCACCATCACGAAGGACGCGAACATCCTCAAAGTTGCCGGTAGCAAACAGAGCGCGAATGGTATTACTGATATCTTCATCATTAACCGTGTCGCCTGTGCGCACCGGCATACTGAGGAGGGCCGCACCAACGGCGACACGCTGAAGGCCTTCGAAATGAATATCTTTCACTACGAACCCTTCAGCACCGTATACGGTGGCGCTGCTAAACAGCAGCGACGCTATGAGCAACTTTTTCATCGCCATCGTTATTATGCGTTCTTCCTAACTAACTCTCATAACCGAGAGAAATCATTGAAAAGTGCAAGCCCCATTAACAGCACCAGCAGAATCGAGCCAATGCGATAACAAAAGTCTTGAACCCGCTCGGATACCGGTCCGCCCTTGATCTTTTCGATCGCAAGGAACAGCAGATGCCCCCCATCAAGTACGGGCAACGGAAACAGGTTAATTATTCCTAAGTTCACGCTAATGAGCGCAAGAAACGGCAGGTAATAAACAACCCCGAGTTCCGCTGTCATCCCAGCCCCCTTGGCGATAGAGATCGGCCCACTGAGGTTGTTCAGTTTCACATCACCGGTGATCAATTTTCCCAGCATACTGACCGTCAGCTTCATCAGCTGCCACGTTTTGTCCGTGGCTTCGACGATAGCGTTGAACGGCCCATACTGGCGTACAACTTTATACTCATCTGGCAAAGGAATGACTTTCGGCTCAATACCGACAAAACCAATCGCTTTACCATTACCCGGTTTACTCTCCGGGATTAATGTCAAAGACAAGGGACTCCCCTGTCTTTCGATTTCTAACGCTAAGGATTTACCCGGGTTATCCCGGACAAGCATCACAAAGGTCACCCACTGCGTTAAGGGCTGACCATCGACTTTAACGATCCTGTCGCCTGCTTGCAAACCTGCCTTGCTTGCGGCCGAGTTTGGCTGCACATTTTCCAGTACAGGTTCAATTTGCGGGCCACGAGGACGAATCCCCAGCGAAGATACCGGATCTTCTTTATCAGGCTCAAACGCCCAGTGACGTAAATCGAGCTTTACATCCCGTCGTTGGTCGCTGCCAAATGGCGCTACCGTAATGGTGGTGCTTTCATCGCCAATTTTATCGACCAACTGCAAACGCACGGCATCCCAATCAGGCGTTTCGATACCATCTACGGCTTTTAGTTCCGTACCTGGTGCAATTTGTGCTTCCGCAGCTATCGAATTGGCTGCTATTTCGCCAACCACCGGACGTACGCCAGGCACACCAATAATAAAAACCAGCCAGTAGGCAAAGATAGCAAAAATGAAGTTTGCAACCGGACCTGCGGCAATAATCGCCGCACGTTGGCCGACAGATTTATTATTGAAGGCATGGTGGCGGAGTTCCGGAACAACCGGTTCTGCGCGCTCATCCAGCATTTTGACATAACCGCCCAACGGGATCAGGGCGATGACATATTCGGTGCCTAGCTTATCAGTTCGGCGCCAGAGCGCCTTGCCAAAACCTATTGAGAAACGCTCAACGCGAACACCACAACGCCGGGCAACCCAGAAATGACCAAATTCATGCACGGTGATAAGTACACCCAGTGCAACGATGAACGAAGCCAAATCCCAGAGAAAACTCAGCATATTACCTTCCGTTAAAGCGTCCTGAATACCAGTAACAACAAGCAAGCAAAGACCGGTACCGCAGCCGTCAGACTATCAATACGATCTAAAATACCACCGTGTCCTGGAATTAAATGACCGCTGTCCTTAATTCCTGCTTCACGCTTAAACATACTCTCGGTCAGATCGCCGAGCACTGAGGCTAACGCTGCGACAATAGAGCAAATGAGTAAGGTGACGGGAGCGACGTCGAGATTCGCCCACATGCCATAACCCCATGAGATTACCGCTGCAGTCGCGAGTCCACCGATAAAGCCTTGCCAGGTTTTACCCGGAGAAACCTTCGGTGCCAGCTTATGTTTACCAAACAATTTGCCAAACATATATGCGCCAGAGTCAGCGCCCCATACCAGGATCATGACATAGAGCAGCCATATTGCGCCACTGTAATGATTCTCGTCGTAGTGCCAGGCCCGTAACGCCAGCATGCCCCAGAAGAAGGGAACAATGGTTAGCACGCCAAAAATAATGCGCAATGTTTTAGAGTTACGCCAGATTGCTGCGGAACCTGGGTAAAACAGCACCAGCAATAGCGCGACAATCCACCAACCCAGCGAAGCCCAAAGTGAGATTTCAACCAGCGGTTGATGAATATTTCGGTGATATTCCGGCAACAGAAAAAGCATCAGCGCCAACAATAACCCACATAACACCGCCAACCATACTCGCTGCGAGCGAGTGGTAAAACCGCTAAGCTGTCCCCATTCCCACGCTGCCAGCATACAGACCACCAGCGTTACAATGGCGAACCCCACCGGCGGCAACAGAAACAACGCCGCGATGACGACGGGTATTAACACAAAAGCAGATATCAGGCGATACTTCAGCAAAAGCGACCCCCATCAGGCTGTTTCATCACCGGGCTCGGTGCCGCCGAAACGACGCTCTCGATTAGCAAAGGCATTTAACGCCCCTTCAAAGTCTTGTTCATCGAAATCGGGCCAGAGAACATCTGTAAAGTAAAGTTCGGCATAGGCAATTTGCCAAAGCAAAAAGTTACTAATGCGATGCTCCCCCCCAGTCCTAATTACTAAATCTACAGGGGCCAGTTCATGCATACAGACATGCTGGTTTAGCATCTCTTCATCTATCTGATCTGGTTGCAGGTTTCCTTGCTGCACCTTTTCAGCCAGTTGCCTGACTCCCTGGACTATATCCCAACGTCCACCGTAGTTCGCCGCAATATTCAGCGTTAGACCGGTATTTCCGGCTGTTAGCGCTTCCGATTTACGAATACGTTCTTGCAAACGCGAGTTAAAGCGACTGGTATCGCCAATAATACGCAGACGCACGTTATGTCGGTGCAGACTCTTTACTTCGCTATCAAGCGCCCACACAAACAGTTCCATTAACGCACTGACTTCCTGCGCTGGTCGGTTCCAGTTTTCACTACTAAAGGCATACAGAGTTAACGCCTCAATACCGTTGTTGGCCGCAAAAGAGACAGCCCGGCGGACGGATTTTGCCCCGGCTTTATGCCCAAAGGCACGAATCTTCCCTTGCTTTTTTGCCCAGCGGCCATTGCCGTCCATAATGATCGCAACATGACGACAGCCATGTACTGGCAATTTTTCGCTAAGTGGTTGAGTAGCAGACAACATCACGCGTTTCTTATTCCCTGACAGGGTTTACGGTACTCAGGAATACTGAAGCCTATACAAAAAAAAGCCGTGTAAAACCACGGCATACCTGACCTTATAAAGCCAACTACTTACGATCAGATGGCGCAGACTATATCACTGAAGCCCTACGCTAACAAATAGCGTGACTCTCTGTAGCCGGATTATCCTCAGCTTGCGAGACGCATCACCTCTTTTCTGGCGACTTCACGCGCGTTCGCATCAACAGATAACACATCGTCCACACATTGTGGTTCGCGCATATCCATTTTTTCCAGTACGGATAAATTCAACGCGGCGATATCCGTAAAGCGGATTTGTTGCGCAAGAAAGGCTGCAACGGTGATTTCGTTTGCGGCATTCAATGCAGTCGTCGCAGCCTGGCCTTGTTCGAACGCCTCCATTGCCAGTTTAAGGCATGGATAGCGATCATAATCCGGTGCGGCAAATGTCAACGCACTGAGTTTGCAAAAATCGAGCGGCTTCACACCAGAGTTCACGCGATTCGGCCAGGCCATGGTGTGGGCAATTGGCGTACGCATATCCGGTTCACCCAACTGCGCCAGAACACTGCCGTCCTGATAACGCACCATTGAGTGAATCACTGACTGCGGATGAATCAGCACTTCCATCTGGCTGGCACTGGCGTTAAACAACCAACGCGCTTCAATGTATTCCAGACCTTTGTTCATCATGGTAGCCGAATCGACAGAAATTTTACGCCCCATCGACCAGTTCGGATGACGGCAGGCTTGATCCGGCGTCATTGTTGCCAAATCGCGCAATGGCGTCTCACGGAAAGGGCCACCAGACCCGGTAAGTAAAATGGACACCACGCCATTTTGCTCAAGGTCAGCGTATCCCAGATTATGCTGGATAGGTTGCGGTAAACTCTGAAAAATGGCGTTATGTTCGCTATCGACCGGTAACAATTGCGCTTTGCTCTGCTTTACGGCGTCCATAAACAGACGTCCGCAAGTAACCAGTGATTCTTTATTGGCCAGCAAAATGGTTTTACCCGCGCGGATCGCAGCAAGCGTAGGTAACAGCCCAGCAGCGCCAACAATGGCTGCCATCACCTGATCAACATCCTCAAGCGCTGCCATATCGCAAGCGGCTTGTTGCCCACTTAAGACTTCGGTGCGGCTACCCTGTTGCTGTAGCATCGTTTTAAGAAGTTTCGCACTCGCTTCATCGTCCATTACAGCATAGCGGGGAGAGAATTCCAGGCACTGTTCTACCATGCGAGTGACATTTTTGCCTGCCACCAGCGCAACTACGCGGAAGTGTTCGGGATTATGGCGCACCACGTCCAGCGTGCTGCAACCAATCGAGCCGGTCGAGCCCAGAATGGTGAGTTGCTTCATGAAACATCCAGAGTTGAGACAGAATAAAAAGCAAAACGCCGCCAGCCGATCCGCAAGGATCTACTGAGCGGCGTTTTTTGTCGTTCAAGAAATCAGAACTGCATCAGTTCTGCTTCTTTGTCTGCCAGCGCCGCTTCAATTTTCTTGATTGCAGCATCAGTCAGTTTCTGTACATCGTCCTGAGAACGGCGATCGTCGTCTTCGCTGATCTCTTTATCTTTCAACAGTGCTTTCACTTTGTCGTTCGCGTCACGACGCACGTTGCGTACTGCAACACGCGCTTGCTCTGCTTCACCACGAACAATTTTGGTCAGATCTTTACGACGTTCTTCCGTCAGCGGTGGCAGCGGAACACGGATGTCGCTACCCGCAGAGTTCGGGTTCAGGCCAAGATCGGACGCCATAATCGCTTTTTCAACGGCCGGAGACATTGAACGATCAAACACGTTGATTTTCAGAGTACGGGAATCTTCTACCGTTACGCTTGCCAGCTGACGCAGCGGCGTCGGCGTGCCGTAATATTCCACGACAATGCCATCCAGCAGGCTGGGAGAAGCACGACCCGTGCGTATTTTGCTGATTTGGGTTTTGAACGCTTCTACGCATTTATCCATGCGTACTTCAGCATCTTTTCTGATATCGCTAATCACGTTACGAATCCTTGAAAACTTGTCTCAGTCAGACCAGACAGTCACACACAGTGGAAGTGTGCTAAGTATAGCCCTGATTAAACATATTACGGGTAATCGTCTGGATTATTAGGCTATTTTATTTGCCATTTTGGCCCCGGGCAGTGCTCGCCATCCTCACGTACTTGTGTACGCTCCGGTTGCTGCGCGCTGGCCGTGACCAAACTGCCTGCAACAATAACGCCTTATAACCAGACTTACGCCCCCGCGATACTTGTGCGGAATCTTACCCTTATTTATCCATCACGGGAATTATTCCGTGATTAAAGTCCCTTCTTTTTCACCCATTACCACACGGCGCAGCGCACCCGGTTTGTTCATGTTGAAAACACGAATCGGTAATTTATGGTCACGAGCCAGCGTGAAGGCCGCCAGGTCCATGACTTTCAGCTCTTTTTCCAGCACTTCGCTGTAAGTCAGTTGCTCGTACATGGTTGCGGTTGGATCTTTCGCCGGATCAGCGGTAAACACGCCGTCAACTTTGGTTGCTTTCAGCACCACATCAGCTTCAATTTCGATACCACGCAGGCAAGCTGCTGAGTCGGTGGTAAAGAACGGGTTACCTGTACCGGCGGAGAGGATCACCACACGGTTGTTGCGCAACAAGCTGATAGCTTCTGCCCAGCTGTAGCTGTCGCACACGCCATTCAATGGAATAGCGGACATCAGACGAGCGTTCACATAGGCGCGGTGCAGTGCATCACGCATTGCCAGGCCGTTCATTACAGTCGCCAGCATCCCCATGTGGTCGCCCACAACGCGGTTCATACCCGCTTTCGCCAGACCAGCGCCACGGAACAGGTTACCCCCACCAATCACCACACCAACCTGAATACCCAGTTCAACCAGTTCTTTGATTTCCTGAGCCATACGATCCAGTATGCTTGCATCAATACCGAAGCCTTCCGTGCCCTGCAGAGCTTCGCCACTCAACTTAAGCAGAATGCGTTTATAGACGGGTTTTGCATTGGTAGCCATGTTTCTTTCCTGAGACTGTCAACGATTGAAATGAATTAATACCGGCGACATTGTACGTCGCTTTTCAGCGCAGCCCCATAAGGGTTAGCTGAATTTACAAGATGGGCGCAAAAAGAAGCCGCCCTCAGGCGGCTCCTTTTCGATAATTAAGACTGCTTGGACATCGCAGCAACTTCTGCTGCAAAGTCAGTCTCAACTTTCTCGATGCCTTCACCCACTTCGAAGCGGATGAAGCCAGTCACTTCAGCGTTATGCTCTTTCAGCAGCTGACCAACAGTTTTGCTTGGTTCCATAACGAACGGCTGACCGGTCAGAGAAACTTCGCCGGTGAATTTCTTCATGCGGCCTTCAACCATTTTCTCTGCGATTTCTTTCGGCTTACCAGACTGCATCGCGATATCCAGCTGAACCTGGTATTCTTTCTCTACCACTTCAGCGGAAACGTCTTCCGGTTTGATGAATTCTGGTTTGCTTGCAGCAACGTGCATAGCGATGTGTTTAACCAGCTCTTCGTCAGCGCCTTTAGCAGCAACCAGAACGCCGATACGCGCACCGTGCTGATAAGAACCCAGAACGTCGCCTTCCAGCGCAGCAACGCGGCGAATGTTGATGTTTTCACCGATTTTCGCTACCAGCGCAACACGTTCTTCTTCGAACTGTGCTTTCAGAACTTCAACGTCAGTGATTTTGCCAGCAACAGCTGCGTCCAGAACTTTGTCTGCGAACGCCTGGAAACCAGCGTCTTTTGCAACGAAGTCAGTCTGGCAGTTAACTTCCAGAATGATGCCGTAGTTGCCGTCGATTTTGGTTTTGATCACGCCGTCAGCAGCAACGTTGCCTGCTTTTTTCGCTGCTTTGATAGCACCGGACTTACGCATGTTTTCGATTGCCAGCTCGATGTCGCCGTTAGCTTCAGTCAGTGCTTTTTTGCAATCCATCATGCCTGCGCCAGTACGCTCACGCAGCTCTTTTACCAGGGATGCGGTAATTTCAGCCATTCTAAAATCCTCGGAGATGTGATCTGCCCGGCATTAAACCGCACAGATATAAAAGTGAAAAAGGGGGCCATATGCAGGCCCCCTAACCAAACGTGTACTACCTGGTCTATAAGGGCTCTCCCCCTTCATATTTCGCGCCGCAGATGCGTTGTCTTCGCTCGCTCATCCCGGTCACTTACTGATGTAAGCTCCCGGGAATTCTCGAGCTTGCCGCCTTTCTGCAACTCGAACTATTTTGGGGGAGTTATCAAGCCTTATTACTCAGCTTCTACGAAGCTTTCTTCCGCCTGGGAAGCCAGATCCTGAGAACGGCCTTCACGTACGGTTGCAGCAACAGCGCCCAGGTACAGGGTCACAGCACGGATTGCGTCGTCGTTACCCGGGATAACGAAGTCAACACCGTCCGGATCAGAGTTGGTATCAACGATAGCAAATACCGGAATACCCAGGTTGTTTGCTTCTTTGATAGCAATGTGTTCGTGGTCAGCATCGATTACAAACAGAGCGTCCGGCAGACCGCCCATGTCTTTGATACCGCCCAGGCTGTTTTCCAGTTTCTCCAGCTCACGAGTGCGCATCAGCGCTTCTTTCTTGGTCAGCTTGTCGAAAGTACCGTCCTGAGACTGAGTTTCCAGGTCTTTCAGACGTTTGATGGACTGACGAACGGTTTTCCAGTTAGTCAGCATACCGCCCAGCCAGCGATGGTTCACGAAGAACTGGTCGCAGCTCAGAGCAGCGTCTTTCACCGCTTCGCTTGCAGCGCGTTTAGTACCAACGAAAAGGATTTTACCTTTGCGAGAAGCAATCTTGTTCAGTTCAGCCAGAGCTTCGTTGAACATCGGTACAGTTTTCTCAAGGTTGATGATGTGAACTTTGTTACGCGCACCGAAGATGAACGGCTTCATTTTCGGGTTCCAGTAACGGGTCTGGTGACCGAAGTGAACACCAGCCTTGAGCATGTCGCGCATGGAAACAGTTGCCATGATTAAAACCTCTATATAAAAGTTGGGGTTATGCCTCCACGTATCCCATATTACCGACCCTAAAGGGCACCCCGGAATATGTGCCGATACGTGTGTGTTGTTACACAAAGTGAGATTGTCGCTTCCGTCCAGTCTGTGTATACGAAATGGATCGGAAGTCCGGCGCGCTTTATACCACAAATACGTCGTGGACACCAATAATTGTTGGCGCTGTGTACAGCATCAGACGATGAATTTTCTATTATAGAAAACGTTCAGTGGCACGTTTGGCGAAATTCAGAATGATTCTCAATTTGCCCGGGTGTGATACCATTGACGACACTTACATATATATTGTCGGTATCACCGACGCTGATGGACAGAATTAATGGCTATCTCAATCAAGACCCCAGAAGATATCGAAAAAATGCGCGTCGCTGGCCGACTGGCTGCCGAAGTGCTGGAAATGATCGAACCGTATGTTAAACCGGGCGTCAGCACCGGCGAGCTGGATCGCATCTGTAATGATTACATTGTTAATGAACAACACGCGGTTTCTGCCTGCCTCGGCTATCACGGCTATCCGAAATCCGTGTGTATCTCTATTAATGAAGTGGTATGCCACGGTATCCCTGACGACGCCAAGCTGCTGAAAGATGGCGATATCGTTAACATCGACGTCACTGTAATCAAAGATGGTTTCCACGGCGACACCTCGAAAATGTTTATCGTCGGTAAGCCGACCATCATGGGCGAACGTCTGTGCCGCATCACGCAAGAAAGCCTGTACCTGGCGCTACGCATGGTAAAACCGGGCATTAATCTGCGCGAAATCGGCGCGGCAATTCAGAAATTTGTCGAAGCAGAAGGCTTCTCCGTCGTTCGTGAATATTGCGGACACGGTATTGGTCGCGGCTTCCATGAAGAACCGCAGGTGCTGCATTATGACTCCCGTGAAACCAACGTCGTGCTGAAGCCGGGAATGACCTTCACCATCGAGCCAATGGTCAACGCGGGTAAAAAAGAGATCCGCACCATGAAAGATGGCTGGACGGTAAAAACCAAAGATCGCAGCTTGTCTGCACAATATGAGCATACTATTGTGGTGACCGATAACGGCTGCGAAATTCTGACGCTACGCAAGGATGACACCATCCCGGCGATAATCTCGCACGAAGAATAAGATGAAGCCGGCGAATGCCGGCTTTTTTAATACGATAATTTAATCTTATGGGTGGCGCACAATGAATACCCTTCCAGAACAGTATGCAAACACCGCTCTCCCCACCCTGCCCGGTCAACCGCAAAATCCATGCGCCTGGCCCCGTGATGAATTAACCGTTTGTGGGATAAAAGCCCATATTGATACCTTCCAGCGTTGGCTGGGTGATGCCTTTGACAATGGGAACTCCGCAGAACAATTGATTGAGGCACGCACCGAGTTTATCGACCAACTCCTGCAACGGTTATGGATTGAAGCGGGATTCAGCCAGATTGCCGACCTGGCATTGGTTGCCGTCGGTGGCTATGGCCGCGGTGAATTGCATCCACTTTCCGACATCGATTTACTGATCTTAAGCCGTAAGAAACTCCCGGACGATCAGGCACAGAAAGTTGGCGAGCTGTTAACGCTGCTCTGGGATGTGAAGCTGGAAGTCGGTCATAGCGTGCGCACGCTTGAGGAGTGCATGCTGGAAGGGTTATCGGATTTAACCGTCGCCACCAATTTAATCGAATCCCGCTTATTAATTGGCGATGTTGCGTTATTCCTCGAACTGCAAAAACATATTTTCAGCGAAGGATTCTGGCCTTCCGACAAATTCTACGCAGCGAAAGTTGAAGAACAGAACCAGCGCCATCAGCGTTACCACGGCACCAGCTACAACCTTGAGCCAGACATCAAAAGTAGCCCCGGCGGCTTGCGTGATATCCACACTCTGCAATGGGTGGCACGCCGTCATTTTGGCGCAACATCGCTGGATGAAATGGTAGGGTTTGGCTTCTTAACCTCAGCGGAGCGGGCGGAATTAAACGAATGTCTGCATATATTGTGGCGTATTCGCTTTGCCCTGCATCTGGTCGTCAGCCGTTACGATAATCGCCTGCTGTTTGATCGCCAGCTTAGCGTCGCCCAGCGTCTGAATTACAGTGGCGAAGGTAACGAACCCGTCGAGCGGATGATGAAGGATTACTTCCGCGTTACGCGCCGCGTCAGTGAACTCAACCAGATGCTGCTGCAACTGTTCGATGAAGCCATCCTCGCCCTGCCCGCCGACGAAAAACCACGTCCAATCGACGATGAGTTTCAGCTACGCGGTACGCTAATCGACCTGCGTGATGAAACACTGTTTATGCGCCAGCCGGAAGCCATCTTGCGTATGTTCTACACCATGGTGCGCAACAGTGCGATCACCGGCATTTACTCCACCACGCTGCGCCAGTTGCGCCACGCCCGTCGCCATCTGCAACAACCACTGTGCAATATTCCGGAAGCGCGAAAACTGTTTTTGAGCATTCTACGCCACCCCGGAGCGGTGCGACGCGGACTATTGCCAATGCATCGCCATAGCGTGCTCGGCGCGTATATGCCGCAATGGTCGCATATCGTCGGGCAGATGCAGTTTGACCTGTTCCACGCCTACACGGTGGATGAACATACTATCCGCGTGATGTTGAAACTGGAGAGTTTTGCCAGTGAAGAAACGCGACAGCGCCATCCGTTGTGTGTGGACGTCTGGCCGCGCCTGCCGTCAACTGAGCTGATTTTCATCGCCGCGCTGTTTCACGATATCGCCAAAGGACGCGGCGGCGACCACTCCATTCTCGGTGCTCAGGATGTAGTGCATTTTGCCGAACTCCACGGGCTGAACTCACGCGAAACACAGCTGGTCGCCTGGCTGGTTCGCCAGCACTTGCTGATGTCGGTGACAGCTCAGCGCCGCGATATTCAGGACCCGGAAGTCATCAAGCAGTTTGCCGAAGAAGTTCAAACGGAAAATCGTCTGCGCTATCTGGTATGCCTGACAGTGGCTGACATTTGCGCCACCAACGAAACACTGTGGAATAGCTGGAAGCAAAGTCTGTTGCGCGAACTCTATTTTGCCACCGAAAAGCAGCTACGACGCGGAATGCAAAACACGCCGGATATGCGCGAACGGGTTCGCCATCACCAACTCCAGGCGCTGGCACTACTGCGCATGGATAACATCGACGAAGAGGCGCTGCACCAAATTTGGTCACGCTGTCGCGCTAACTATTTTGTCCGCCATAGCCCAAATCAACTGGCCTGGCATGCGCGCCATTTATTACAGCATGATTTAAGCAAACCGCTGGTACTGCTTAGCCCGCAGGCTACGCGTGGAGGCACCGAGATTTTTATCTGGAGCCCGGACCGCCCCTATCTGTTTGCCGCCGTCTGTGCCGAATTAGACCGCCGCAATTTAAGTGTCCACGACGCACAAATTTTCACCACTCGTGACGGTATGGCGATGGATACCTTTATAGTGCTGGAACCCGATGGCAGCCCACTGTCCGCCGATCGTCATGAGGTTATTCGGTTTGGTCTGGAACAGGTGCTGACACAAAGTAGCTGGCAGCCACCGCAGCCGCGTCGCCAGCCTGCCAAATTGCGCCATTTTACTGTTGAAACCGAAGTGACGTTTTTGCCGACCCATACCGACCGAAAATCATTCCTCGAATTGATTGCCCTCGACCAACCTGGCTTGCTGGCGCGAGTCGGGAAAATTTTTGCCGATCTGGGAATTTCGCTTCATGGCGCCCGAATTACAACCATTGGCGAGCGAGTAGAAGATTTATTCATAATTGCCACCGCTGACCGGCGTGCGCTTAATAACGAGTTGCAGCAGGAAGTGCATCAGCGGTTGACAGAGGCCCTCAATCCAAACGATAAAGGGTGATGTGTTTACTGATATGAAAAGAGTTTAACAATGCAGCAGTTACAGAACATTATTGAAACCGCTTTTGAACGCCGTGCCGAGATCACCCCAGCCAATGCAGACACCGTTACCCGCGAAGCGGTAAATCAGGTGATCGCCCTGCTGGATTCCGGCGCACTGCGTGTTGCGGAAAAAATTGACGGTCAATGGGTGACGCATCAGTGGTTGAAAAAAGCGGTGCTGCTCTCTTTCCGTATTAATGATAATCAGGTGATCGAAGGGGCAGAAAGCCGCTACTTCGATAAAGTACCGATGAAATTCGCCGACTACGACGAAGCGCGTTTTCAGAAAGAAGGATTCCGCGTTGTACCACCAGCGGCAGTACGTCAAGGTGCGTTTATCGCCCGTAACACTGTGCTGATGCCGTCTTACGTCAACATCGGTGCATATGTTGATGAAGGCACAATGGTTGATACCTGGGCGACCGTCGGTTCCTGTGCGCAGATTGGTAAAAACGTCCACCTTTCCGGTGGCGTGGGTATCGGCGGCGTGCTGGAGCCGCTGCAGGCTAACCCGACCATTATTGAAGATAACTGCTTCATCGGCGCACGCTCTGAAGTGGTTGAAGGGGTGATTGTCGAAGAAGGTTCCGTCATCTCTATGGGCGTATACATTGGTCAGAGCACCCGTATTTACGACCGTGAAACCGGCGAAATCCACTACGGTCGCGTTCCGGCTGGTTCGGTGGTTGTGTCAGGTAATCTGCCGTCGAAAGATGGCAAATACAGCCTCTACTGTGCGGTTATCGTTAAGAAAGTTGACGCGAAAACTCGCGGCAAAGTCGGCATTAACGAACTGCTACGCACCATCGACTAAAAGTCAGTACACGGGCAGCATGAAGCTGCCCGTTTTTTTACAGGGATGAATGATGATCACACGCAGGCGTTTTTTACAGGCTGCCGCCGCGACGTTAACGGTGAGTTCAGGTTTCGGTTATATGCATTACCTGGAACCCGGCTGGCTTGAATTAAGCCATCACCGCTTCGCCTTTTTTGAAGAAAAAGCCGCACCATTCAAAATTCTGTTTCTGGCCGATCTCCATTACTCTCGTTTTGTTCCTTTAAGCCTGATTTCTGACGCTATTGCCCTTGGCGTAGCGCAAAAACCTGATTTGATTTTGCTGGGTGGCGATTATGTTTTATTTGATATGCCGCTGAATTTTTCGGCGTTCAGTGACGTACTCTCTCCCCTTGCCAAATGTGCACCGACATTTGCCTGTTTTGGCAATCACGATCACCCCGTGGGTACAGAGAAAAATCGCTTAATTGGCGAGGCGTTAAAATCGGCGGGGATCACTGTGTTGTTTAACCAGGCAACGGTAATCGCCACATCAAAACGGCAATTTGAACTGGTTGGCACTGGTGATTTATGGGCCGGACAATGCAAACCACCTCCCGCCAGCGAAGCAAATCTGCCTCGTCTGGTGCTGGCACATAATCCCGACAGCAAAGAAGTCATACGTGATGAACCCTGGGATCTGATGCTGTGCGGCCATACTCACGGCGGGCAACTGCGCGTACCGTTGGTTGGTGAACCTTTTGCCCCTGTCGAAGATAAACGTTACGTCGCCGGATTAAATGCCTTTGGCGAACGACACATCTACACAACCCGTGGCGTGGGCAGTTTGTATGGTTTGCGTCTGAACTGCCGCCCGGAAGTAACGATGCTGGAACTGGTGTAGAACGTGAATTTTATCGCCAGAATAAAGCAGGTAATTTTTTGATTTTTACGCCATGATAGAAGTCTGGAAGAAAAAGGCTTTCTGCGATCACAGTCGAGCCGGGCGGGCCAGGCCAAATGCTAAAATAAGCACAATTTACTGACTCATTTTGAGGTAACGCTATGTACGACAATCTGAAAAGTCTGGGTATTACCAATCCTGAAGAAATTGATCGTTACAGCCTCCGGCAGGAAGCCAACAACGATATTCTGAAAATCTATTTCCAGAAAGACAAAGGCGAGTTTTTCGCCAAGAGCGTGAAGTTTAAATATCCGCGTCAGCGTAAAACGGTCGTCGCTGATGGTGTGGGTCAGGGTTATAAAGAAGTCCAGGAAATCAGCCCGAATTTACGGTATATCATTGATGAGCTTGATCAAATCTGCCAGCGTGACCGCAGCGAAGTTGATCTTAAGCGTAAGATCCTCGACGACTTACGTCACCTGGAGTCAGTAGTAACCAATAAGATCAGCGAGATTGAAGCCGATCTGGAAAAACTGACGCGTAAATAATGTCATTCTGTGGGCCGGGTAAAGTCTCACCCGGCTGTAATTTTGTAATCGACCTACCGCTCTTCATCCAGTTGTAACGCCACATACAGCAGCAACCTGTCATCAAAATTGCCCAAATCAAGCCCGGTCAGTTCCGATATACGATTAAGCCGATACTCAAGAGTATTACGATGAATAAACAACGCCTTTGACGTTGCCAGCGGTTGCACATTGTGGCGAAACCACGCCGCCAGCGTTCGCCGCAGCAAGCCGTTATTGTCCATCGCTTTCAGCCGCGCCAGCGGTCGCGCCAGTTCGTTGGCCTGCCAATCGCCACGCAAACTGTCGAGCAACACAGGCAACATCAAATCCTGATAAAAATAGCAGCGACTTTCGGGCATCCGCTGTTTACCCACCACCATCGTCGTTTTCGCCGTACGATAAGAGCGGGCAATACTGCCTGGTCCGGTAAAATAGTTACCCAGCGAAACGCGAAAACGTAGCTGACCATACTCTTTCATGCGGGCAATCAGTTGTTCAACTCGCTTACGATGATCTTCTGCATCCCAGCGCCCAAACGAATTCAACGCCGGTTTCAACACCACCATTTCGGTCAGTGAAACAATCGCCACCAGATTATTACGCTCGGGTGTAGTCAGCGCGTTTTGCAGTTGCTGTAACTCCGCCATTGCGCTATCCACGCCAAGTTGACCGCTATCGACCTCAACAATAGCCACCACTCGCGGTTGATTGAGATCGATCCCCAACCGTTGCGCCCATTCAGTGAGTGCGGGAGTATTCTCCTCCGCCTGAATCAGGTTCATCACCAACTCTTCCCGCAAACGGCTATCCTGCGCCAACAGATGCATCAACCGCGACTGTTCCAGCATCATTTCAGCCGTCATGCAGACCAGTTCGCCATATTTACGCAGATTCTCTGGTTCACCAGTCAGGCCGATTACGCCGACAATTTCACCTTCCAGCCGTAATGGTAGATTAATCCCCTGCCGCACACCGTGCAGATGACGTGCCACCGCGTCATCGATATCGACGACTCGTCCCTGTGAAAGTACCAGCAATGCACCTTCGTGCAATTCACCAATACGCTCACGATCGCCGCTGCCGATAATACGCCCGCGGGCATCCATTACGTTAATATTGGTATCAATGATGCGCATGGTGCGCGCCACGATATCCTGCGCCATTTTGGTATCAAGATGCCAGCCAGCCATAAGTCCTCCGTTATGCACGGCTTAGCATAAGGAAGTACGTAACGTACGGCATTGTGCAAATGCCCAAAGGATGAGGAAGATGTATGGAGTTGTGGTGAAGTTCACAGATTGTAAGGAGAACCCCTTCCCGTTTTCAGGAAGGGGTTGAGGAAGATTACTGCATTAACAGATAGATGGTGCTGTCGCCGCGCTGAATATTCAGTGCCAGCACAGACGGTTTGCTGTCGAGAACTTTACGCAGTTCAGCGATGTTTTTCACTGCCTGCTGGTTCGCACCAATAATCACATCACCTTTCTTCAGGCCGATCTGCGCAGCCGGAGTGCCCGTTTTCACGTTGTTCACCACCACGCCCTGATCTTTGCCTTTGTTGCTCATCTCAGCGCCTTCAATGCCGTTGAAGATGGTGCTGGAATCAACCTGATTCTGGCTGCTCTGCTGCAGTTCCAGGTTCACGTTAACCTGCTTCCCGTCGCGCAGTAAGCCCAGGGTCAGTTTGCTGCCTACCGGCATAGTGCCCACCTGAGCACGCAGTGCGGCAAAGCTGCTGATTGGCTTACCGTTCAGTGAGGTGATCACATCACCCGCTTTAATGCCCGCTTTCGCGGCGGAAGAGTTCGGCAGAACCTGGCTTACGAAAGCACCGCGCTGGGCGTCAACTTTCATCGCTTTCGCCAGATCGGAGTTCAGCTCAGTCCCCATAATACCCAGCTCACCGCGTTTCACCTGGCCGTATTCCACCATCTGCGAGGTCAGGTTTTTCACCATGTTACTCGGGATAGCAAAACCGATACCGATGTTGCCGCCGTCCGGTGCGAGGATCGCGGTGTTGATACCGATCAGTTCGCCGTTCAGGTTAACCAGCGCACCACCGGAGTTACCACGGTTGATCGCTGCATCGGTCTGGATGAAGTTTTCATAGTTTTCGGCATTCAGACCGCTACGCCCCAGCGCAGAGACAATCCCGGAAGTTACCGTCTCGCCCAGACCAAACGGGTTACCAATTGCTACGGTGTAATCACCCACGCGCAGTGCATCAGAATCCGCCATCTTAATTGCGGTCAGATTTTTCGGGTTCTGGATCTGGATCAGCGCGATATCAGAGCGCGGATCTTTGCCAACCATCTTCGCGTCGAACTTACGACCATCGCTCAGCTGGACTTTAATCACCGTCGCGTTATCAACAACGTGGTTGTTGGTGACGACATAGCCTTTATCGGCATCAATGATGACGCCGGAACCCAGCGCCATGAATTTCTGTTGCTGGCCGCCGCCATTACCGCCCTGGCCCCCCTGGCAGAACGGAGAGCTCTGGAACGGAGAACCTTCCTGGCAGAACGGAGAATCATCACCGAAGAACTGCTGGAAATTACGCGGCATACGCGGCGTATTAACGGTTGTGCTACCTTCTACGTTAATGCTGACCACTGAAGGCATCACCTTTTCGAGCATCGGTGCAAGGCTTGGCATCTGCTGGGCTGTCGTTGCTGAAGAAGTCTCAGCCGCCGTTGCAGAGAGCGGAGATAACGCCAAACCTAAACTCAGAGCCAGTGCACTCAGTGCTAATGTGGTTTTTTTCATGTATTTCAGTCTCGATTAACAGATAACGCAAAATTGCTGTGTTCTTCAGATTCGTTTTATAGCGCGAAGTTCCGAACTAAAGTTTCTGCAAAAGGTAAAAATTTATTGTTCGTCTTTACAAAAGCCTGGTTATTGTTCTACGGCCATCAGACGTCGGTATTCATCCCACGCATAGAGGTCGGTCATACCGCTGATATAATCCTGTAGCAGGCGGCAGCGGTAATAATATTCCCATAGCGGAAACTCAGGAGAATCTGACGGTAATTTACTGACAGCCTCGACATAGGCCAGCCGATGGCGCGTCGAGAGTTTGTGGAATAAGCGCGATTCAATAGGGAAACGTTTCACCCGTTCTTTTTCTACCAGTTCAGTAAAGTCTGATAACGACAGGCTTAATAAAGGGCGATAAATCTCTAATAATCCGCTAATGACCCGATAGCCCTGCAATTCAAGCTGCTCGACATCTGGATGGCTAAACACATGTTTTACAGCGACATTTTTATATAGCTTTAGAAGATCGCTGCATTCGCTGGCATCTTCCAATAATGCATGATTAAACGTTCCGGCGAAAATCGCAGGCAGATTATCAATAAATCGTTGTGCCGCGTAGGGTACCAGTTTATTTAGGGTGTTTACCCGTAAATACATAAAAAACTGATCTTCCGTACTGCGGCTTAAACTATTTGAGCGTGATTTTTCCCAGGCATTTTCAACCACCAGCGAAAAGAGCGAACCTTTCTCATGCTGGCCCCACGCCTCGTGCAAATGATGATAAAGCTGCTCAACGGTAAATATTCTTTTCTCTACCGCATCTTCAAGGTCTGCCACACAATAGGAGATGTCGTCGGCAGCTTCCATAATCCACGTTAATGGAAAACGACTGTAAAGCGCCAAATTAAGTTCTTTACGCAACCGGGCAATATAGGCTTCTTCAGAAAGATAATAACCCGGCTTTTTCATTAAATAGTGATGTGTCTCAGGCGTTTCACCACGCCACCACGCCGGACGAGTATATTTTAAAATACCGCCAACCTGTGCCCAGGTGAGATTCATCCGCATCAATATATGCACCAGACGAATGCCTTGTGCATTCCCCTCAAAATGACATAAGTCCTGACGTATTTTGCGCCGCAGCTCGTTAAGCGGTTCTTCCCCGTCCCGTAAACGTAATGCCGCCACGCTGCAGCGATCGTCAGTCAGAGGCTGGCTTTCGGCATCAGCCGGAAACAAACGCTGGCGAAACCAGTCATTTATCGCCGCTTCACCAAAATGGCCAAACGGCGGATTGCCGATATCGTGCATCAGGCATGACATCTCAACAATACTTTCAAAGGGGCCGGTCAGTTCATCCAGGCCGTATGCTTCCAGCAATTTAAGCTCTTTCAGACGGCTTAAAATTTCTTTGGCGATGTAGCGCCCCACCTGCTGGACTTCCATCGAGTGGGTAAGACGCGTGCGCACGGCGGCATTGCGCTCCAGTGGAAAAACCTGGGTCTTTTGTTGCAGACGACGAATTGCCGGAGAGTTGATGATACGCCCGCGATCGCTCTCGAAGATTCGCAGGATCTCATGTTCGGTTTTAACGCCCTGCGGTGAACGGTAACGACGATGCCAGTTTATTTTTTTTCGGAAATCAATCTGTGCCATGTCCTCTCCCGCGTGAGAAATACGCTTCCCCATAAGCGCATGGTAAACTATGCCTTCAAATCGGGCTTATCGCGAGTAAATCTATGAAAATCGGCATCATTGGTGCAATGGAAGAAGAAGTTACGCTGCTGCGTGACAAAATCGAAAACCGTCAAACTATCAGTCTGGGCGGTTGCGAAATCTATACCGGCCAACTGAATGGAACCGAGGTTGCGCTTCTGAAATCGGGCATCGGTAAAGTCGCTGCGGCGCTGGGTGCCACTCTGCTGTTGGAACACTGCAAGCCAGATGTGATTATTAACACCGGTTCTGCCGGTGGCCTGGCACCAACGCTGAAAGTGGGCGATATCGTTGTCTCGGACGAAGCACGTTATCACGACGCGGATGTCACGGCATTTGGTTACGAATACGGTCAGTTACCTGGCTGCCCGGCTGGCTTCAAAGCTGACGATAAACTGATCGCTGCCGCTGAGGCCTGCATTGCCGAACTGAATCTTAACGCTGTACGTGGCCTGATTGTCAGCGGCGACGCTTTCATCAACGGTTCTGTTGGCCTGGCGAAAATCCGCCACAACTTCCCGCAGGCCATTGCAGTAGAGATGGAAGCGACGGCAATCGCTCATGTCTGCCACAATTTTAACGTCCCGTTTGTTGTCGTACGCGCCATCTCCGACGTGGCCGATCAACAGTCTCATCTTAGCTTCGATGAGTTCCTGGCTGTTGCTGCTAAACAGTCCAGCCTGATGGTTGAGTCACTGGTGCAGAAACTGGCACATGGCTAAGTCACTGTTCAGGGCGCTGGTCGCCCTGTCTTTTCTCGCCCCTCTGTGGCTCAACGCCGCACCGCGCGTCATCACGCTTTCACCCGCCAACACTGAACTTGCTTTTGCCGCCGGGATCACGCCGGTTGGGGTCAGCAGTTATTCCGACTACCCTCCACAAGCGCAAAAGATTGAGCAGGTTTCAACCTGGCAGGGGATGAATCTCGAACGCATTGTGGCCCTTAAACCCGATCTGGTGATTGCCTGGCGTGGAGGTAATGCCGAGCGGCAGGTTGACCAGTTAGCTTCGCTGGGAATAAAAGTGATGTGGGTCGATGCGACAAGCATTGAACAAATTGCCAATGCGTTACGTCAACTGGCCCCCTGGAGCCCACAACCGGACAAGGCTGAACAAGCCGCGCAATCCCTGCTGGACCAGTACGCACAATTGAAAGCGCAATATGCTGATAAACCTAAAAAACGTGTTTTTCTGCAATTCGGCATTAATCCGCCATTTACCAGTGGAAAAGAGTCGATTCAAAACCAGGTACTCGAAGTTTGTGGCGGAGAAAACATCTTTAAAGACAGCCGGGTTCCCTGGCCGCAAGTTAGCCGCGAACAGGTGTTAGCACGCGCGCCACAGGCGATTGTCATTACAGGTGGACCGGACCAAATTCCTAAAATCAAACAATACTGGGGTGAACAGCTCAAAATTCCCGTTATTCCTCTCACGAGTGACTGGTTTGAACGTGCAAGCCCACGTATTATCCTCGCTGCACAACAGCTCTGTAATGCGCTTTCACAGGTAGATTAGCGCCTGATCTTTTCAGGTGCTCAGTGGGGATAGAACAATGCTCGTCTATTGGCTGGATATAGTCGGCACAGCGGTATTTGCCATCTCCGGCGTTTTGTTAGCCGGAAAATTGCGTATGGACCCTTTTGGTGTTCTGGTACTGGGCGTGGTTACCGCAGTAGGCGGCGGGACAATTCGCGACATGGCGCTGGATCACGGCCCGGTATTTTGGGTGAAAGATCCCACCGATCTGGTCGTTGCAATGGTAACCAGCATGCTGACCATCGTGCTGGTGCGCCAGCCAAGACGCTTACCAAAATGGATGTTGCCGGTGCTGGACGCCGTTGGTCTGGCGGTGTTTGTCGGCATTGGCGTGAATAAAGCCTTTAATGCGGAAGCCGGTCCGTTAATCGCGGTTTGTATGGGCGTCATTACTGGCGTTGGCGGCGGGATCATTCGTGATGTACTGGCCCGCGAAATCCCCATGATTTTACGTACAGAAATCTACGCAACTGCCTGTATTATTGGCGGTATTGTCCACGCTACGGCTTATTACACATTTTCCGTACCACTGGAAACAGCCAGTATGATGGGCATGGTCGTGACGCTATTGATTCGGCTGGCGGCTATTCGTTGGCATCTTAAGCTACCGACGTTTGCGCTGGATGAGAATGGGCGTTGAAGAGAGAAGATGTGCCGGATAGTTTATCCGGCACATGAACAACAGATTAGATGCTGAAGGAAGAACCGCAACCGCAGGTGCTTTTCGCGTTCGGGTTGGTCACGATGAAACGAGAACCTTCCAGACCTTCGGTATAGTCAACGGAACCGCCGACCAGATATTGCAGGCTCATCGGGTCAACCACCAGGCCAACGCCCTGTTTTTCGATGGTCATATCGCCTTCGTTCACCTGATCATCAAAGGTGAAACCATACTGGAAGCCGCTGCAACCGCCACCGGTGATATACACGCGTAATTTCAGATTCGGGTTATCTTCGTCAGCGATCAGGCTTTTAACTTTGTTGGCTGCTGCGTCGGTAAACTCCAGCGGCAGTGCTACGTCATCACTCATATTTTGCTCCAAACGACATCGGCAATTGGGCAAATTCTAACCCAATAATAATCGCCATTATCTAATACCCTGGTATTTCGTTCAAGTATTCTCGCTGGCTGATGCGGCCTTGCTTCGCGCCAGTTGCTCAGCTTCCTGTTTCGCCAGCGTGCGTGCAAGAATCGCCGAGTATAGCGGTTTCCCGCCGGTAAATTGCGCTAATAGTGTTGCGCCAAGACCGGTAATAATCATTGGCAAAATGAGCTGGTAGTTATCGGTCATCTCCAGAACCAGGATGATACCCGTTAACGGCGCGCGAATAGATGCCGCCAGTAACGCCCCCATTCCGGCAATAGCAAACGTCCCCGCCTCAAGGTGATATTGCGGAAACAGCTCAACGGCAACCATTCCGAAAGCAGTACCCAGCACAGTACCCAGCGCCAACATCGGGGCAAAAATACCGCCCGGCGCACCGGAAGAGAAGCAAAGTAAGGTAGTAATGACTCGCGCGACGAAGATAAACACCAGCATTCCCATGCTGAAGTTCCCTGCGGTAGCGATAGGAATCAGGTTAAAGCCGCCGCCCGAAGTTGCTGGTGCCACAAACCCCAGCAATCCACACAGACCGCCAATCGCACCGCCCATCAGTACCCATTTGGTAATATTGCCGCCGTGCACACGGTGCAGCAAATCCTGCATCCCCAGCACCCATTTATTAAAAATAGGGCCGAAAATGCCAAAAATAATACCGAGGATCAGATAAAGCCACAGTGTATTAAGCGGCGCGTCAGAAAGTTTACCGACGTCAATCAACGCAACTTCATGATTAAAAATCCGGTACATAATGGTCGACATAATGACACCAATAAATACCGCTTTAATCGAAATTAACGTATAGCGAAACTGCGGACGCATCTCTTCGATAATAAACAAAATACCCGCCAGCGGCGCATTAAAGGCCGCAGCCAGACCCGCTGCTGCACCGGTTGCCAGCAGCGTATGGCGCGCTTCATCACCTTTCAGGCGGAATATATCAAGCACCATCCGACCGATATTACCGCCGATCTGCACGGTTGGCCCTTCACGCCCCAACACCATGCCGCCGCCGAGTGTCCCAAGCCCGCCAAAGAATTTCACCGGCAATACACGCCACCAGCGAACGGGACGTTGATCTTCCAGCGCCCCTTCAATTTCTGGGATCCCCGAGCCACCGGCTTCCGGCGCGTATTTGCGCACCAAAAAGTAGCCGAACATCGCCAGCACCGCCGAACAGAGAAAAGCGACGGTTAACAGTAGCGGATAATTATCGGCAGTATGGACCAGCGCCCCCATCCGTTGGTTCTGTAACCAGGCGACGCCTTTGTCAAAAGCAACAGCTGCCAGCCCGACAAGCGTGCCGACGACGGCAGCCATAAACAAAATGACTAACGGGGTTTTATCGCGCTCAAGAAGTTGGCGAATCAGTTGTCTGCGTCGCAGGCGCGCAGCCTGCGGTGTTTCTAAAGAGGGAGTATCAGTTTTCATCCAATGATCACTTATTGGTCATACAAATAAGATGACGGCATTTTACTCGCACGTTCCATGAAAATCCTTTGCAAAGCGTAATGTTTCAAATGCACAAAACTTTTATACTCTATGAAATCAGGATTGCACCAGCACAAGCAACCTGACGTTTGACGAGTATTTAACTTGTTATGAATAACATAGAATAGCAGCCATTCACTTTTTCTACGAATCAGGAACCCTCCATGAGTAAGTCTGAAAATCTTTACAGCGCAGCGCGCGAGCTGATCCCTGGCGGTGTGAACTCCCCTGTTCGCGCCTTTACCGGCGTGGGCGGCACTCCACTGTTTATCGAAAAAGCGGACGGCGCTTATCTGTACGATGTTGATGGCAAAGCCTATATCGATTATGTCGGTTCCTGGGGGCCGATGGTGCTGGGCCATAACCATCCGGCGATCCGCAATGCCGTGATTGAAGCCGCCGAACGCGGTCTGAGCTTTGGCGCACCGACCGAAATGGAAGTGAAAATGGCGCAACTGGTGACCGAACTGGTCCCGACCATGGATATGGTGCGCATGGTGAACTCCGGCACTGAAGCGACAATGAGTGCCATCCGCCTGGCCCGCGGTTTTACCGGTCGCGACAAAATCATTAAATTTGAAGGTTGTTACCACGGTCACGCTGACTGCCTGCTGGTAAAAGCCGGTTCTGGCGCACTCACGTTAGGCCAGCCAAACTCGCCGGGCGTTCCGGCAGATTTCGCCAAACATACATTAACCTGTACTTATAACGATCTGGCCTCTGTACGCGCCGCGTTTGAGCAATACCCGCAAGAGATTGCCTGTATTATTGTCGAGCCAGTAGCAGGCAACATGAACTGTGTTCCGCCGCTGCCAGAGTTCCTACCGGGTCTGCGCGCACTGTGCGACGAATTTGGCGCATTGCTGATCATCGATGAAGTGATGACCGGTTTCCGCGTGGCGCTGGCTGGCGCGCAGGATTATTACGACGTGGTGCCAGACCTCACCTGCCTGGGCAAAATCATCGGCGGTGGAATGCCGGTAGGCGCATTCGGTGGTCGTCGTGATGTGATGGATGCGCTGGCCCCGACCGGTCCGGTCTATCAGGCGGGTACGCTTTCCGGTAACCCGATTGCGATGGCAGCCGGTTTCGCCTGTCTGAATGAAGTCGCGCAGCCGGGCGTTCACGAGACGCTGGATGAGCTGACAACACGTCTGGCAGAAGGTCTGCGGGAAGCGGCAGAAGAAGCGGGAATTCCATTGGTCGTTAACCATGTTGGCGGCATGTTCGGTATTTTCTTTACCGACGCCGAGTCCGTGACGTGCTATCAGGATGTGATGGCCTGCGACGTCGAGCGCTTTAAGCGTTTCTTCCATATGATGCTGGATGAAGGTGTGTATCTGGCACCGTCGGCATTTGAAGCGGGCTTTATGTCTGTGGCGCACAGCATGGAAGATATCAATAACACCATCGATGCTGCACGTCGGGTGTTTGCGAAGTTGTGATGATTTTGCCTCGCCCACCGGGCGAGGCATTTTATTAACGGCTCTGCTTTCTCAACAAATAGATAAAATACGGCGCGCCGATAAAGGTCGACAGCAGCCCCGCTGGGATCTGGAATGGAAACAGCACCATCCGCCCACACCAGTCAGCGAACACCAGCAGTAATCCCCCCACCAGCGCCGAAATCACAATATGCGGCATCGTCCGTCGAAAGCCCATCATCCGCGCGATATGCGGTGCCATCAGACCAACAAAACTCAACGGTCCAATGGTCATTGTCGCGGTCGCCGTCAGGCAAGCCGCCAGCAGCAGTAGCGCAATTCGCGTCGGCGTCAGCGCCATTCCCACTGCTCGTGCGGTATCACCGCCCAGCGGTAAAATGGTCAGCCAGCGGCGGCACAGCGGGGTAATCGCCAGCAAAATTACCATCACAATTCCCGTGCGCCAGACCTGCGCCTCGGTCGCGTTGTAGGTCGAACCGGAAATCCACGTCAGCACTTGCGCCATTCGCGGGTCACCACTTGCCTGCAACATCATCAAAAGCATGGTGAACGCGGTACTTAAGGCCATCCCCGCCAGTAACATGCGGTGTGGGGAAAATCCACCGCGTCCGGCAGCGATCATAATGATCAACAGCGTCACCGCCGCGCCGAGACTGCCCGCGGGTAACAGCCAGCCAAAGGCATTACCCGGCACCAAAAACAGCATCAACACCACACCAAACGCCGCGCCGGAACTAATCCCCAGCACTTCCGGGCTTGCCATCGGGTTTCCGGTCAGCCGCTGAATAATACAGCCCGCCACCGCCAGCATGACGCCCGCAAACAGCGCCGCCATAATTCGCGGCCAGCGCCAGGGCATCAAATCCTCGAGCAACGCCCCGCTCGCCCACGTCCAGCCGTGCGCATCACGACCAAACGACAGCGCCACCACCACAGCCATCAACAGCAGCACGCCGCCCGCGAGGGCAAACGCCAGCACATGTTGGCGTTCAGCAGCGACACGATCGTTCACCTTCATATCCGGCGCGCTAATGCTGCGTAAACGCGGCAGCAGCCACAGCAGCAGCGGCGCACCGATGAGCGCAGTGACCGAACCGGTAGAAACTTCCATCCACACGCGAGTCAGCCAGAGGATGATTTGATCGGAAAGCCAGAGGATCAGCGCACCAATCAGTGACGCCAGCAGCAGTCTTGGCAGCAGACGCCGCGCCCCCAGCATTTTTGCCAGCAGCGGCGCGAACAACCCGATAAAGCCGATAATCCCCACCGCGTTCACCAGCAGAGCACTGATGACTATCGCCAGCGACAGCGCCGCCAGACGCGCGAGCGATAAAGCCAGTCCGAGATTACGCGCCACGCCATCATCAAGCCCCATCAGGGTTAATGGACGAAGTAGCAGTAACGTCAACATCACGCCGCCCAGCAGCTGTGGCCATAAACGCTCAACGCCGCCCCAGTCGGTTTGCGTCAGCGTTCCGGTACTCCACAGGAACATGCTTTGCAGCTGGTCGTGATGGAAGATAACCAGTAGCTGATTAATTGCCCCACAATAAAGGCTCACCACCAGCCCCGCGAGGATCAGTGTTACCGGCGAAAGCCGTTTCCCCCACGCGACGCCAAAGACAATTAAGCCAACAACGCAAGCCCCCGCCAGCGCAGCAAACTGGCTCGCCATCGCACCAGGGATCGCCCAGAGTGTAGTGACAGTAATTCCCAGTTGCGCACCAGTTGCGACGCCCAACGTGGTCGGCTCCGCCAGCGGGTTACGCAGCACTTGCTGAAATAGCACGCCCACCAGCCCCAGGCCCGCCCCCACCAGCAGCGAAATCGCCAGACGTGGCAGCAAGCTGTAGTGAAAAATCATCTGCTCGATGACATCGATATCCGGCGACCAGATGGCCTGCGCCCACTGACTACGCGGCAGCGCCTGAGAGAAGTTCATCCAGGTGAGCATTGCTGCGGCAATCACCAGCAGCGCCAACAATAACGCCGGGAAAAGCGCAATACGTTTACTCACGCTTTACCTCCAATGGCGTTATCCAGAATACGCACAAAATGCATTGCCGAGAGCGTCGCACCATAAAACCAAACTGCGGGGACGCGCTGAAAGCGTCCGGCACGGACAAACGGCATGGCCTGCCACAGCGGGGTTGCCATTAGTGCGTCCATGTCTTTGCTGTTGTCGTGATCAAAACAGAGCACATCAACGTCCTTATACGCTGCCAGACGATCGATACTGACGGCAGTACTGCCCCAGAAGTTGGTTTCTCCTTGCCAGGCATTTGGGATGCCGTACTCATCGAGAATTTCCTGGAACAGGCTGTTCGGGCCGAAGACCAGCATATGGCGCGGATCGATAAGTGTCGTCAGTAATAACGGACGCGCACCACGCTTCACAAAGCGGGGGTTCATGCTGCGGATAAAGTCTTCATAGTGCGCTAAATGCGTTTCTGCTGCGCTTTGCAGGTTAAGTAAATCTGCCATTTCCGTCAGTGACTTACGCGCCATCGCCAGCGGCTGTTTGCCGTCGCTGAAGTTAAATCCGCGCCCAGGCGCAATGCGTGCCAGCATTTCTGGTGAAGGGCCATACCCTGCCGACCAGACCATAAACGACGGTTTCATTTCGGTCAGCAGTTCAAGGTTAGGTTCTGTACGCAAACCAACGTCAATCACTGAATCCGGCAATGGTGGCTCGCTGACCCACAGGCGATAGTTGATGGTATCCGCCACGCCGTAAGGTACGATGCCGAGCGCCAGCAGTAATTCCACCGGCAACCACTCCAGCGCCACAATACGATTGGGATCAATAGCCGCCGCGCGGGCGGTATTCATCTGCCATAACAACGGAGAAAGCGCCATCGCCGTTAACAGTCGACGGCGCGAAATAAGAGGTAAGCCGCTCATCAATAAACAAAACTCACAGGTGCAGCACCCGCCGGATGCGGCAAAATACCCATCGGGATGCCATAAATCATTTCGAGGGTTTCGCCGCGCATAATTTCCGCAGGCGTTCCCTGAGCAATCATTTCACCGCCGCGCAGGGCGACCAGATAATCACAGTAACGCGCAGCCATATTGATATCGTGCAGCACGGCAATGACCGTCAGACCACGTTCCTGACTTAAACGGTGCACCAGCGCCAGCACATCAACCTGGTGGGCGATATCCAGCGCCGAGGTCGGTTCGTCGAGCAACAGACAACGGCTATCCTGCGCCACCAGCATGGCGATCCACGCCCGCTGACGTTCGCCGCCAGAGAGGCTATCGACCAGCCGATGCGCCAGCGGTTTTAAGCCAACCAGCGCGATAGCCTCTTCGACCTTTTCGCGATCTGCCGCGCCAAAGCGCCCCAGCGCGCCATGCCACGGGTAACGACCAATCGCCACCAGTTCACGCACCGTCATCCCTTCTGCCGGAGGAAGCTGCTGCGGCAAATAAGCCACCTTGCGGGCAAACGCTTTGCTGCTCCAGCTTTCCAGCGGCTGGGCATCAAGAAGAATTTCACCTTCTGACGGTGGCTGATGGCGGCCCAACATTTTTAACAGCGTGGATTTACCAGAGCCGTTGTGACCAATCAGACCGGTCACTTTCCCGGCAGGAAAGGTTAACGACAGCGGATGCAAAAGCGTGCGCCCGGGCACACGAAAGGAGATATTACGCAGTGCAAAAGTGGTATCGGAATGATTCGTGTATTCCTGCATAACAGCCAACTTGTGAAACGGGCACGGAAATCCGTGCCCCAAAAGAGAAATTAGAAACGGAAGGTTGCGGTTGCAACGACCTGACGTTCTGCGCCCCAGAAGCAGCCATAGGTATTAAAGCAGCTGGCGACGTATTCACGATCGAACAGGTTGTTGACATGCAGCGCCACGTTGGAGCCAGCCATGCCGACCCGCGCCAGATCATAACGCACTAACGCATCCACGACCGTATAACTTCCCACTTTAAAGGAGTTAGCCGGATCACCATAGCTGGAGCCAGTATAACGACCACCGGTGCCCAGCGTCAGACCTGAAAGCGGACCGTCAAAGAAGGTATAGTCAGCCCACAGCGAAGCCATGTGTTTTGGCACCTGTGCAGGCGTATTGCCTTTATAGGTAGTGTCGGTGGTGTATTCCGCATCGGTGTAAGTATAAGAACCTACTACGTTAACACTCGCCGACAGCGCCGCTTTCGCTTCGATTTCTACGCCACGAGCGCGGATCTCGCCACCTTCAACCGAGAAGAAGGAACCCTCAGGGTCCGCCATCAGGTTGTTGGTTTTAGTGAGATTATACACAGCACCAGTAACCACAATTGGGCGATCTTCCGGTACATATTTCACGCCGACCTCATACTGCTTACCTTTAGACGGCGCAAAAATATTACCATCCTTCCCAACTTGTGAAGAAGGTTCAAACGATTCGCTATAGCTGAAGTAAGGTGTTATACCATTATCAAACAGGTAGTTAACACCACCACGCCAGGTAAACTGTTTGTCATCACGTTTATCGGTCGTCCCTTCAACGCGGTTATGAGACTCTTGATCCGCCCAGTCATAACGACCGCCCAGGGTGACCAGCACTTTATCCCACTGCGCCTGATCCTGAACATAAACACCCGTTTGTTTCTGCTTATTCAAAATGCGGTAAGGACCGGAGTTTGCCGGATCTTTCGCATTGAAGTCGAAATCGGTATTCACCGGATTGTACAGATCGAGCAGCGGTACGGAGTCGTCGTAACCAAACCAGGCGTTGATGTCATTACGCATACGCATAAAGTCGACGCCGGTCAGCAGAGTGTGGTCGATATCGCCAGTGGCAAACTTGCTCTGCAACTGGGTATCAACGGAGAAGTTTTGCAGCTTCTCATCATCAACGACGTATTTACGTGCCAGGTAGTGACCTTTATCGGCTGGCGCTAAAGCGGCACACTGTTTGCTGTAAGCATTCGCCGGATCGGAGCAGACGCCGTAACCATAAACGCTGTTTTGCGAGGTTTTGTTTTCAGCAAAGCGCAGGTTCTGACGCACAGTAAAGGTGTCGTTAAATTCGTGATCGAAGCTGTAGCCCACCATCTTCTCATTACGAGAATAGGTGTTGTTCTTCGCCCCTTCGTTAAAATCTGTCGGCAGACGCTTACCGTTCGGCAGCGGCTCAACGGTTCCCTCTTTCGGCAGCCAGCCGTAATAACCGGTTTCCGGCTCGTTCTGGAAGTAAGAAAGGAAGGTGAAATTGGTTTTATCATCCGGACGCCAGGTAAACGCTGGCGCAATGGCATAACGCTGCTCTTCCGCGCCCTTTTGCTGGGCATTGGCAGAGCGCGCAAGACCGGTCAGGCGATAAGAGTAAACACCGTCATCATCCAGCGCATCGCTAAAGTCAAAACCGGTCTGGAACAGGCTGTCAGTACCGGCTTTAAACTGAACTTCTTTCAGCGGTTCAGTAGTCGGACGCTTGCTGACCATATTCAACAGGCCGCCAGGACTGCTTTTACCGTAAAGCACTGAAACCGGGCCACGCATAATTTCAGCGCGTTCCAGCATATACGGGTCAATGACCGCATCGTTATAGAAGTTGCCCTGCAACTTCAGGCCGTTGAGATAGTTATTCTGGCTTTGGCCTTCTGCCGCAAAGCCGCGAATGATCAGGTGGTCATAGGTGTTGGATGCGCCACGCGTACCAACAGAGACACCCGGCGTGTAGCTAAGCGCCTCTTTTACTGACTTCGGCTGATGCAGCGCCATCTCTTCGGCGGTCACAACAGAAATAGACTGTGGCACTTTTTGAATCGGTGTATCGGTTTTGGTGCCGGTAGCGGACTGTCGCGCCGCAATAGTTGCAGCTGGCCCCCATGCGCTTTCTTGCGGCGCTGGTGCAGCGGTAACGGTGATAGTGTCTTCTTTCGGTTCAACCGCTGCCTGTGCATAAACAGACATGCCGCTAACCGCTGTGGCTACTACAACTGCGATTTTACGCAGTGAGTGGTTTGGCTGAGCAGTTTTGGAACGCGCCATTGGTATATCTCTGATGTAAAGTGAATGATAACGTAAACGAGAATGATTATTATAAAGATAAGATAATATTCGAAACGCTACGGCGATAGCAAGTAGCATCCCCTTCAGTTCAATATAAAAGTTCAAGAATCAACCAGAGGAATCAAAAAATGTTAATGATTGCACTGCAAAGTAAAATCACATTAACATTTATGAAATAGGAGTCAGGGAAAGCTTATCGATAATACACTTCAAAGGTGGCGACAGAATTAACCAGACCACTTTTTACATTACCCGTTTTGATATAACGCGCCTTTAATGGGATGTTAATATTTTGATTTAAAGTAGTTTTTTCGATAACAGTATACTCTGTATCAAATGCTATAACATTGTTATTACTGTCCAGGATCTGCAGGCCAACACCTTCCGCCATCCCCGATCCAGACTCAATATTGAGAATATTATTACTCGTTATCCCCGTGGATCCTGCGGAGGTGAAACGGTAATCAACCTTTACATCCTGGGAACAATTTTCAATATGAATTGAAAACCTATCATCAGAAACTACCGGTGACACATTGTTAACATCAAAATCATCTGTTCCGATATCATCGAGTGGAACGGTAATATTCTTATTAATAAGATCACATGTCCCTGGTATAATATTTACCGGCACAGAAATAAAACGAAGCTGTCCTATAACAAGATTGTCATACTTCCAGTCAGCAACTAATTTACTGGTGTCAATGACCCCATTACCGACAGGCCCTGTCACAACAAACTGAATAGCTGCATGTATTTTTATCGGATAAACATATCCTCTATTCACTATTGATGAGCCTTTATGCCATGGTGTTATTAAATAACCTGAGGTGAGTTGCGCATTAACGTTATTCGCCCATGCAGCACGAAAACCAATCCCTGGAACATTCGTCTGAAACACATCATGAAGGGGGTTATCGGTACGCAAATCGCTATTTGTCAAGACGGTAAACCCTTGCCAAATGTCACCATTCGCCGAGCAGGAAACTGAAATTGAATTACTAGTAGCTTCGAGTGTGGTAATAATCGTTCCCGGCTCTGCATCGTTATTAACATCTAACGCTGGAACTGAGAATTCTATTTTTGCCGGATTTCCCCCATTTCCCGAAATGCTGCAACCGGCGAAAACCTCAGGAATGGCAACTAAGGCAAGAAATATTATAGTCAGTAATGTTTTTACATAAGAGAAAAATCCTGGCTTCATTATTCATTCATGTCCTGTTTGTTATCGGCACTCTATTGTGGCCTTATAGATACCTTTGGTATATGTTTCTGGCACAGCTATAATCCCTGTACATTGCTGATTGTTTTCTTTTCCCCACTGTACCGTAAATGACATGGCATTTTGCACACCAGTAATATAAACCTCACCATCCTCACCGACAATTGATGTACTATCCCCTAATGTCAGCAATGATCCAAAGGGTACGTATTCTTTATCGTGGAGCAATGTCAATAATGCTCTCATACCATTACGTGCTTTAAAATTGACACCAATGACGGCACCTTTCGAAGGAATAACATCTTGTGTTGCATCAACGATATCAAGATTATCGTGCCCCTGAGTATTTACCGTAATGGTGTTATGTCGATAATTTGTCATATTAGGAATAATCGCGTTCCCCCAATAATCAGTATAAACTCCCTGCGCATTTTGTACTTTTACATTAGCACCATCATCAATATGCACAATCGCGAATGAATCCTGTACTGATTGCCCTAATGTTACTCCATGAGTATGCGCAACCACCGCACCTTGTGCGCTATAATTCCATTGTCGACTATTTTTATCATAGTTATATCCCAGACCAAACTCGCCTACTGAACTACGATAACGTCCATTTATGCTGGCACCATAACCCACGTTATTATCGGCATAAGTTTGTTGTAAATTATAACTAAGGTTATTATCTTGCAGAGCAGTTCCAGCAATACCCATTTGATGAGAGGTATTACCTTTGTCTGAACGATTTGCATTATACGTCGCCCATGCCCCCGGCAACCAGCGAGACAGAGGAATATTGATTGACAATGAAAATTGCTGCTCACCAGCCATTCCAGGCATATCTGTCAGTGCGTAATTAACAGACCAGCTAATATCACTCCAGCTAGTACTATAACCCATTCCTATGCTGCGTTCGGATCCTTGCATTCCCCAATAATCTTGTTGATAACCATTAAGATAGATCGATCCCCAACGACCTATATTTTGCGAAAGATTAATTTGCAAACGGTTACGTCTATTATTGGTCTGGCGATAACTATAAATACTCTTATCATCAGGAATATCACGTTGATCAAGTGCCTCCTGAAAAGTATAAAATTGCGATGTTGAATAACGATAGCTTGCCAGATTTAATGTCGTATCAGTATCTGGAAAATCTTTCGAATACATTGCACGCCATGACAGTCCAGTTGCATCATTGTGTTCTTCAAGTTTCGTATTTGCTGCTGTGATATCAATAGAAACCGATCCCAGGCGGCCTAAGTCAGCACCAATTCCGGTCACACCAGAACGGTACATGGAGGCTCCAAGTATGCCACCATAAATCGTTATTCCATAAGGCAAACCATATATCGCTGTTGCAACCCCAAAAACAGGTTGCTCTGATTTATTATCACTGTCACGATATTTTCCAGCAGCAACACTATATTTTAATGCGTTTTCTCGCTGTAGGATTGGAACCGCTGAACTAGCCTGAATAAAGCTGTGTTCTTGTCCATTTGTTTCCTTGATGGTAACGTCCAGATCGGCCCCTGCCGTTACCTGGTTTAAGTCTTTAATTTCAAATGGCCCTGCTGATACCCATGTTTGGTAAATGACATAGCCATTCTGTTTAATCACAACTTGTGCGTCGCTATTTGCAATACCACGTACTACAGGCGCAAAGCCTTGTTCACTCTCAGGCAACATACTGGTATCAGTTTCAAGTTTTATACCTGTCATTTGCACACTATCAAAAAGTTCACCATTCGTGAAAGTTTGCCCGACTTCCATCTGGCTACGTAATATTTTGATATCACGTTGCAAACTGGTGCTAATCGAATCCCAATTGGAGCCACTATAAACAGTATTATTACGTAACCGCCATACACCTAAATTTACACCTGAGTTTAAATTCAACCAATTTGAGTTCAGGTTATCACCATCACTATTTTGTTGAGAACCACTGGCATAATAACTTAACCAGGCAGCACTATCGCCATCATTCCAGTATTTTGGTGAAATACTCCCTATGGCTCTTGAATTCTGATAAATTTGAGGAATTTGCAGTCGCAGTGTTTGACTATCTAGCTGGAAGTCATAACGTGCGCCATCAATAATCTGTGAAATATCGCCAACCTCAGCGTCATCATCCATTACTTGTAACGCTGGAATGGCACCCACGTTAAGTCCTAGCTCACCGAGATCTGCCTTTGTAAAACGAGGGATAAGTTTTTTTTTGTCTGAAGAAAGAATGAACGTAATGTTTCTCTTATCAAGATATTCTTGCCCCCACATTACAGAGGTAAGATAGACACCTGGCGTTAGATTGTTATTATTAATAAACTCTTCCAGCACTTTTGTATTTTCAAGCGGACTATCCAACTCCAGGATACGTAAGTTAAATTCATCTCGTGCATAGCTCAATGAATACACTGTAGATAGCGCAAGCGCTACTCCAGTTAAAACAAATGTACAATGCAGTGGTAGCGGCATAAATTCCTTTTCGCCCTGGTATGAAAATACAATTAAGCGGTTTATAGTTTTTGTTGACGTTTCCCTGAACTTGAACCATAGTCAGTTATCACCGACCACTCAACAACACTACCTGCTCCAGCAGGAAGACTAAACCGATTCTCAGAAAATGGACCAACCATCATTGACAATGCTCCAGGTTCAGATTTCTCCTCGACAGCAGTAATGCTCTTACCTGATACTGTTAGCTCATTAAATGAAATATAAAAAGGCGTTGGATTTTTTACTATGAGCCTCCCTGATTCTTTATGAAATTTAAGTTTTTCCCATGCAGTTAAAGCGTCGCTATTACTCAAAGAATCTGGTCGCCAAAATAACTTAAGCCGTACTTTCATTGCAAATTGCAAGGTGTTTTTATCTTTTAGCTCCTCCGGCATAGCAGAAATAGATTTTATATTTGCTAAAAACAAACTTTCTCTATCTTGAGGAAGGCTTTCTTTATTTCCTGTAAATACAACATGGAGTAGTGTTTGACGGTTTTCCTCAAGTTTATAAACGGGAGGCGTGATGAGAAAAGGGGCTTTAGAACCATCAATATTACTCACCCAACTTTGCACGAGATAACGAGCATGTACGTCTTTGTTCTTTAATGTAATTTGAACTTCATTTTGATTTGAAGGATAGACAATGCGTGTACCACCAAGTACAACACTTGCCTGTGCCTGTATTGCAGTGAGAAGAAATGTAAATCCTAAAAAGAATCGATAAGATACTGACATAAATAACCCTCCATGGTCAGATAGTCCCTCAATACACTATAAATATTACCGATAGAAGACTTCAAACGTTGCAGATGAGGCATATTTCCCCGCAGTTGGCGGGTTATTACCAATCTGGATGACATTAGCAGTATAATTAAATATCGTGGGATTTACATCGCCAGCATTATCAACATCAGTGGATTCATCAGGGACAGAACCATCAAATTTTACACTACTTGTTCCGCCATTTTTATTTGTTACCGTAATACCCACATTTGTTGCACTACCCGCAGCAGTTTCGCTATTTTCAAGGCGAAGAGAACCAGTATCCGTTGTGGTTCCAGAAAATGTCAGGTTTAGTTTTGTAACCAATGGGTCACACTTTAGCAACTCAATCTTAAAATCTTTTGAAGTCCCAATCGTACCATCCCCGGTATAGTCCGCAGGGTAAGTATCTGCAAAAGTCACCGTGCCTGTCGTACTACTAGAATCATTGACATTGATTTCGCAGGTATCAGCAACAATTTTACCATTGAAGTTAACAATCCCAGTATCTACAGCAAATACACTCGTACTTACTGCTGCCAGGAAAGTTCCTGACGCAAATAGAGAAAGCAATTTTTTATTCATAAAAATCCCTTAATTATGAGTCAATAAAGCATGATTCCATTCCAGAGAGGCTGGGCAGGACTTGATAAATATTGATAATATAAATAGATGCAAATAATAAATTATTTTTAGATTAGAGCAAAAAAGACATTACATGTCTATACGACATATAATAAAAAGGTTACAACCATCTGAAATTTAAAGGTTTGTTCTTATTCTCAAAAATATAAAATCATAAATTAAAAATATAAATTCACCCCATTAGATTCATTAAATAAATACTTATTATATTTATCTATATAACGTCATAGTAATCTATTACGCTCTCCGCATCAGCGGAGAGCTATTACGATATTAATTACTACCAAACATATCCTTGATCCAACCTGCTACGCCGTCACTGTCTTTCTGCTCTTGCTGAGCAGGTTGCTGTTGCGGCTGTTGCTGCGGCTGAGAAGACTGATCAAACGGATTGCCTGACGGTTGCTGCTGCATCTCACTCTGCTGGCACAGCGATTGCGGATCGCTGGTCCAGACCGGTAAGACACGCATGCCCCCGCTGCAGACAAAGTTGCCGTCGTAGTCCACGCCCATATCAGCAATGTCTTCTGGCGGAACAAGATTCAGCGGTGTTGGCGTCTGGTTAGCCAGATAACGCTGATAAATCGACATTGCCCCGCTGGCTCCATACAGTTTGGTCGGCTGGTTGTTATCACGGCCTACCCAGGTGATGGTCACCGTGCTGCCGTCAATGCCCGCAAACCATGTATCTACGTTGTTGTTGGTAGTACCCGTTTTCCCTGCCAGATGCAGATTTGGATATTTCGCCCCAAGCTGACGACCGGTACCGCGTTGTACCACCTGCTGCATGGTCCATAGTGTCAGATACGCCGCCTGCGCCGGAACCGCGCGTTCCGCCTGCGGGAAGCTCTGATACAACACCTTGCCATCTTCCGCGATTACCGAACGCAGCGCAGAAAGCGGTGCTCGGTTACCACCACTAGCGATGGTCTGGAACGCCTGCGCCACTTCAATTGGCGTTAAGTTCAACGCCCCCAGCAGCATTGCCGGAACCGGATGCAGCTGATCTTTCGGTACGCCCAGTTTAATCCAGGTATCCGTAACCGCAGGCAGCCCCAGCGCCATCCCCAGATTTACCGTCGGCACGTTCATCGAACGGGTCAACGCATCCACCAGCATCACTCTGCCACTTTCGCTATAACGACGGTCATCGTTCTGCGGTGACCAGACCTGGCCATTCGGCTGACGCAGCGCGATTGGCGCATCGGCAATCCACGTGTTCAGGCGATAGATTTTCGGCTGGCTTAAGGCCGTCAGATAAGTCGCTGGTTTTGCAAGGGAACCAATCGAACGACGCGCCTGCATCGCACGGTTGTAACCCGCAAACTGCGGCTCAGAACCACCGACCATCGCACGAACTTCACCACTAAAGCGGTCGATGACCACAATCGCGGTTTCAAGATCGCTCAACTTACGCTGTTTCTTCAGTGCCGGAATGCCTTCCACGGCGGCTTTTTCCGCCGCGTCCTGAGCCACCGAGTCAAAGGTAGTGAAGATCTTCACGCCGGAGAGATCTTTTACCTTATCGCCTAATTTCGCCTGCAGCTCCTGACGCACCAGTTGCATAAAGGCTGGCTGTGGAGAGATTACCCCGCCGCGCGGCTGAACGCCCAGCGGACGTGCACTTAACATGTCATAGAGTTCTTGATCAATAATCTGTTGCTGTTGCAGCAGACGCAGTACCAGGTTACGTCGCTCCAGCGCCAGTTTCGGGTTACGCCACGGGTTGTAGATGGACGCCCCTTTCACCATACCCACCAACAGCGCCTGCTGGTCGAGGCTCAATTCTTCTACCGGGCGACCAAAGTAATACAAGCTCGCCAGCGGGAAGCCGCGGATTTCGTTGTCGCCGCTCTGACCGAGATACACCTCGTTCATATACAGCTCAAGAATACGGTCTTTGCTGTAACGCGCGTCCATGATCAGCGCCATGTAGGCTTCGTTCGCTTTACGCCAGTAAGAACGCTCGCTGGAGAGGAACAGGTTTTTCACCAGCTGTTGCGTCAGCGTACTCGCCCCCTGCACCGTGCGTCCGGCGGTCAGGTTTGCCAGCACCGCTCGTCCGATGGAGTAGAGACTGATCCCATCATGCTCGTAGAAATGACGGTCTTCAGTCGCCAACAACGTATCCACCAGCAAGTCAGGGAACCCACTGCGCGGCACAAACAGACGCTGCTCGCCGTTTGGTGAGGAGATCATGGTGATCAGGCGCGGATCAAGACGGAAGAAACCGAACTGACGGTTGTTCTCCATATTGACGATGGTCGCCAGATGATCGCCATCAAAGGTCAGACGTGCACGCACCTGCCCTTCTTTACTGTCCGGGAAATCAAACGGACGGCGGATCATTTCAATGCTGTTGGCCTGCACGGTAAATTCGCCAGGGCGCGTCATTTTCGACACCTGGCGATACTGGGTCGCCTCCAGCAGCTTCACCATCTCGTTTTTGCTGATGGTCATGTCTGGCTCAAGGTTGACCATTCGGCCATAAACAGCCGCAGGCAATTGCCAGACTTTGCCATCAATACGGCTACGAATTTTTTGATCGAGATAAACACCGTAAATGGCGATCAGCACGGCAAAAACGATAGCCAGTTTTAGCAGCAGCCATAGCCAGCCGCGTTTGCCACGAGGCTTACGCCCTTTGCCTTTGCCCTTACCTTTGCGCGGCATCGGTTCTTCATCCTCATAGTCATCATAATCGTCGTAATCATCGTCATCTTCGTAACGACGACGGCTTACCTTTTGTTTGACCGGACGCGTCGGTTTCCCTTTGCGTCCAATTGGCTCGCGGTCATTCCCGGCCATGCTTTTTCTCCGCAATATTCAGGCGCAAAAGCCCGATTTTCTGTTCTTCTGTAACAAGACAGAAGAAGATATCTCTCAAATTTACTTTGGTCTTCATGAATACTTTTTCGTCCGTCGCGTCGGTGCGGTATTTGCCGGATCATCCGGCCAGACGTGTTTGGGATAACGCCCTTTCATCTCTTTTTGCACCTCGCGATACGCTCCTTTCCAGAAGGCGCTCAAATCTCGTGTGATTTGCAGCGGCCTTTGGGCAGGAGAAAGCAACTCCAGCACCAGCGGCACGCGCCCCTGGGCGATCGTCGGATTGGTGGCCTCGCCAAACATCTCCTGCATTCTCACTGCCAGCGCGGGCGGGTTATCTTCATGATAACGAATGGCGATCCGGCTTCCCGTCGGCACAGTGTAATGCGCAGGCAATTCACTATCCAGACGTTGCTGCATTCCCCAATCAAGTAATCCGCGTAGCGCCTGAAAAATATCGAGTGATTTCAGGCCGCGTAGCGAATGTACGCCTGTCATATGCGGCAGCAGCCACGTTTCCAGCGTCGCCAACAAACTTTCATCATCAACCGCTGGCCAGTCATATTCCGGCAACCACCTGGCGGCGCATAACAAACGCAAGCGTAGCTGTTCCGCTTCCGGCGTCCAGTTAAGCACGCTTAAGCCTTTATCACGAACGCCGTTAAGCATCGCCTGATGCAGCTCGTCTTCTGAAGGCTTCGCCAGCGGCTGCACTTTTACCGTCAGTTGGCCGATTTGCAGCCGACGCCAGGCTTTCAGCGTACCTTGCGCATCATCCCACTCCACGGTGTCCAATTGCTGCACCAGCTGCGGACAACATTGCACTAATTCATCGATATCGACCGGTAGCGCCAGTAAAATCCGCGCATCCGGCGAGGCGCTACCCTGCAACAATAACGGTGCGATCAACCATTCGTGGCGGCTTAGCGCATCATCGGCATCGAGCATTGCCCCCATGCCGTTTGCCAGTTGATAGCGCCCCTCTTGCCCACGGCGGCGAGCGATGCGATCGGCAAACGCTCCGGCAAGTAACGGTGCGATAAGCGAACTGTCTGCCTCACCGCCGCGTACGTTTAAGCGCTTTAACAGTTGCTGGCTACGTTGCTGCCAGGCAGGTTGATTGCGCGAAAACGCCACGCCCAGATCGATATTGCCCATCCGTGGTGGCTCTTCGAGAATAGCGGCAATTTTTGCAGCGGTAGCAGCTTCGTCGTCGCTCTTTGCGCTCACCAGCATTGCCGCTAAACGCGGATCGTTACCCAGCGTCGCCATTTTCTGCCCTTTCGTGCTTAGCCGTTCACCGTCCATCGCCCCCAGCATCCGCAACAGGCGTTTCGCGGCCTGTAAATTCACGGCTGGCGGTTGATCCAGCCAGCTCATCTGCGTCGGATCGCTGCATCCCCATTGCAGTAATTCCATCAGCAAACCGGAGAGATCGCTTTGTAATATTTCTGGTTCACTTTGCGCGGAGGCGCGTTCTGCTTGTTCTTTGGCGATTAAATGTAAACAGATCCCCGGCTCCAGACGTCCGGCACGCCCGGAGCGTTGCGTCATTGATGCCTGGCTAATGCGTTGGGTAATCAGCCGCGTTAGCCCCGTGCGCGGATCAAAGCGCGCCACACGTTCCTGAGCACAATCCACCACCAGACGAATGCCTTCGATGGTTAAACTGGTTTCAGCAATATTGGTTGCCAGCACCACTTTGCGCATCCCTTCTGGTGCCGGAAGGATCGCTTTTCGCTGATCGTTCAGCGACAACGCGCCATACAGCGGGCAGAGCAACACATCACTACCGATGCGCGAAGCCAGTTGTTCCTGAACGCGCTGAATTTCTCCGACACCAGGTAAAAATAACAGTAATGAGCCGCTTTCCTGATGCAGCAATTCGGCGGTGGCAACCGCCACGGCTTCATCAAAACGCTGATGAGCGAGCAGCGGTAAATATCGGCGTTCAACCGGAAATGAGCGCCCTTCTGAGATGACGACGGGCGCTTCTGGCAGCATCTGCTGCAAGCGGTCATTGTCCAGCGTAGCCGACATAATCAGTAGTTTAAGGTCATCACGCAGACCTTGTTGCACATCGAGTAACAGCGCCAACGCCAGATCCGCCTGCAAGCTGCGCTCATGAAACTCATCGAGGATCACCAATCCAACGCCGCTCAGTTCAGGGTCACGCTGGATCATGCGCGTCAACACGCCTTCGGTAACTACTTCCAGGCGAGTATTTGGCCCGACACAGTTTTGCGCGCGCATCCGGTAGCCTACCGTATCACCTGTTTTTTCGTTAAGCAGTTCCGCCAGTCGTTGCGCAACGTTACGCGCCGCCAGGCGACGCGGCTCCAGCAGGATAATTTTTCCGTTAATGCCGGGATGCGCCAGCAGTTGCAGCGGCAGCCAGGTTGATTTCCCGGCCCCGGTCGGCGCACTTAATAACACCTGCGGTGCACCATCGAGGGCAGCAAGTAACTCAGGTAAGACGACGGCAACGGGCAACGACGACACAAAACGCTCCAGAGGGTTAACATTCTTCGCGCCACATTGTAGCATCGCGGTAATGCATAACCGAGTACCTCACATGTCTGAACCGCAACGGCTGTTCTTTGCTATCGACTTACCTGCAGAAATCCGCGAACAGATTATCCACTGGCGCGCCGCACAGTTCCCACCAGACGCGGGACGTCCGGTCGCTGCCGATAATTTACATCTGACACTGGCATTTTTAGGCGAAGTCAGCGCAGAGAAAGAGAAGGCGCTTTCTCTTTTAGCCGGACGGATTCGTCAGCCCGGTTTCACACTCACGCTTGATGACGCCGGTCAGTGGCTGCGTTCGCGTGTGGTATGGTTAGGGATGCGTCAGCCGCCACGCGGCTTAATCCAGTTGGCGAATATGCTCCGTTCACAAGCTGCACGCAGCGGTTGTTTTCAAAGCAATCGACCGTTTCATCCACATATCACCTTATTGCGCGACGCCAGCGAGGCGGTGACAATCCCGCCGCCAGGCTTTAACTGGTCGTATACGGTGACGGAGTTCACCCTTTACGCCTCCTCGTTTGCCCGTGGGCGCACACGCTACACGCCGCTAAAACGCTGGGCGCTAACGCAATAACAAGGATTGTCGCAATGGAATTTTCTCCCCCTCTACAGCGCGCGACGCTAATTCAGCGTTACAAACGTTTTTTAGCCGATGTGATCACACCCGATGGTTGCGAATTAACGCTACACTGCCCGAATACGGGAGCCATGACCGGTTGTGCAACGCCTGGCGATACCGTCTGGTATTCGACTTCAGACAATACCAAACGGAAATACCCACACACCTGGGAGTTAACCCAAAGCCAAAGCGGCGCATTTATTTGCGTCAATACACTTTGGGCTAACAGGTTGACGAAAGAGGCTATCCTTAATGAATCCATTTCAGAACTGTCAGGATATAGCTCTCTGAAAAGCGAAGTAAAATACGGCGCCGAACGCAGCCGTATTGACTTCATGTTGCAGGCGGATTCGCGTCCAGACTGCTATATTGAAGTGAAATCGGTTACGTTAGCGGAGAACGAACAGGGATATTTTCCCGATGCGGTCACTGAACGAGGTCAGAAACACCTTCGGGAGTTGATGAGCGTAGCGGCTGAAGGCCAGCGTGCGGTTATCTTTTTCGCCGTGCTGCATTCAGCCATTACACGGTTTTCACCCGCGCGCCACATCGATGAGAAATACGCGCAACTATTGTCAGAAGCTCAACAGAGGGGGGTAGAAATTCTGGCTTACAAAGCAGAACTTTCTGCTGAAGGCATGGCTCTTAAAAAATCACTGCCGGTTACATTGTAGTAAAGTATGTAACTGGTTAATTTACATTCTGGTCGCGTGCGCAAATACGCTTTTCCTCACACAGTTGTCAAGTGTTACGTTTAGATAATTGCTATCCGGAAAAGCTTCTGCTATTTATAGCGGCCTCATTTTTCCCCCGAACATGGGGATCGATAGTGCGTGTTAAGGAGAAGCAACATGCAAGAAGGGCAAAACCGTAAAACATCGTCCCTGAGTATTCTCGCCATCGCTGGGGTGGAGCCATATCAGGAGAAGCCGGGCGAAGAGTATATGAACGAAGCCCAGCTGGCGCACTTCCGTCGTATTCTGGAAGCATGGCGTAATCAACTCAGGGATGAAGTCGATCGCACCGTTACACATATGCAGGATGAAGCAGCCAACTTCCCGGATCCGGTAGACCGTGCAGCCCAGGAAGAAGAGTTCAGCCTCGAACTGCGTAACCGCGATCGCGAGCGTAAGCTGATCAAAAAGATCGAGAAAACGCTGAAAAAAGTGGAAGACGAAGATTTCGGCTACTGCGAGTCCTGCGGTGTTGAAATTGGTATTCGCCGTCTGGAAGCGCGCCCGACAGCCGATCTGTGCATCGACTGCAAAACGCTGGCTGAAATTCGCGAAAAACAAATGGCTGGCTAATTACAGCCGTTCCATCACGTTTACCACAGGCGGGAAATGCTCCCGCCTTATTTTTTGTTCAACGAGATGACAGACACACACTATATTGGTCGCTTCGCCCCCTCTCCTTCTGGCGAGCTTCATTTTGGCTCTCTGATTGCCGCGCTTGGAAGCTTTCTACAGGCTCGCGCCCGGCAAGGTCGCTGGCTTGTTCGCATTGAAGATATCGATCCGCCTCGTGAAGTTCCCGGTGCCGCAGAGACCATCCTGCGCCAGCTGGAACATTACGGTCTACACTGGGACGGCGATGTTCTCTGGCAATCGCAACGTCACGACGCCTATCGTGAAGCACTCGCATGGTTACATGAGCAAGGGTTAAGTTATTACTGCACCTGCACGCGCGCACGTATTCAAAGCATTGGCGGTATTTACGACGGTCATTGCCGGGAGTTGCATCATGGGCCAGAAAACGCTGCTGTACGTATTCGCCAGCAGCATCCGGTCACCCAGTTTACTGACCAGCTGCGCGGCATTATTCATGCCGACCAAAAACTGGCGCGGGAAGATTTTATTATTCATCGTCGTGATGGTTTATTTGCCTATAACCTGGCGGTGGTGGTGGATGATCACTTCCAGGGCGTGAGCGAAATTGTCCGCGGGGCAGATTTGATCGAACCCACGGTGCGCCAAATCTCGCTGTACCAGCTTTTTGGCTGGCAGGTGCCAGATTACATTCATTTGCCACTGGCACTTAATCCACAAGGCGCTAAACTTTCTAAGCAGAATCATGCGCCTGCGTTGCCGAAAGGCGATCCTCGGCCGGTGTTAATCGCGGCACTTCAATTTCTGGGCCAGCAGGCAGAAACACACTGGCAGGATTTCAGCGTTGAGCAAATTCTCCAGTCAGCCGTCACAAACTGGACGCTGACTACCATTCCTGAGTCGGCAATTGTAAATTCAACATTCTCAAATGCGTCATGCTGAGCTATGATTAGCCGCTATTTTTTTGTCCTGAATGATGTTTGACACTACCGAGGTGTATTATTTTTACCCGAGTCGCTAATTTTTGCCGCAAGGTGCTAAGCCGCGAGGAAAGCGAGGCTGAACAGGCAGTCGCCCGTCCACAGGTGACGGTGATCCCGCGTGAGCAGCATGCTATTTCCCGCAAAGATATCAGTGAAAATGCCCTGAAGGTAATGTACAGGCTCAATAAAGCGGGATACGAAGCCTGGTTGGTTGGCGGCGGCGTGCGCGACCTGTTACTTGGCAAAAAGCCGAAAGATTTTGACGTAACCACTAACGCCACGCCTGAGCAGGTGCGCAAACTGTTCCGTAACTGCCGCCTGGTGGGTCGCCGTTTCCGTCTGGCTCATGTGATGTTTGGCCCGGAGATTATCGAAGTTGCGACCTTCCGGGGACATCACGAAGGTAACGTCAGCGACCGCACGACCTCCCAACGCGGGCAAAACGGCATGTTGCTGCGCGACAACATTTTCGGCTCCATCGAAGAAGACGCCCAGCGCCGCGATTTCACTATCAACAGCCTGTATTACAGCGTGGCAGATTTTACCGTCCGTGATTACGTTGGCGGCATGAAGGATCTGAAGGACGGCGTTATCCGTCTGATTGGTAACCCGGAAACGCGCTACCGTGAAGATCCGGTACGGATGCTGCGCGCGGTACGTTTTGCCGCCAAATTGGGCATGCGCATCAGCCCGGAAACCGCAGAACCGATCCCACGCCTGGCAACCTTGCTAAACGATATTCCTCCGGCGCGTTTGTTTGAAGAATCTCTGAAACTGTTGCAAGCGGGTTACGGTTACGAAACCTATAAACTGCTGTGTGAATACCATCTGTTCCAGCCGCTGTTCCCGACCATTACCCGCTACTTTACGGAAAATGGTGACAGTCCAATGGAGCGGATCATTGAGCAGGTGCTGAAGAATACTGACACGCGTATTCATAACGATATGCGCGTCAACCCGGCGTTCCTGTTTGCCGCCATGTTCTGGTATCCCCTGCTGGAAACAGCACAGAAGATCGCCCAGGAAAGTGGCCTGACCTATCACGACGCTTTCGCGCTGGCGATGAACGACGTGCTGGACGAAGCCTGCCGTTCACTGGCAATCCCGAAACGGCTAACCACTTTAACCCGTGATATCTGGCAGTTACAGTTGCGCATGTCCCGCCGTCAGGGTAAACGCGCATGGAAATTACTCGAACATCCGAAGTTCCGTGCCGCTTATGACCTGCTGGCACTGCGTGCTGAAGTAGAACGCAACGCCGAGCTACAACGTCTGGCGAAATGGTGGGGTGAGTTCCAGGTTTCCGCGCCGCCAGACCAAAAAGGGATGCTTAACGAACTGGATGAAGAACCGTCACCGCGTCGTCGTACTCGTCGCCCGCGCAGACGTGCGCCGCGCCGTGAGGGCACCGCATGACAGTGGCGTATATTGCCATCGGCAGCAATCTGGCCTCTCCGCTGGAGCAGGTCAATGCTGCCCTGAAGGCAATAGATGACATTCCTGAAAGCCGCATTCTTGCCGTTTCTTCGTTTTACCGCACCCCACCGCTGGGGCCGCAAGATCAACCCGATTACTTAAACGCAGCCGTGGCGCTGGAAACCTCTCTTACAGCTGAAGAACTCCTCAACCACACACAGCGTATTGAGTTGCAGCAAGGTCGCGTCCGCAAAGCTGAACGCTGGGGACCGCGCACACTCGATCTTGATATCATGTTGTTTGGTAATGAAACCATTAATACCGAACGACTCACCGTCCCGCATTACGATATGAAGAATCGCGGCTTTATGCTGTGGCCGCTGTTTGAAATCGCGCCGAAGCTGGTCTTTCCTGATGGGGAGACACTACAAGTTATACTTACAAAATTGAATACAATCCAACCTGAAATCTGGTAATTAACCTTGTAATGCATTTCTTATTGAAGATAAACGCAAGGTATGCTAGATAGCATAATTACAGTAATAATAGATTATATACATCTTACACATCCTCTCTCTCCTTCAAACATTATTTATTCTTAATTTACAAATTAGAAATAATTAATTGATATCTTTTTATATATTATTTCTTAGCACATACCACGCAACTTCCCTTTATTCAGAACATAAAAACAGCAAAATAATACATATAGCAAATATATTCAACGCAGTGATAATTCCACACTATTACATTTTTCCATTTCGTTCATTACTATGCCTTCCCCGTAATATTTTTAATATCTTTGTAAGGACACATGTAATGAAAAAAACTCTTCTCGCGGCCGCTATGATTTTTGCTTCTGGCTCAGTAATGGCAGCTGATGGTGGCCAAATCGACTTTAACGGTCTTGTACAATCTGGCACGTGTAAAATAGGTGTTGCTGATGGCGGTAAACAGAGCATCACTAGTGATGGCGTAGTATCACTGACTACCGCGCAGGTTACTGATACATTTCCTGCAGTTAGCGAGACTTCTGTTGGTCTCCTGCCAAAAGAATTTAAGATTTCTGTGGACTGTGCTCCCGCCAGTAACAGCGAAGCTTCTTTAACCATGAGTTCCATTAGCTTTGCAAATACCAGCGGTACTCTGAACAACAATATGAACGTCACTGTTAACGGTCTTGCACCGGCAGAAAACGTGAATATTGCTGTCCATAATATGACAAACAAGGATGGTGCTCCTGAGATTAAACAGGTCCATATGAATGACGCCTCTAACGTACAGTTATTGAAATTAGATGCAGACGGTGATGGTCAATACCTGTTTAACGCGTCTTACGTAAAAGCACCTAACAGCTCTGCTGTAACTGCTGGTCACGTTACGACTAACGCAATGTACACCATTATTTATAACTAATTGTGTAATAGGCATAAGGTTTGCCAGCAGGCAAACCTTATTTTTCTGTTTCCCTATAATTACGCTATAGCAAGGAGTGCTTATGTTTCCCTTTGTTAAAAAAACAGTTAGCGCATTATTTATCAGTGCACTTTTAACCAGCGCTCCGGTGTTCGCTGATATTGTCATTTCCGGTACACGTATCATTTATGATGCCAATAAAAAAGATGTCAGCATACGGCTGGAAAATAAAGGCAATCGCCCGCTATTAGTACAGAACTGGCTTGATACCGGTAACGATAATGCCGATCCCAGTCAGATAAAAGTACCTTTTGCTTCTACCCCCCCCGTTTCGCGTATAGAGCCAAAACGCGGGCAAACGATAAAAATTGCTTATACCAGCGCAACGCCATTGCCTGGCGATCGCGAAAGTGTGTTCTGGTTTAACGTGCTGGAAGTTCCGCCCAAAATCAGCAATAACACCACTGACAACAACATGCTGCAACTGGCATTCCGCACACGCATCAAACTTTTTTATCGCCCGGGCGGCTTGCAAGGTGAATCCTTTGAAGCACCAGCAAAAATCAAATGGCAGGTGACCTCGCAACAAGGAAAAGCCTTTGTCCAGGCAAATAACCCAACGCCTTATTACGTCTCATTTAATCAGATTTCGCTGGATGCCAACGGTAAAAAATACAGCGTCGAGGCATCCATGGTCGCACCATTTGCCCATGCAGAATTTGCGGTTAAAGGTCTGAGCAACAATGTCAGTACCGGAAAAATAACTTATCAGGCGATCAGCGACTTCGGCGGCATGATCGACGGCTCCGCATCCTTGTAACTTTCATGACCTAAGCGGGAATAAGGCCTTGATTATGGCGAACAGTGTCACCAACATCCCTAAAAAAACGCTACTTACGGTCTGCTGTGCGCTTATATATAGCAACTATGTGCTGGCAGAAGAAGCAGTAGAGTATGACAGCTCTTTTCTGATGGGAAGCGGCGCGGCAACCATTGATGTCTCCCGCTATACTGAAGGCAACCCGACACTACCGGGAATTTATAACGTCAGCGTTTTTGTTAACGACAAGGCGGTCAGCAATCTCACCCTCCCATTTATTGATGTCGGCACCCAAAGCGCCGCGGCCTGTTTAACTGCGAAAAACCTGGCGCAACTACATATCCTTCAGCCGGATAACAGTGTAGTGCTAATCAAGCGCGATAGCGAAGATGGCGACTGCCTGGATATGGCCAAATCATACGATCAGGCTCAGGTCAGGTTCGATGTCGGCGAACAGCGGCTGGATGTCACTGTACCCCAGGCTTTTGTGTTAAAGGGCTACCAGGGTTATGTCGATCCCTCGCTGTGGGAATCCGGAATTAACGCCGCAATGCTCTCTTACTCGATCAACGCCTATCACAATGCATATTCAGGCGACAGTAATGACAGCGTCTACGCTTCGTTTAATTCTGGTATTAACCTCGGGGCATGGCATTTACGCGCTCGTGGCAACTATTCGTGGGATAATAACGGCGTAAACAATTTTGATTTTCAGAATCGCTATCTGCAGCGCGATCTTCCCTCGCTACGTTCCCAGTTAATTGTCGGTGAAGCATATACTACTGGCGAAACATTCGACTCGGTTAACGTTCGTGGCGCGCGCCTCTATAGCGACAGTCGTATGCTGCCCTCTTCGTTGTCCAGCTACGCCCCTATTATCCGTGGCGTTGCCAATACTAACGCCAAAGTCACCATTACCCAGGGCGGCTATAAGATTTACGAAGCGACGGTACCACCAGGCGCATTCACGATTGATGACATCACTCCATCCGGCTTCGGTTCTGAACTGTTAGTGACTATTGAGGAAGCTGATGGTAGCAAACGCACCTTTACTCAGCCCTTCTCCTCTGTCGTGCAGATGCAACGTCCAGGTGTTGGCCGTTGGGATATTTCGGCCGGCCAGGTAATTGACGATGACCTGCATCATGAGCCTAACCTCGCCCAGTTTTCGTACTACTACGGCTTCAACAACTTTTTTACCGGGTATACCGGTATTCAGGTAACCGATAACAATTATGCCGCCGGATTATTAGGGGTTGGTATCAACACGTCGGTCGGCGCGTTCGCCGTTGATGTGACTCACTCCCGTACGGAAATTCCGTCTGATAAGACATATCAGGGGCAGAGCTATCGGGTGACCTGGAACAAACTCATCGAATCGACAGATACCTCAATCAACCTGGCCGCCTATCGCTATTCAACTCAGGATTATCTCGGACTGCATGATGCACTGACACTGATCGACGACGCAAACCACGCCCGCGATGGTGAAAAGTACAATACGATGAGCAGCTACGAGCGCATGAAGAATCAATTTACTATCAGCCTGAACCAGCCGCTCAAAATGGCCGATTCCGACTGGGGCTCGCTGTATATGTCTACCACCTGGACCGATTATTGGGCTGGAAGCGATAGCCGTACTGATTATAACCTCGGTTACAGTAAGGGCGTATCGTGGGGCAGCTTCAGTATGAACTTCCAGAGAACCTGGAATGAAGACGGTAAAAAAGATGACTCCGTTTACTTTAGCGTCAGTGTTCCCCTGGAAAACCTGCTCGGTGGATATCGACCTAAATCAGGGTTCCGCTCCCTAACCTCTCAGGTTAATAGTGACCTGAACGGCAACCATCAGTTCAACACGAACCTCTCCGGAGGCAATGAAGATAACGCTCTCTCCTATAGTGTAAACACTGCCTACTCAGTGGCGAAGGATTCAAAAGATATCACCTCGCTCGGCGGGTACATGAGCTATGACTCCCAGTATGGCGGCTTCTCCGCTTCTGCCTCAGCAGACACCGATAACAGCCGACAATATTCACTCAGCGCTGAAGGCGGTTTTGTATTACACAGCGGTGGCCTGACATTCACGAATGACAGCTTCAGTGACGCCGACACGATGGTACTGGTAAATGCACCAGGCGCGAAAGGCGCTCGCCTGAATAATAGCACTAGCACTATTGACCGTTGGGGTTATGGCATAGCCAGTTCGTTAAGCCCTTACCGCGAGAACCGGGTAGATCTTGATATCGACTCGATGGAAGACAACGTTGAGTTAAAAAGTACCAGTGCTATGACCGTACCGCGCAGTGGTTCGATTGTGATAGCGAAATTTGAAACCGATCAGGGACGTGCAGCAGTTCTCGAGATTGCCAGTGACGCGGGCAAACCAATACCTTTTGCCGCCGAAGTTTTTGAAAACGATAAGATGATCGGCAACATGGGCCAGGGTGGGCAGGCTTACGTGCGCGGTATTCAGGAGCAAGGCGTGCTCAGCATTCGTTGGTTTGAAAATAACCAACCCGTGGAGTGTCTTGCCCGTTACGCATTCCCGGATACGCCTGAAACATCCTCGCCAGGATCAACGCTGTTTTTAAATAATCTTACCTGCCACATGGCAAAACACTAAAACGGAGCATCCATGAAACGGATACTTATAGCAATCCCTTTGCTTAGTCTCAGCCTGCCCCAGGCCGTGCAAGCGGAAAATATTGATGTTGATTTTGTTGCGACGGTAACAGAAACCACCTGCACAATGAAAATTGCGAAAGATTCTGTCGATATTACGACAATCGGTAGCGATCAATACAGCCTGATCATTCCTGACGTTGGGTTGGATAAACTGGTTAATTTTGACAGCGCCGCAGAAACCACTTTTAAACTCGTCGCATCAGGATGCAGTGCGGGCATAGGGACAATCAAGACGCGAATTAGCGGAACATCTATTTCCGGTAAGTTGATTAAAAACGAAGCTACAGGCTCGCAAGTAGCCAATAACATCGGTATGGGAATTAAGCGCAAAAGCACTACTGGTGAAAACTATCTGGCAGTCGATGGCTCAACCAGCTTTAACTGGACTACGGATGAAATAACCAATGGTTTACCGATGACCGTTGCCCTGCGTGAAACAACCGCGGGCGCGGGACAGATTGGTGATTTTAAAGCCAAAGCTACGTTTAGTTTCACCTACGAATAAGAAGGATGGCTACCATGAAAATGAATGTGATTACAAAAATGGTTTTAGCCGCAGCGTCGATTGCGGCATGCGGCGCGCCCTCTGCAATGGCAGGTACACCTTCTGTCGGATTGACCGTGAATAGTCTGATTACAACAGGGACTTGTACCATGACAATGGACACTGGCAGTAGCAGTGGCACCAAAACGGTTGATTTCGGCAGTGTTTCAATCTCTGAAGTATTCACGAAAACCAAAATAAAAACATTTGATCTGCAGTTTAGCGGTTGTGCGGGCATACCCGGTAAAAAAGCATACTTAACGCTGGCACCAAGAATGATAGGTTGTTCGGGCCCCAATGCGAATCTGGCTGCATTTGCTAATGCCTCACCACAAACGCCGAAAGCCGCGAAAACGGCAGTTGAGGTATGGACGACTGCCACACCAAATGGCAATGGAAGTACTCAGTTTCATTGTAAAAACCTTAATACGATCGAGGTTGATCTCTCTTCTGTTACCACCCAGAACCCACTGACCTATCCGCTCAGCACGCGAATGGTCCCGGTGGACGGGGCAGCAAGAACCGAACTTACTGCCGGTGATTTTTACTCACCGACCACCCTGACCATTTCGTATCAATAAATTAAAAAGGCGGTTATTGTGCTCTTTCCATATCGCAATTTCTCACTGACTGCAGGGCTCGTAGCAACCCTGTCGTTAAACCAGTGTTATGCCGGTCAGGACCTGGATCTTATCGCGTCGGTGACTAACACAACCTGCCAGACACAGGTCAGCGATGGTGGGACAGTCAATCTTGGTACCGTGGATTTGAATTATTTCCCTGCCAACGTTACCGCTGAAACGGAGTATGGTGGCGGAAAGACATTTACGATTGAGGTTACTGGCTGCAGTAGTGATGCAGTAAGCACAACGCCTACACAGTTAAAAATGAACTTTATTCCCCAAAGCGGTCATCTCGCCAATGGGAATTTACAGGTTTTTGCGAATGACGAAGAACAACTATCAACCGGTGCAAAAAATGTCGGCATCGTCATTTTTTCGACCGAGCCAGGCGTTCAATCTTATAACATTCTGGCTCAGGATGGCACGTCACGGGCGATTTTTTCCGTCACCTCGGACGATCTTATCTCTTCGACCTGGACGTTCTATTCCAGAATGCAACGCGTGGTTAAATCGCTTGCCCCTCAACCGGGTGTAGTCAGAAGTCGTGTCCTGGTCGATGTTTATTACGAATAAATTCAAGGACGAAATACATAATGAATAAAATAATACAGTGGTTACCCCGTTTATTGGCATTCTTGCTGGCAGGCTGTATATTTTCAGCATCAGCCTATACACTGGTAGTCGGCAATACTGTTGAAGGGACGAAGAATAATGATTACAAGACCAACGGACCGACCGCAGATTTTAATGTCTCTCATCCAAACACCTTTGGTAAAACAGTAGCTGTACACAAAGAATCTGGTCTCAGAGAAATCGCCGTCTACGATTGGTCTGGGGTCAATAGTTATGGTTCGGTCTATTGTTATAAAAATGATACCGGCCAACATCCTATTAAGATATTTCATAACTATATATCATCTGGCTTATCTGCTGATGGCCATACGTTGTGGAAAACTAATATCAATGGACTCTACTTTGTTATTGAGATCACAGCACTGTATAGCTCTGGCGTGTCAACAGATAACATTCCAATATGGATTGATAACGCCTCGAATTCCGGGATTGACACTGGATTAAAATATACTGGAGAGAGTACTGGGTGTAGTTATGATTCCACCTATTATATATTGGGGGGGGTGAATACAGGCTTCAAAATTCACTTATATGCTGATCAAAATTTTGCCCCTACCGCCCAGCAAGCAAGTAATTTTCAGCTCAGTAAAAACGGTGGACATGGTGCGGTGGACTTCTATTTTCATAATGACACCACTCCCAATCAAAGCCACTCGAAAAAAGTAAACATAACAATTCCGGCGACAGGAATGATCCTTGCCTGGCCAACGTGTTCTGCCTCAACGATTTCTGGCGTCAGCGGCACATCGGTGACGAATGGTAATGATGTACAGTTAGGAAATAAGCTACCTAAAGACATTAAGGCTGGACTTTCGCCAGCGAAATTCAATATTAATCTGACTGGTTGTACATATATCCATAATATTGAAGTAAAACTCACTTCGGCAAAAGTAGGCGTTAATAATAAACAACTTCTGGGCAATCTGCAAAGTTCCGGGGCGGCATCTGGGGTAGGCGTATTAATTGAAGGGCTGCAATCAAGTGTCAGCACGCAGATGGTAATTGTCCCTAATAGCGTGAATTCTGTGTATAAAGATATTATGAACGATCCTTATGTAGAGAGTGACAAGGGAACAGACAAAAAAACCCCTCTCATTTCAGGCGACCCTCAAGCAAGATGGTTCTGCGGATATCAAACCTGGGAAATTCCGCGGGACAGGAACATTCCAGATTACCTACCCATGACCACACATTACCGGCAGGAATACCTGCCGGTTTTGACCACAAAGGGCTAACACTCATCACTGACATCCCCTACAATGCGCCATTATTATTGATTAAAACTATGGCTAACAGGGGGGTATGATGAAACCGTGTACCATCACCTTACTGCAGAAATGCAAACAGGACAAAAAACGCTTCGCGACAATAACCGCTTACGACTACAGCTTCGCTAAATTGTTTGCCGAAGAAGGACTTAACGTGATGTTGGTTGGCGATTCGCTGGGCATGACTGTTCAGGGGCACGACTCCACACTCCCGGTAACCGTTCAAGATATCGCCTACCACACTGCTGCCGTACGTCGTGGCGCACCAAATTGCCTGCTGCTGGCCGACCTGCCGTTTATGGCGTACTCCACCCCGGAACAGGCCTTTGAAAATGCCGCCACAGTAATGCGTGCCGGAGCCAATATGGTCAAAATTGAAGGCGGCGCATGGTTGGTTGAGACGGTACGAATGCTGACTGAACGCGCAGTTCCGGTTTGTGGTCATTTAGGTTTAACCCCACAGTCAGTGAATATATTTGGCGGCTACAAAGTACAAGGGCGTGGCGATGAAGCGGGCGATCAACTGCTCAGCGATGCGTTAGCCTTAGAAGCCGCTGGTGCACAGTTGCTGGTGCTGGAATGCGTGCCGGTTGAACTGGCGAAACGCATTACCGAAGCGCTGGCGATTCCGGTAATCGGTATTGGCGCGGGCAACGTCACCGACGGGCAAATCCTCGTGATGCACGACGCGTTCGGTATTACCGGCGGCCATATCCCTAAATTTGCAAAAAATTTCCTTACTGAAACGGGCGACATCCGCGCAGCAGTGCGTCAGTATATAGCTGAAGTGGAGTCCGGTGTTTATCCGGGCGAAGAACACAGTTTCCATTGAGGAGTCACGTTGTGTTAATTATCGAAACCCTGCCGTTGCTGCGTCAGCAAATTCGCCGCCTGCGAATGGAAGGCAAACGCGTGGCGCTGGTGCCTACTATGGGTAACCTGCACGATGGTCATATGAAGCTGGTCGACGAAGCCAAAGCCCGCGCCGATGTAGTCGTCGTCAGTATTTTCGTTAACCCGATGCAGTTTGACCGCCCGGAAGATCTGGCTCGCTACCCACGCACCTTGCAGGAAGACTGCGAGAAGCTAAACAAACGTAAAGTGGATCTGGTTTTCGCTCCCTCGGTAAAAGAGATCTATCCGAACGGTACAGAAACCCACACCTATGTCGATGTTCCAGGCCTTTCCACCATGCTGGAAGGTGCCAGCCGCCCAGGACATTTTCGCGGCGTATCGACCATCGTCAGCAAACTGTTCAACCTGGTCCAGCCGGACATCGCCTGCTTCGGTGAAAAGGATTTTCAGCAACTGGCGCTGATCCGCAAAATGGTTGCCGATATGGGCTTCGATATTGAGATTGTCGGAGTGCCGATTATGCGCGCGAAAGACGGTCTGGCACTCAGTTCCCGTAACGGCTATCTGACGGCGGAACAACGTAAAATTGCGCCGGGTCTGTACAAGGTCTTAAGTTCAATTGCCGACAAATTGCAGGCTGGCGAACGGGATCTCGATGAAATTATTGCTATTGCCGGGCAAGAACTGAATGAAAAAGGTTTCCGTTCCGATGATATTCAGATTCGCGATGCCGACACCTTGCTGGAAATCGCTGAAAACAGCAAACGAGCTGTGATTCTGGTAGCCGCCTGGCTTGGCGATGCTCGCCTGATCGACAACAAAATCGTCGAACTGGCGTAATATTTAACTGGCGCTACGGCTGATGGCGCCAGTTATTCATTGCCACGTTATCTGTAAGCGATTATTCATAACGCAGACAACTTAGTTAGAGTTAATTAGCTTATCAACCTCTGTAAGAGGTAAATTTGCCATCTCTGCAATGTCTTCCCGAGACATTCCTTTACTCAGAAGACGCAGGGCGAATTCCTGACTTACTTCCTGTCTTCCCTGCTGAATCCCCTTCTCAATTCCTTTCTCCATTCCTTTCTCCATTCCCTTCTCAATCCCTTTCTCTTCAAACCACTGCGCCAGCGTCATCATAGACTCCCCTCCCGTTTCCCTGTCTCTCACCACACCATAAAACAAATCCGCTTGTTCAGTATGACCGCGTTGCAGCATATAGTTTTGCATGGCAACTAACTGACTTCCGCTAGTGTACCCTTCGTCAATCAGCGTGACCAGTTGCTCCAGCAATAACATTAAGTCGCGCTGGCGAATATGTTTTTGCAGCAGTTCGAGAATCGCAATCCGCCGATGTTGCATGATTTCGTCATCCGGTGTGATAGTGATATCCACCAGCGGGAAAGGACTGTTATAGACGCGTCGCGCCAGCTCCGGCGAGTAAAACATATCAAACCAGCACATTGAGAGCGGATAAGGTGTGGCCTCGCCCTGATAAAACAGAATCGGCACCACCAGCGGCAGCTTATCGTGATCTGCCTCCAGATGCCGGTGCATGGCAGCAATAGAATAACGCATCATGCGAAACGCCATTTTTTTATCCGGCTTGCTTTGGTGTTCAATCACAACATGTAGATAGCCCGTATTACCCTGCATTTGCACGGAATAGAGCACGTCAGTGCTGTGCCCTTTCAGGCTTTCTTCAATAAAACTCCCCGACTCAAGATGCAGCGTGTCGAGGTCACACAGTTCGCGTAGCTCCGCTGGCAAATGGATATCCAGAAAGTCGCGAGCCGTTTCCGCGTGCATTAAAAATTGTTTAAACACCGCATCATGCGGTGTGGTACTCGGTGCATCCATCTTCCCTGCCTTCCGTGTTGTCTTGCGTGAAGGCAGTATCCAGTCAAGGCGCGCCGTCGTCAGCCGCCTCTTTAGTGTTTACCGAGCAGCGTTCAGAGAAATTTCAATTGGTTACATGCGTTACATGGCTCGCTTCGGCACGGCACGCAAACTGCTGATGCAAATGCCGTCAGATGAGTAGACACTAGACAAAAATCGGGCAATACTGCGTGAGAATTTCCTCAAAGCAGGCACCGCCTGCTTCGTTAACGACAGGGTAGAAAGGTAGAAGTTATGATTCGCACGATGCTGCAGGGCAAACTCCACCGCGTGAAAGTGACTCATGCGGACCTGCACTATGAAGGTTCTTGCGCCATTGACCAGGATTTTCTTGACGCAGCCGGTATTCTCGAAAACGAAGCCATTGATATCTGGAATGTCACCAACGGCAAGCGTTTCTCCACCTATGCCATCGCGGCAGAGCGCGGTTCGAGAATTATTTCTGTTAACGGTGCGGCGGCCCACTGCGCCAGCGTCGGCGATATTGTCATCATCGCCAGCTTCGTCACTATGCCGGATGAAGAAGCCCGTACATGGCGACCCAACGTTGCTTATTTTGAAGGCGACAATGAAATGAAACGTACCGCAAAAGCGATTCCAGTTCAGGTGGCCTGATAATCACCCCTGCGGCTGGTTACTCACCAGCCGCGACATCGTCTCCAGCGAATCCATTCTTAAGATATAAAGCCGTTTTAGTAACAACGGATTATCCCCCGGTTTTACTTTGCCTTTCATGGTGGTCACTGCCAGATGAAATCCGGCTTCACGTGCCGCCTTCACCGCTTTGTCATTAAATCCGCCAAACGGATAAGAAAGATACAAGACATGTGGATTAAACTGCGCCAGCGCCCGACGCGATCGCGCAAAATCAAACAGAATATTGTGCTCACTACGGCTCAGTAATATGGGGCGGCGATAGCCATCTACCCGATGCAAAAAATGAGTATGTGACTGGAAATCAAATACATCACGAATTTCGTTAAGCTCAGAAATGCTCATAAATTGCAGCGATTTTGGATCCCATTTCTGCGGGTGACGTTTAATGCGCGAGGTAACAATAAATGCCGTCGCCTTCATACCATAGTGTTTCAACACAGGATACGCATAGCGGCTAACCGACTTGAGACCATCATCAAAGGTAATCACCACGGCACGTGCCGGGAGATTAATGTTATTCTGCACGTAACCTTCCAACTGCGTCATGCTCAGTGTCGCGTATCCCCTGTCGCGCAGCCAGGCCATCTGGTTATTGAAGGCGCGTACCGAGGTGGTCGTCGAAGTATGGCGAAAACGGGTGTTTTCTTCGTCGCGCAGAATATGATGATAGGTTAGCACCGGCAGGCCATTGTCGGGTTGGGCATCCAGCGCGCTGATATAGGCCAGTCGATCGCCAATACGGACCTGATACCAGGTTTGGTTTAACCTGTCTTTCAGTTTATGCAAAATCGGATAACGCAAATTGTCCGCCAGTACCCCAAATGGCGCACTGCCCACACTCGGCGCGTTATAAACCGGCGTATCTTTCCAGGTTATTAAGTTCTGATTACTCAGCGGCTTGTTGAGGTCACCCAAACCGTCTTCAACTTTTTGTCTCCCCTGAACCGGCTCGAGATGACCTTTATCGATAAACCCTTTGCCAAAGCCAAAATTAAATGCGTAATAACTTGCGGCAGTCGGCTCCACGGCAATGATTTGTCCGGCCCGAATATTCCCTACCGTCACCATTTTGTCGCCAATTTGCGCCCAGACCGCGGCATTTTCGATGGTTTGCATATAACGGGCAGGTAATGCGGCACTGACGCTTGTGGTAAACAGCATCAGCAGGAGAATAACAGCTTGTTTATACATGAAAAAATAACCAGGGATGAAACAACGCTTTTATTGTAGCAAAAGCGTCATCAGGATCGCGGGTTAATACTCATACAAATTATGTTTGAGGACGAAAGGCGGATTTTTTTGTTGTTGGTGCCAAAGACTACTGACCTCCGGCGCACCCAGTTCGACAATTCGCTCGCGAAACTCAGCGCTGGATAATGTTTCACGGTAGGCCAGCATCTGTTCAACTAACGGTAACGTTACCCCAGAAATCACTTCACAGCGGGAGTGTTTGTGGCTTAATAGCGAAGCCACGCGGTACGGCGGCGCTCCGGCAATATCAGTTAAAAAGATCACCCCATCGCCAGAGTCTGCTTCATGCAGAGCATCGCACATCATACGGCTGAGCATATTAGAACTTAATCCGCGCCAGAAATTCACGGCCCGGCACTGAAGAAGCGCCCCGTGTTTTTTCTCCAGCGCATCCAGTATCTCTTGCGCCCGATCATCGTGACAGGTAATAACCCAACCTAGCATCGCCTTCCTCCTTAGCCGAAAATCAGTCTACCCTGACCATTGTTGATAAAGGGTGATAGCCGTCAAAACTCCTCTCCCCCGAATCCAGAGGAGAGGAAATAGCCTTAGCTACGCAGACCACGCCCACGTTGGATCAGCGACCAGCAAATCAAATAAAACGCCACAATAAAGACCACCAGTACGCCAAAGGTAGTGACCAGCGGCACATCATTGATTCCGAGGAAGCCGTAGCGGAAACCACTGATCATATAAACGATCGGGTTCAGGTGCGACAGTCCCTGCCAGAACGGCGGCAGCAAAGTCAGGGAGTAAAAGACCCCGCCCAAATACGTGAGTGGCGTTAACACAAAGGTTGGCACCAGGCTGATGTCATCGAACGTTTTGGCAAACACGCCGTTCAGCAATCCAGCAAGGGAGAATAACACCGCCGTGAGCACCAGCGTTAAAGCGACAAATACCCACGAATGTACCTGAAAAGGCACAAAAAACAGTGAAATTGCCGTCACCAGAATGCCAACAAACAGTCCGCGCGCCACACCACCGCCAACATATCCGGCAATAATCACGTGAGTCGGTACGGGTGCAACCAGCAGCTCTTCAATATTACGCTGGAACTTGGCACCAAAAAATGATGAAGCGACGTTGGCGTAGGCATTGGTGATTACCGACATCATGATCAGCCCCGGCACGATGAACTGCATATAGCTGAAGCCATGCATATCGCCGATGCGCGAACCAATCAGGTTACCGAAGATAATAAAATAAAGGGTCATGGTGATGACCGGTGGCACCAGCGTCTGCACCCAGATACGCATAAAGCGATGGATCTCTTTCGCCCAGATGCTTTTTAGTGCCACCCAGTAAAGATGCATCATGCGCGATCTCCTTGTTTTTCATTAACCAGTGAAACAAACAGCTCTTCCAGACGGTTAGCTTTGTTACGCATACTTAATACCTGAATACCCTGCTCACTTAACTGCGTGAATACACTGTTGATCCCCTGCTCACGCAGCACTTCAACTTCCAGCGTAGCGGTATCGACCAGTCGATACTGATAGCCATCGAGCTTCGGCAATGGGCTTTTCGGCGCGAGATCGAGAATAAAAGTTTCCGATTTCAGCTTCGCCAGCAGCGCCTTCATCGAGGTATTTTCCACCAGCTCACCGTGTTGAATAATGCCGATATTGCGGCACAGCATTTCTGCTTCTTCCAGGTAGTGCGTGGTAAGAATGATGGTGGTGCCTTTGTCGTTTAAATCCTTCAAAAATCCCCACATTGAGCGGCGAAGTTCGATATCCACGCCTGCGGTTGGTTCGTCAAGAATCAGCAGTTTAGGTTCATGCATTAACGCACGAGCAATCATTAAACGGCGCTTCATCCCGCCCGATAACATACGCGCACGTTCGTTACGCTTTCCCCATAAATCGAGCTGTTTAAGATACTTTTCGCTGCGGATGTACGCTTCTTTGCGCTCTACACCGTAGTACCCCGCCTGGTTCACCACAATTTGTTGCACGGTTTCAAACGGGTTGAAGTTAAATTCCTGCGGCACCAGTCCCAACTGACGTTTAGCGTTCACGACATCTTTCTCGAGATCGTAACCAAATACGCTGACCCGCCCGGAGGTTTTATTTACCAGAGAGCTGATAATACCGATAGTGGTTGATTTCCCGGCCCCGTTCGGCCCGAGAAGCGCATAAAAATCACCCGCTTCGACCTGCAAATCGATTCCACGAAGCGCCTGAACGCCGCCTGGATAGGTTTTTTTAAGCTGTTGAAGTTCCAGTGCAATGGTCATAAATTTTTACTTACCTTACGTTCTTACACTTTATCTGTGGTTTAAATCGTCCCGGAGTTGCCCTATATTAGCCAAACGTAATTATTTGGTTACAGGTCGTTAACCTCCATGAAAGACATAGATACACTCATCAGCAACAATGCACTATGGTCAAAAATGCTGGTGGAAGAGGATCCCGGGTTTTTTGAGAAACTGGCGCAAGCGCAAAAACCGCGCTTTCTATGGATTGGATGTTCCGACAGTCGCGTTCCTGCAGAACGTTTAACCGGTCTTGAGCCGGGCGAACTCTTTGTTCACCGTAATGTTGCTAACCTGGTCATTCACACCGACCTGAACTGCCTTTCCGTGGTTCAGTATGCAGTGGATGTTCTCGAAGTTGAACACATTATTATCTGTGGCCACTACGGTTGCGGCGGCGTACAGGCCGCAGTTGAAAACCCGGAACTGGGGCTTATCAACAACTGGCTGCTGCACATTCGCGATATCTGGTTCAAACATAGCTCATTGCTTGGCGAAATGCCGCAAGAGCGCCGTCTGGATACCTTGTGCGAACTGAACGTCATGGAGCAGGTATATAACCTGGGCCACTCCACCATTATGCAATCAGCGTGGAAACGCGGGCAGAAAGTCACCATTCACGGCTGGGCCTACGGCATTCACGACGGTTTGCTGCGTGATCTGGATGTTACCGCCACCAACCGCGAAACCCTTGAACAACGTTACCGTCACGGGATTTCCAATCTCAAGCTGAAACACGCCAACCACAAATAAAAACACCATGCCGGATGCAACACATCCGGCACATCCGCACTTACTCGTCCAGCAGCACTACTTTGCCGATGTACGGCAGATGGCGGTAACGCTGAGCGTAATCAATGCCGTAACCCACCACAAACTCATCCGGGATCGAGAAACCGATAAATTCTACCGGGACGTTCACTTCACGACGGGACGGTTTATCCAGCAGCGTACAAATCGCCAGCGACTTCGGTTCGCGCAGGCTTAAGATTTCACGCACTTTCGACAGTGTATTACCCGAGTCGATGATATCTTCAACAATCAGCACGTCCTTGCCACGGATATCTTCATCCAGATCTTTGAGGATTTTCACATCGCGGGTGGTGGACATGCCGCTACCGTAGCTGGAGGCGGTCATAAAATCGACTTCATGAGATACCTGAACTTCACGGCACAGGTCCGCCATAAACATAAATGAGCCACGCAGCAGGCCTACCAGCACCATATCGCTGCCGCTGTCTTTGTAACGCTCAGTAATCTGACGACCCAGTTCGGCGATACGCGCTTTAATCTCCGCTTCGGGGATCATTACTTCTACAGTATGTTTCATATCTCTAACCATATGATTTAAAAACAAATCACTTCGCACGGGCAGGTTTTGGCACCGCAACAAAGCGCAAGACACGCAGTATACCAGTAAAACTATTCATTGGCGGAATCTGTTAATAAAGCTCGAATTGTGATGACGATCACACATGTTAAAACCTATAATTAATTGCTACTAAAATATTAATGAATTGAAATGGTGTCTCTTTATGGCAATTAACAATACCGGCTCGCGACGATTACTCGTCACGCTAACAGCCCTATTTGCAGCGCTTTGCGGGCTGTATCTTCTCATTGGCGGAGGCTGGTTGGTCGCGATCGGCGGCTCCTGGTACTACCCTATCGCTGGCCTTATGATGCTCGGCGTCGCCTGGATGCTGTGGCGCAGCAAACGCGCCGCACTTTGGCTTTACGCGGCATTGCTGCTTGGCACCATGATTTGGGGCGTCTGGGAAGTGGGTTTCGATTTCTGGGCGCTGACGCCGCGTAGCGACATTCTGGTCTTCTTTGGTATCTGGCTGATCCTGCCGTTTGTCTGGCGTCGCCTGGTCATTCCTGCCAGCGGCGCAGTTGCCGCGTTGGTGGTCGCGCTGTTGATTAGCGGTGGTATCCTCACCTGGGCCGGATTTAACGATCCACAGGAAATCAACGGCACCTTAAGCGCTGATGCTACACCTGCCGAAGCTATCTCCCCCGTTGCCGATCAAGACTGGCCTGCCTATGGTCGCAATCAGGAAGGTCAACGCTTTTCACCACTGAAACAAATTAACGCTGATAACGTCCACAAGCTGAAAGAAGCCTGGGTGTTCCGTACAGGCGATGTGAAACAGCCGAACGATCCGGGCGAAATCACCAATGAAGTGACGCCGATTAAAGTAGGCGACACGCTTTACCTGTGTACCGCTCACCAGCGTTTGTTTGCGCTCGATGCCGCCAGCGGCAAAGAGAAATGGCATTACGATCCTGAGCTGAAAACCAACGAGTCTTTCCAGCATGTAACCTGCCGTGGTGTCTCTTATCATGAAGCCAAAGCAGAAACTGCTTCGCCGGAAGTGATGGCGGATTGCCCGCGTCGTATCATTCTCCCGGTCAATGATGGCCGCCTGATTGCGATTAACGCTGAAAACGGCAAGCTGTGCGAAACCTTTGCCAATAAAGGCGTACTCAATCTGCAAAGCAATATGCCGGACACCAAACCGGGTCTGTATGAGCCGACTTCACCACCGATTATCACTGATAAAACCATCGTGATGGCGGGTTCCGTCACTGATAACTTCTCAACCCGCGAAACGTCTGGCGTGATCCGTGGTTTTGATGTCAATACCGGGGAGCTGTTGTGGGCCTTTGATCCAGGCGCGAAAGATCCGAACGCGATCCCGTCTGACGAACACACCTTTACCTTTAACTCGCCAAACTCGTGGGCACCTGCGGCCTATGACGCGAAGCTGGATCTGGTGTATCTGCCGATGGGCGTTACCACGCCAGATATCTGGGGCGGTAACCGCACCCCAGAACAGGAACGTTATGCCAGCTCAATTCTGGCGCTGAATGCCACTACCGGGAAACTGGCGTGGAGCTATCAGACCGTTCACCACGACCTGTGGGATATGGATCTTCCGGCACAGCCAACGCTGGCAGATATCACCGTTAATGGTCAAAAAGTTCCGGTTATTTACGCTCCAGCGAAAACCGGCAACATTTTTGTGCTTGATCGCCGCAATGGTGAACTGGTGGTTCCGGCCCCGGAAAAACCGGTGCCGCAAGGCGCAGCGAAAGGTGATTACGTTACCCCTACTCAACCGTTTTCTGAACTGAGCTTCCGTCCGACGAAAGATTTAAGCGGTGCGGATATGTGGGGCGCCACCATGTTTGACCAACTGGTGTGCCGCGTAATGTTCCACCAGATGCGTTATGAAGGTATTTTCACCCCGCCATCTGAACAGGGTACGCTGGTCTTCCCGGGTAACCTGGGGATGTTCGAATGGGGCGGGATTTCCGTTGATCCGAATCGTGAAGTGGCAATTGCCAACCCAATGGCGCTGCCGTTCGTTTCGAAACTGATCCCACGCGGTCCTGGCAACCCGATGGAACAGCCGAAAGATGCCAAAGGCACCGGTACGGAATCCGGCATTCAGCCACAGTACGGCGTACCGTATGGCGTTACGCTCAACCCGTTCCTTTCACCGTTTGGTCTGCCGTGTAAACAGCCAGCATGGGGCTATATCTCGGCGTTGGATCTGAAAACCAACGAAGTGGTGTGGAAGAAACGCATTGGTACGCCGCAGGACAGCATGCCGTTCCCGATGCCCATTCCGGTGCCGTTCAATATGGGTATGCCGATGCTTGGCGGGCCAATCTCCACAGCGGGTAACGTGCTGTTTATCGCCGCTACGGCAGATAACTACCTGCGCGCTTACAACATGAGCAACGGTGAAAAACTGTGGCAGGGCCGTTTACCGGCGGGTGGTCAGGCAACACCGATGACCTATGAAGTGAATGGTAAGCAGTATGTGGTGATCTCCGCAGGCGGTCACGGTTCATTTGGTACGAAGATGGGCGACTATATTGTGGCTTATGCGTTGCCGGATGATGTGAATTAAGATTGACTCATATTGCTGACAAAGTGCGCTTTGTTCATGCCGGATGCGGCGAAAACGCCTTATCCGGCCTACTAAAACTCGCAAATTCAATAAATTGCAGAGTTCACGTAGGCCTGATAAGCGTAGCGCATCAGGCAGTTTTGCGTTTGTCAGCAGAATAATGCCCGGAGAGATCCGGGCATATTTCTGAATACGGTCTTTTTATACCGTAAACCCTAACATCATCCCCGTATCTTCATGCTCCAGCAGATGGCAGTGCGCCATATATGCATGTTCTTTCGGTGCGTCGTGATTAAACTTCACCAGGACTTCGCTGACATTACCTTCTACCTTAACAGTATCTTTCCAGCCTGCGCGATGCGTCGCTGGCGGTTTGCCATTTTCTGACAAGATACGGAACTGCGTGCCGTGAATATGGAACGGATGCAGCATCATGTCGCCCACGCCAGAAATAACCCAACGCTCGTACTGCCCTTTCGCCGCCGCAAACATCGGCTTATTCATATCAAACGCCTGACCGTTGATTTTATTGGCATGGTGGAAATCGAACTTCCCGCCGTGGTTCATATGATTCATATTGCCGTGCCCCATATGGCCCATCATCTGGCTGTGGTCCATCCCGGCCATCGCCTGATCGCCATATTTCTCCATCAGCATCTGCATACCCATCATATCGAGCATCGGGTCCATAGAGAGTTGCAGCTTACGTACCGTCAGCCCTTCCAGCGAAGGTAATGCTGGCAGGCTACTTAACGCGTCAGGTAAGGCACCTGAAGCACTAATGGAAATCGGCTGGATCCGCATTACCGGATGCGGCTTGTCAAACGGTGCAATTGCCATTCCCATCTGGCTGACCGGTAGCGTCACCAGATCAAAGGGTTTGTTGTCGTTAACCTCCACCAGCACTTCGAAACGCTCGCCCATCAGCACCGGCAGCTCGCTCACCTTCACTGGTTCAGGTAGCAGACCACCGTCGCTGGCAATCACATACAGCGGGCGATTGTCACTGGTAGCGAAATTGAGCGAGCGGGCGTTACAGCCATTGAGCAAACGCAGGCGCAGCCAGCCACGCGGGGCGGCGTGTTGCGGGTAGATAGCACCATTGGTCAGCAGCGTATCGCCAAACCAACCCACGGCAGCGGTCATCACATCCAGTTGATAATCAATCTGCCCGTCAGCGTTAAATTTTTTATCCTGCACGATCACCGGGACATCATCGATACCCCACTGTTTTGGCAGCATTAACTTCAGGATCTCGTCATCTTCAATCACTACCAGCCCCGCCAGCCCCATCGCCACCTGTCGCCCGGTTTTGCCATGTTGATGCGGATGGAACCAGCAGGTAGCGGCAGGTTGATCAACGTTCAACGTCACCGTACGCTTGCCACCTGGCGGAATAATTCCCTGCGGGCCGCCGTCGACTTCACCCGGTACTTCCAGCCCGTGCCAGTGCAACGTCGTTTCTTCCCTCAGTTGGTTATAGATATCAACCGTTACCGCTTTGCCGCGCTGTAATTTCACCGCCGGCCCCAGCAGATTGCCGTTATAGCCCCAGGTAGTTGCCGTTTTTCCGGCAAAGGTGGACTGGCCTGTGCCAACAGTTAACTGAATACGATTGCGGGCATCAGTCGTGAGCAAATCAGGGATCGGTAACGTTGGACGCTCCGCCGCAAATACTGCGCGGCTCCACAGCGGCAAGGCTGAAGCTACGCCCAGCGCAATGGAATATTTCAAGAAATCACGACGTTGCATAGTTATTTCCTTATTCTTAAGCAGGCGAAACAAAATCAAACGTTGAGCATAGTCCTTCCCCTTACGGGAAGGTCAAGCCGCAGACACAATTTAATCAACAATAATGGTCGTCGCCTCGCTCGCAGTGTGCTAACGTTTATCTTCTTTAAGCCCCTGGTAGAAGCAATGAAGACGTTTTTCAGAACAGTGTTATTCGGCAGCTTGATGGCCGTCTGCGCAAACAGTTACGCGCTCAGCGAGTCTGAAGCCGAAGATATGGCCGATTTAACGGCAGTTTTTGTCTTTCTGAAGAACGATTGTGGTTACCAGAACTTACCAAACGGGCAGATTCGTCGCGCACTGGTCTTTTTCGCCCAGCAAAACCAGTGGGATCTCAGCAACTACGATACCTTCGACATGAAAGCCCTCGGTGAAGACAGCTACCGCGATCTCAGCGGCATCGGCATTCCCGTCGCTAAAAAATGCAAAGCCCTGGCTCGCGATTCCTTAAGCCTGCTTGCCTACGTCAAATAATCCCTGATACCTTTTTGTAGAAATATTGACCGTGCATCCGCGGTCAATGTTAGCTATTATGTTGCGCCCTTTTTTTACGGGTGTTAACAAAGGAGGTATCAACCCATGGCCGAAAAAAAACAGTGGCATGAAACGCTACACGACCAGTTTGGGCAGTACTTTGCTGTAGATAACGTTCTGTATCATGAAAAGACCGATCACCAGGATCTGATCATTTTTGAGAACGCCGCATTTGGTCGCGTAATGGCGCTGGATGGCGTAGTACAAACCACCGAGCGCGACGAGTTTATCTATCATGAGATGATGACCCACGTTCCGCTATTAGCCCACGGTCACGCGAAACATGTGCTGATTATCGGCGGCGGCGACGGTGCCATGCTGCGTGAAGTGACCCGACATAAAAACGTTGAGTCAATCGCGATGGTGGAAATCGATGCGGGTGTCGTGTCGTTCTGCCGTCAGTATCTGCCCAACCATAACGCCGGTAGCTACGACGATCCGCGCTTTAAACTGGTGATCGACGATGGCGTCAATTTCGTTAATCAAACCAGCCAGACCTTTGATGTCATTATCTCCGACTGCACCGATCCTATCGGTCCCGGCGAAAGTCTTTTCACCTCAGCATTTTATGAAGGCTGCAAACGTTGCCTGAATCCTGGCGGTATCTTCGTCGCACAAAACGGCGTCTGCTTTTTACAGCAGGAAGAGGCTATCGACAGCTATCGTAAACTCAGCCATTACTTCAGCGATGTTGGCTTTTATCAGGCGGCAATCCCGACCTATTACGGCGGCATCATGACCTTTGCATGGGCGACAGATAACGACGCCTTACGCCATCTCTCAAGCGAAATTATTCAGGCGCGTTTTCTCGCTTCTGGCCTGAAATGCCGTTATTACAATCCGGCAGTCCATACGGCAGCTTTTGCCTTACCTCAGTATCTGCAAGACGCACTGGCCTCACAGCCGTCCTAAGGAGAAGATAAGAAATTGAAAAAACTGAAACTGCATGGCTTTAATAATCTGACCAAAAGTCTGAGTTTTTGTATTTACGATATCTGCTATGCCAAAACTGCCGAAGAGCGCGACGGTTATATCGCTTATATCGATGAACTCTATAATGCCAACCGCCTGACCGAAATTCTGTCAGAAACCTGTTCCATTATCGGAGCCAATATTCTTAACATCGCCCGCCAGGATTACGAACCACAGGGTGCCAGCGTCACTATTCTGGTGAGTGAAGAACCGGTCGACCCGAAACTTATCGACAAAACAGAACACCCTGGACCACTGCCAGAAACGGTCGTTGCCCATCTCGATAAAAGTCATATTTGCGTACATACCTATCCGGAAAGCCATCCTGAAGGCGGTTTATGTACCTTCCGTGCTGATATTGAAGTCTCGACCTGCGGCGTGATTTCTCCGTTGAAGGCACTGAATTACCTGATCCACCAGCTTGAATCCGATATCGTGACCATTGATTATCGCGTGCGCGGTTTTACCCGCGACATTAACGGTATGAAGCACTTTATCGACCATGAGATTAATTCGATTCAGAACTTTATGTCCGAGGATATGAAGGCGTTGTATGACATGGTGGATGTGAACGTCTATCAGGAAAATATCTTCCATACAAAAATGTTGCTTAAAGAGTTCGACCTTAAGCACTACATGTTCCACACTAAACCGGAAGATTTAACCGACAGCGAGCGCCAGGAAATTACCGCTGCGCTGTGGAAAGAAATGCGCGAGATTTATTACGGGCGCAATATGCCTGCTGTTTAACGGCTCTGGCGGAGCTCGCAGGCTCCGCCATGCTGTAGCGTGGTGTCTTACTGGCCTAATGTATAAGTTAGAGCAGTATTGAAATAATAAAATAGCAGCCGAAACACTCCTTATTATTCATTAAAAATGAGAGTTAATAACACTGTGTTTCTTTTGCATTTTTCACACATTTAAGTTACGATATAAAAGAACACAAATATTCACCACGTAAATATCTTCATGGAACAACATAATTAAGGGAAATAGATAATGAATAACAAGAAAACCATAGCTGCAATATTATTATGCAGTGGTTTATTTATGAACATCGCTAATGCTACTGATGTATATGCTCTGGAGAAAGGATTATACGCTGGTGATGTAAAAGCACAGTATGAATTAGGCGTTAAATACATTAATGGTGATGGCGTTGAGAAAAACTATCTAAAAGGTTCAGTACTGGTTTATGCCTCTGCATACACCCAAAAAAATAGCTCCCTGACCGCCCCTATTGATGTAAAGAATGCGACTAACTGGCAAAGAGATGAAATAGCGCGCCTTGGCGAAGAGTTAGCAAAAAACAACCCAGACGCATGGAAAACACTTTGGATTAATACATCACTCAGTGAATTGCATAAATTAGCCGACAAAGGTGACGCCACTGCTCTGTATCATCTCGGTCTGTCTACCCGTTCCGCCGAAGAAGCATTCACTTACTTTGAAAAAGCGGCAATAAAAAATAATATACCATCGCAAGTTATTTTAGCTGAAATCTACAATACCGCAGGTGGTGTAAAGCAAGATGCCAGCAAAAGTCTTGAATGGACGCGTAAAGCAGCAGAAAATGGCGATGCCGATTCTCAAGTGAAAATGTACCGTTATTACCGTGGAAACTTCGGTGATATCGTTGAGAAAAATGAACATACCGCAAATGAATGGCTGCAAAAAGCAATTGATCAAGGTGATGCTTATGCTATGCAAGAAAAATCATGGAATTATGCTCGTGGCGACATTAGTACTCCAAAGGATATCAATAAGAGTCTCGAACTTTATAAAAAAAGTATGGTTATAAAAATCAACAAAAAAACAGAAAATTATACTGATTATAGTTCATTTGCTTATTTGTATTTACTAAAAGGGGATAATGTAAAATCGTGGGTCCTCTTTCAAATGGCAAAAAAAATCTCTGCACAAATGGGGCAAGAGTTTCAGGTAGCAGAAGAAGACCTGGAAACGATTCCGGTCTTATCGCTTGCCGAAAATAAAAATGCGAAAAACGTCCTTTCTACAAGCGAAGGGAAAGAGGCGAAGAAATTATTAGCCGCGCTGGAAAAGAATCCTTCCTCAATCGCAAACTGGTAACTTGAGTACTAATGTAAACAACGCTCCTGGACCAGGGGCGTTGCAATATCCAGCAATGTTTAGTTTACCCTTGCCTGAGGAAATCGCGGTAAGCCGCCACCACCTGAAGAAAATCCTCAACGCCGCATAGCGACAGGCTTTCTTCGTCGTAGTAGTTCATCCCCTCTTCCATTTCATCGCCAGCGAATTCCAGTTGATTGGCGCGAACCATTACCTCTTCACCGTCCATCCACAGGGTGTATTCATGCCCTGCCCGCTGCCAGGAACGTTCGCTGCCTTTGAGCGTGCGCGCGGCGTCTTCCACTTCATCAAGCAAGGCCAGGTTTTCTTTTACCTCTTCATTAAACCAGTGCCCGACCACTTCATGCCCCATGGACATGCGCACCTTTACCACTCCGGTTACATCGCGCAGAAATTCATAATCCATAGTGTGTTCCTCTGCTCCCGGCAATGCGCCGAAATCGCATTGCGCCATTGATTTAATTATCGCAGCCTTATCGGAGAAAAACAGCAGAACGGCGATGGTTTAGAAATAAAAAATGCCCGGGAATCTCATTCACCGGGCATTGTCTCGTTTATGCGCAGCGGGTGCGCTTACTTATTAAACCGCAGTCTGGAAAATCACCCCATCCGCTTTTTCGGTGTACTGAGAAAGCTGGTTGAAGTTCAGATAACGGTAAGTATCAACGGCTGTTTTATCTACCTGCGCCACGTAGGTCTGGTACTCTTCCGGTGTCGGCAGTTTGCCAATCAGCGCCGCAACAGCAGCCAGTTCAGCAGAAGCCAGGAAGACGTTCGCGCCAGTACCCAGACGGTTCGGGAAGTTACGGGTAGAGGTGGAAACCACCGTCGCACCGTCTGCTACACGCGCCTGGTTACCCATACACAGGGAACAGCCAGGTATCTCGATACGCGCACCGCTCTTACCGAAGACGCTGTAATAGCCTTCCTCGGTAAGCTGCGCAGCGTCCATACGGGTTGGCGGTGCCACCCACAGGCGGGTCGGTAGCTGACCTTTATGCGCATCCAGCAGTTTACCGGCGGCACGGAAGTGACCGATGTTGGTCATGCAAGAACCGATAAACACTTCGTCGATTTTCTCGCCCTGTACCGCAGACAGCGGACGCGCGTCGTCCGGGTCGTTCGGTGCACAGAGGATTGGCTCTTTGATATCCGCCAGATCGATGTCGATCACTGCCGCGTATTCCGCATCTGCATCGGCTTCCAGCAACTCAGGATTCGCCAGCCATTTTTCCATGCCCTGAATACGACGTTCCAGGGTACGACGATCGCCATAACCTTCCGCGATCATCCACTTCAGCAGGACGATGTTAGAGTTCAGGTATTCAATGATCGGCTCTTTGTTCAGCTTGATGGTACAACCGGCAGCAGAACGCTCGGCGGACGCATCGGTCAGCTCAAAGGCCTGCTCAACTTTCAGATCCGGCAGACCTTCGATTTCCAGAATGCGGCCAGAGAAGATGTTTTTCTTGCCTTTCTTCTCAACGGTCAGCAGACCTTGTTTGATCGCATACAGCGGAATGGCGTGTACCAGATCGCGCAGGGTGATGCCCGGCTGCATTTTGCCTTTGAAGCGCACCAGAACGGATTCCGGCATATCCAGCGGCATTACGCCGGTCGCGGCTGCAAATGCCACCAGACCAGAACCCGCCGGGAAAGAGATACCGATCGGGAAACGAGTATGGGAGTCACCGCCAGTACCGACGGTATCCGGCAGCAGCATACGGTTCAGCCAGGAGTGGATTACGCCATCACCCGGACGCAGCGACACACCGCCACGGTTCATGATGAAGTCCGGCAGCGTGTGGTGAGTGTTAACGTCAACTGGTTTCGGATAAGCCGCTGTGTGACAGAAAGACTGCATCACCAGATCAGCCGAGAAGCCCAGGCACGCCAGGTCTTTCAGTTCATCACGGGTCATTGGGCCGGTGGTGTCCTGGGAACCTACAGAGGTCATTTTCGGTTCGCAGTACGCACCCGGACGAATGCCTTTCACGCCGCAGGCACGACCGACCATTTTCTGCGCCAGCGAGAAGCCGCGATCGCTCTCAGCGACATCTTTCGCCTGACGGAACACATCGCTCTGCGGCAGGCCGAGTGCTTCACGCGCTTTGGTGGTCAGCCCACGCCCGATAATCAGCGGAATACGGCCACCTGCTCGCACTTCATCAATCAGCACGTCGGTTTTCAGTTCGAAGGTCGCCAGCAGTTCGCCGGTTTCGTGGTTACGCACTTCACCTTTGTACGGGTAAACGTCAATCACGTCGCCCATGTTCAGGTTAGAGACGTCGACTTCGATTGGCAGTGCACCCGCGTCTTCCATCGTATTAAAGAAGATTGGTGCAATTTTACCACCGAGGCACAAACCACCGCCGCGTTTGTTCGGTACATGAGGAATATCTTCACCCATAAACCACAGCACGGAGTTAGTCGCAGATTTACGTGAGGAACCGGTACCCACAACGTCACCCACATAGGCCAGCGGGAAACCTTTCTGTTGCAGAGCTTCGATTTGCTTGATCGGACCAACAACACCCGGCTGATCTGGCTCAATACCTTCACGCGCGTTTTTCAGCATCGCCAGCGCGTGCAGTGGGATATCCGGGCGCGACCACGCATCCGGTGCCGGAGAGAGGTCATCGGTGTTGGTTTCGCCAGTTACTTTGAAGACGGTAACGGTCAGTTTTTCAGCCAGCGCCGGGCGATTCAGGAACCATTCGGCATCTGCCCAGGACTGCATTACCTGCTTCGCATATTCGTTGCCTGCTTTCGCTTTCTCTTCTACGTCATAGAAGTTATCGAACATCAACAGCGTGTGGGACAGTGCTTTGGCAGCAATCGGTGCCAGTTTGGCATCATCCAGCGCGTCGATCAGCGGATGAATGTTGTAACCACCCTGCATAGTGCCCAGCAGTTCGATAGCTTTTTCCGGAGTCAGCAGCGGGGATTTAGCTTCGCCTTTGGCGACAGCAGCCAGGAAGCCTGCTTTTACATAGGCTGCTTCATCGACGCCAGGGGGAACACGGTTGGTTAACAGATCTAACAGGAATTCTTCTTCGCCCGCGGGCGGGTTTTTCAGCAGCTCTACAAGTGCGGCCATTTGGTTTGCATCCAGGGGTTTGGGCGCAATCCCCTCAGCGGCACGCTCAGCTACGTGCTTACGGTATTCTTCTAGCACGACGGTTCTCCTCGCTCTCATTGTCATAGTGCGGCAGGCGATTCTCTTCACGCTCCTGTGAGACAGCAGTTTGTAGGGTAAATGCCCAGTACCGCAACGGGCAGAATAGCAGGATTTTGACGACGTGTTAATCTGTTTACAAAAAAGCAACATAAAAAAGTGGCTGAATCGTTAAGGATAGTCTAGAGATTGTTTCCCTTCGTAAAAACCTCGTTAATTCGCATGGTGATAATCACCTTTCTCAACAAAACACAAGATTAGTCAAAATTTAAACTACCGCCTCTTTATACTCGGATTCACAGCACCTGCGGGTGGCAGTTCGCCGACCATTGCGATTTCCTTGAGATCCGAATTATGAAAATGACTTTGCCGTTTAAACCCCATGTGCTGGCGCTAATTTGCAGTGCCGGGCTTTGTTCCGCCTCTGCCGGGCTATATATAAAAAGCCGCACAGTGGAAGCGCCTGTGGAAGCGCAATCGACACAACTGGCTGCGCCTGACATCACCGCAGTTACGCTTCCTGCAACGGTTTCCGCACCGCCCGTAACGCCCGCCGTCGTTAAAACCGCATTCAGCACTGCGCAAATAGATCAATGGGTTGCACCTGTCGCGCTGTACCCCGACTCTTTGCTTTCACAAGTGTTAATGGCATCAACCTATCCGGCAAACGTTGCGCAAGCAGTGCAATGGTCGCACGATAATCCACTTAAACAAGGCGATGCTGCTATTCAGGCGGTATCTGACCAGCCGTGGGACGCCAGCGTCAAATCACTGGTAGCCTTTCCACAGTTGATGGCGTTAATGGGCGAAAACCCGCAATGGGTGCAAAACCTGGGCGATGCTTTTCTGGCGCAGCCGCAGGACGTGATGGACTCGGTACAGCGGTTGCGGCAACTGGCGCAACAAACCGGCTCGCTGAAGTCATCAACCGAACAGAAAGTTATTACCACAACGAAGAAAGCTATACCGGTAAAACAGACAGTCACGGCTCCCGTCATACCATCCAATACCGTTACAACTGCCAACCCTGTCATTACAGAGCCTGCAACAACCGTCATTTCCATTGAGCCCGCCAATCCTGATGTGGTCTATATTCCCAACTACAACCCAACCGTGGTTTACGGGAACTGGGCCAATACTGCGTATCCGCCGGTTTATCTGCCACCACCAGCCGGAGAACCGTTTGTTGACAGCTTTGTGCGCGGATTCGGCTATAGCATGGGCGTTGCTACTACATACGCACTATTCAGCAGCATCGACTGGGACGATGACGATCATGACCATCATCATGACGATGATGATTATCATCACCACGATGGCGGTCATCGTGACGGTAATGGCTGGCAACACAACGGCGACAACATCAATATCAACGTCAACAATTTCAACCGTATCACCGGTGAGCATCTTACTGATAAGAATATGGCATGGCGGCACAATCCAAACTACCGTGATGGTGTGCCCTATCATGATCAGGATATGGCAAAGCGGTTTCACCAAACCGATGTCAACGGCGGCATGAGCGCCACGCAGTTACCTGTTCCAACACGCGACAGCCAGCGTCAGGCGGCAGCAAGTCAGTTTCAGCAACGAACACACGCCACACCCGTCATTACGCGAGATACCCAACGTCAGGCAGCGGCACAGCGGTTTAATGAAGCTGAACACTATGGGAGCTATGACGACTTCCGCGACTTCAGCCGTCGCCAACCACTGACCCAGCAACAAAAGGACGCCGCTCGTCAGCGTTATCAGTCGGCCTCTCCTGAGCAGCGCCAGGCAGTCCGCGAGAGAATGCAGACTAACCCGCAGAACCAGCAGAGAAGAGAAGCGGCACGTGAGCGTATTCAGTCAGCCTCGCCTGAGCAGCGTCAGGCGTTGCGCGAGAAAATGCAGACTAACCCACAGAACCAGCAGCGAAGAGAGGCAGCGCGTGAGCGTATTCAGTCTGCCTCGCCTGAGCAGCGCCAGGTGTTTAAGGAAAAAGTACAGCAGCGCCCACAGAACCAACAGCAACGTGATAACGCCCGCCAGCGTATACAATCGGCATCACCTGAACAACGTCAGGTTTTTCGGGAGAAAGTTCAGGAGAGCCGCCCACAACGTCTAAACGACAGTAACCGTACTGCCCGATTGAATAACGAGCAACGGTCAGCAGTACGCGAACGTCTCTCTGAGCACGGAGCAAGGCGACTGGAAAGGTAAATTACAGACTTAAAAAAAGCGGCGTGGTTAGCCGCTTTTTTAATTACCGGATGTTCCGGCAAACGAAAAATTACTTCTTCTTCGCTTTCGGGTTCGGCAGGTCGGTGATGCTACCTTCGAACACTTCTGCCGCCAGGCCCACAGACTCGTGCAGAGTCGGGTGCGCGTGGATGGTCAGTGCGATGTCTTCAGCATCACAACCCATTTCGATTGCCAGACCGATTTCACCCAGCAGCTCGCCGCCGTTAGTACCGACAATCGCACCACCGATCACACGGTGAGATTCTTTGTCGAAAATCAGCTTGGTCATACCGTCTGCGCAGTCGGAAGCGATAGCACGACCAGAAGCAGCCCACGGGAAGGTGGCGGTTTCATAGCTGATGCCTTTCTCTTTCGCTTCTTTCTCAGTCAGACCAACCCATGCAACTTCTGGTTCTGTATAGGCGATGGACGGGATAACTTTCGGATCGAAGTAATGTTTTTTACCGGCGATAACTTCAGCGGCAACGTGACCTTCGTGAACACCTTTGTGTGCCAGCATCGGCTGACCGACGATATCGCCGATAGCAAAGATGTGCGGTACGTTGGTACGCAGCTGTTTATCAACGCGGATGAAACCACGGTCGTCCACTTCCACGCCCGCTTTGCCTGCGTCGAGGTTTTTACCGTTCGGCACACGACCAATCGCTACCAGCACGGCGTCGTAACGCTGCGGTTCAGCTGGTGCTTTTTTGCCTTCCATCGTCACATAAATGCCGTCTTCTTTCGCTTCAACGGCGGTAACTTTGGTTTCCAGCATCAGGTTGAATTTCTTGCTGATACGCTTGGTGAAGACTTTAACGATGTCTTTGTCAGCTGCCGGGATAACCTGGTCGAACATTTCAACCACGTCAATCTGTGAACCCAGCGCGTGGTATACGGTCCCCATTTCCAGACCGATGATACCGCCACCCATTACCAGCAGGCGTTCTGGTACTTCTTTCAGTTCCAGCGCATCTGTGGAGTCCCAAATACGCGGATCTTCATGCGGAATAAACGGCAGTTGGATCGGGCTAGAACCCGCTGCAATGATCGCGTTGTCGAAGTTGATCACGGTTTTGCCGTTCTCACCTTCCACTTCCAGGGTGTTCGCCCCGGTGAATTTACCCAGACCGTTGACCACTTTGACTTTGCGGCCTTTCGCCATACCAGCCAGACCACCGGTCAGCTGATTGATCACTTTCTCTTTCCAGGTACGAATCTTGTCGATATCGGTTTTCGGTTCGCCGAAGACGATACCGTGTTCAGCCAGCGCTTTGGCTTCTTCGATAACTTTTGCTACGTGCAGCAGTGCTTTAGAAGGGATACAGCCGACGTTCAGGCAAACACCGCCGAGGGTGTTGTAGCGTTCTACGATTACGGTTTCCAGACCTAAATCAGCGCAACGGAAGGCAGCGGAGTAACCTGCGGGGCCTGCCCCAAGTACCACGACCTGAGTTTTGATTTCAGTACTCATCATGACCTCTATATATTTATCTCCGGCGGGTCTGACGTTATTTTTATGACGCCCATCATCCACCGGGTCGTTCTATCCGTCGGTATTTTACAAAATTGTTAACAATTTTTAAACAACAAACGGCAACCGATTTGTCTATTCGCTAATAACCTCAATACATTCATGAGATTACCAGAAAAAAGCCGGCCGTTGGGCCGGCTCTTTTACTTACATCACCAGACGGCGAATGTCAGACAGCGTGTTGTTAATGATGGTAATGAAACGGGCACCATCAGCACCGTCGATCACGCGGTGGTCGAAGGAGAGAGAAATTGGCAGCATCAGACGCGGCACGAACTCTTTACCATTCCACACCGGCTCCATCGCGGACTTGGAAACGCCGAGGATAGCCACTTCCGGCGCGTTCACAATCGGCGCGAAGTGGGTAGTACCCAGGCCGCCGATGCTGGAGATGGTGAAGCAACCGCCCTGCATTTCGCCCGCAGTCAGCTTACCATCACGCGCTTTCTTAGAAATAGTCATCAGCTCGCGAGACAGCTCGATGATGCCTTTCTTGTTGACGTCTTTGAATACCGGAACAACCAGGCCGTTCGGGGTATCCACCGCCACACCGATGTTGATGTATTTCTTCAGAGTCAGACGCTGACCGTCTTCCGACAGAGAACTGTTGAAGCGAGGCATCTGCTCAAGTGCCGCAGCAACGGCTTTCATGATGAAGACAACTGGGGTTATCTTCACATCCAGCTTACGTTTCGCTGCTTCTTCGTTCTGCTGTTTACGGAACGCTTCCAGCTCAGTGATATCGGTTTTGTCGAAGTGAGTAACATGCGGGATCATCACCCAGTTACGGCTCAGGTTCGCACCAGAGATTTTCTGGATGCGGCCCAGTTCCACTTCTTCGATTTCACCAAACTTGCTGAAGTCCACCTTCGGCCACGGCAGCATGCCAGGGATACCGCCGCCAGTTGCCGCCGGAGCCGCTTCTGCACGTTTGATCGCTTCTTTCACGTAAGCCTGAACGTCTTCGCGCAGGATACGACCTTTACGGCCAGTGCCCTTCACTTTCGCCAGGTTAACGCCAAATTCGCGTGCCAGACGGCGGATCAGCGGAGTCGCGTGAACGTAAGCGTCGTTTTCAGCAAATTCAGATTTGCCTTCTGCTTTTGCAGCCGGTGCTGCTGCCGGAGCTTCAGCTTTTGCTGCCGGAGCCGGCGCTGCCGCTTCCTGTTTCGCAGGAGCTGCCGCAGGCGCTGCGCCTTCAACTTCGAAGATCATAATCAGCGAGCCAGTTTTCACTTTATCGCCAACGTTGACTTTCAGTTCCTTCACGACGCCTGCAAACGGAGCCGGAACTTCCATAGACGCTTTATCGCCTTCTACGGTGATCAGTGACTGTTCAGCGGCAACTTTGTCGCCCACTTTCACCATCACTTCGGTCACTTCAACTTCGTCACCGCCGATATCCGGAACGTTAACTTCTTTCACGCCAGCCGCTGGTGCAGGGGCCGCTGCCGGAGCCGCTTCCTGTTTAGCCGCCGGAGCTGCCGCGCCTGCTTCACCCGCGACTTCGAAGACCATAATCAGTGAGCCGGTAGACACTTTGTCACCCACGGTCACTTTGATCTCTTTCACGGTGCCTGCAAACGGAGCCGGAACTTCCATAGAAGCCTTGTCGCCTTCTACGGTGATCAGCGACTGTTCAGCTTCAACTTTGTCGCCCACTTTCACCAGGATTTCGGTCACTTCGACTTCGTCGCTGCCGATATCCGGAACATTTACGTCTTTTGCCGCCGCAGCCGCGGGTGCTGCTGCCGGAGCTGCTTCTTTCTTCTCTTCTGCCTGAGCAGGTGCAGCGTCAGCTGCACCGTCGGCGGAATCGAAAATCATAATCAGTGCGCCAGTCTGGGTTTTATCGCCCACAGAGACTTTGATCTCTTTAACGATACCCGCCTGCGGAGATGGAACTTCCATAGAGGCTTTGTCGCCTTCTACGGTGATCAGCGACTGTTCGGCTTCAACTTTGTCGCCCACTTTGACCAGGATCTCGGTGATTTCAACTTCATCAGCCCCGATGTCCGGTACTTTGATTTCGATAGCCATTATTCTTTTACCTCTTACGCCAGACGCGGGTTAACTTTATCTGCATCGATGTTGAATTTGGCGATTGCGTCAGCAACCACTTTCTTATCGATTTCGCCACGTTTAGCCAGTTCGCCCAGCGCCGCAACCACGACATAAGAAGCATCAACTTCGAAGTGGTGACGCAGGTTCTCACGGCTGTCGGAACGACCGAAGCCATCAGTACCCAGTACGCGGTAGTCGTCAGCCGGTACGTAAGTACGGACCTGCTCAGCGAACAGTTTCATATAGTCGGTAGATGCCACTGCCGGAGCGTCGTTCATCACCTGAGCGATATACGGAACGCGTGGAGTTTCCAGCGGGTGCAGCATATTCCAGCGTTCACAATCCTGACCATCACGCGCCAGTTCGGTGAAGGAGGTCACGCTATATACGTCAGAACCTACGCCATAATCTTTCGCCAGGATCTCTGCCGCTTCACGGACGTGACGCAGGATAGAACCGGAGCCCAGCAGCTGAACTTTACCTTTGCTACCTTCAATGGTTTCGAGTTTGTAGATACCTTTACGGATACCTTCCTCAGCACCTTCCGGCATTGCCGGCATGTGGTAGTTTTCGTTCAGCGTAGTGATGTAGTAGTAAACGTTCTCTTGTTTTTCACCGTACATACGCTCCAGACCGTCATGCATGATGACAGCAACTTCGTAAGCGTAAGCCGGGTCGTAAGAGATACAGTTCGGGATAGTCAGCGACTGAATGTGGCTGTGACCATCTTCGTGCTGCAGACCTTCGCCGTTCAGGGTGGTACGACCGGAAGTACCACCGATCAGGAAGCCACGTGCCTGCTGGTCGCCAGCAGCCCAGCACAAATCGCCGATACGCTGGAAGCCGAACATCGAGTAATAGATGTAGAACGGAATCATCGGCAGATTGTTGGTGCTGTAAGAAGTCGCCGCTGCCAGCCAGGAACAACCTGCGCCCAGCTCGTTGATCCCTTCTTGCAGAATCTGACCTTTCTCGTCTTCTTTATAGTAAGCAACCTGCTCGCGGTCCTGCGGGGTGTACTGCTGACCGTTCGGGCTGTAAATACCAATCTGACGGAACAGACCTTCCATACCGAAAGTACGCGCTTCGTCGGCGATGATCGGCACCAGACGATCTTTGATCGACTTGTTCTTCAGCATCACGTTCAGGGCACGAACGAAAGCGATAGTGGTAGAGATCTCTTTGCTCTGCTCTTCCAGCAGCGCGCCGAAGTCTTGCAGGCTCGGCAGCTCCAGCTTCTCGGTGAAGTTCGGCTGGCGGCTTGGCAGATAACCGTGCAATTTCTGACGCTGAGCGTGCAGATAGGTATGCTCTTCAGAACCTTCCGGGAAGGTGATGTACGGCAGTTTTTCGATATCAGCATCAGACACCGGCACATTGAAACGGTCGCGGATATGACGCACGCCGTCCATGTTCATTTTCTTAACCTGGTGCGCGATGTTTTTACCTTCAGCCGCGTCGCCCATGCCGTAACCTTTAATGGTATGAGCAAGGATTACTGTCGCTTTGCCTTTGGTTTCCTGCGCTTTCTTGAATGCAGCGTAGATTTTCTTCGGATCGTGACCGCCACGGTTCAGCGCCCAGATCTGCTCGTCAGTCCAGTCTGCAACCAGAGCTGCGGTTTCCGGATATTTACCGAAGAAGTGTTCACGAACGTATGCACCATCTTTCGATTTGAAGGTCTGGTAGTCGCCGTCAACGGTTTCGTTCATCAGCTGGATCAGTTTACCGCTGGTATCTTTACGCAGCAGCTCATCCCAACGGCTACCCCACATCACTTTGATCACGTTCCAGCCAGCACCTTCGAAGATGCCTTCCAGTTCGTTGATGATCTTGCCGTTACCGGTGACCGGGCCGTCAAGACGCTGCAGGTTACAGTTGATAACGAAGACCAGGTTATCCAGTTTTTCACGGGTAGCGATGGTGATCGCACCTTTGGATTCTGGTTCGTCCATCTCGCCGTCGCCGAGGAAGGCGTAAACGGTCTGTTTAGAAGTATCTTTCAGGCCACGGTGTTCCAGATATTTCAGGAATTTAGCCTGGTAAATAGCACCAATCGGACCCAGACCCATAGATACGGTCGGGAACTGCCAGAATTCCGGCATCAGTTTCGGGTGCGGATAGGAAGAGAGGCCATTGCCGTGAACTTCCTGACGGAAGTTATCCAGCTGCTCTTGAGTCAGACGACCTTCCAGGAAAGCACGTGCGTAAACGCCCGGGGAGATGTGGCCCTGGAAGTAAACCAGGTCGCCGCCATCCTGCTCGTTGCGTGCACGGAAGAAGTGGTTAAAGCACACATCATAAATGGTTGCGGACGACTGGAAGGACGCCATGTGGCCGCCCAGTTCGAGGTCTTTTTTCGACGCACGCAGAACCGTCATGATGGCGTTCCAGCGGATAGCTGAACGAATACGGCGTTCCAGTTCCAGATTACCCGGATACTCCGGTTGTTCTTCAACGGGGATGGTGTTGATGTAGTTGCTGATACCGGTGCCTGCGGCTACGTTGACACCGCCTTTGCGGGCTTCAGCAAGCAGTTGGTCGATCAGATACTGAGCACGCTCAACACCTTCTTCACGGATGACCGATTCGATCGCCTGGAGCCAGTCGCGAGTTTCGATCGGATCCACGTCATTTGGGAAACGTTCTGACATGGGTTATTCCTTATCTATCTAATAACGTTGAGTTTTCTGGAACCTGTCCCATTGAACTCTCGCCGGAAAGCTCAATAAGACAGGTTCTACGTTTAGTTGCCGCGCTTTTATATGCGCTTGATTTACAACATCTTCTGGATAATTTTTACCAGAAAAATCACTAATTCTTTCGTTGTTCCAGACGACGCAGAGAACGCTCACGGCGACTCTCTTCACGGCTTCTGTCGAGCAAAATTTCTTCGATAAAGGCCAGATGGCGATGCGATGCTTCGCGCGCTTCTTCCGGCTTACCGGCCATAATCGCTTCGAATATGCGAGTGCGGTGACTACTCACCAGCGGCAGCATCTCGCGACGCGAATAGAGCAATTCGAAGTTCTGACGGACATTCTGAGCCAACATCGGCTCCATACACCTTAGCAGATGAAGCAGAACTACATTGTGGGCTGCTTCGGTGACGGCAATCTGATACTGGAGGACGGCGTTTGATTCCGCGTCCAGATCGCCAGACTGCTGCGCCAGCTCTATGGCGTGGTGGAGTTCACGGATGCGTTCCTTGTCTTCATCGGTACTACGCAGCGCGGCGTAATAGGCGGCGATACCTTCCAGGGCGTGTCGTGTTTCGAGCAAGTCATACTGTGATTCAGGATGGTCGGAGAGCAGCTCCACCAGCGGATCGCTGAAACTTTGCCAGAGGCTGCTCTGAACAAAAGTGCCGCCACCCTGGCGACGAAGCAACAAGCCCTTTGCTTCGAGACGTTGAATCGCCTCACGCAAGGAGGGACGGGAGACGTCGAACTGTTTCGCCAGTTCGCGTTCCGGTGGGAGTTTTTCGCCCGGGCGGAGTGTGCCTTCGAGGATCAAAAACTCCAGTTGCTGCTCAATCACATCGGAGAGTTTTGGTTGGCGGATTTTGCTGTAGGCCATGAGTTCCTGTCTTAAGCCACTTGCCGAAGTCAATTGGTCTTACCAATTTCATGTCTGTGACGCTAAAGTAACAAAGTATTCACCTCATGTCCATACAGGTTTTGATTGAAATCATGAAACTGTGCACATTTTAACAAGTTGACATATATAACGTTTCAAAGTTGTAACTATGCACAAATGTAGACTTTACGTAGGAAAGGGATTTTTTAACGATTATTAAACTATAAAAATCCGAATTGAACCGATTCACTTACCAATTTATCGATTTTTAATTCAAAAATAATGAATTTATATTCATTCTGTATGTTGAGGGGATTTGAGGCTGACCTTTACAAACGGTTCCTTTTTAAGCAACTCATCTTCAACCATGCATAAAGAGGGTGCATTCGCTGCCGCATACCATTATTCTTTATCTGACGGAAGTCCTTTTGTAACAATTCAAACGTCTTTGATGTAAACAAATCAATACAAAAAACGGAATTGCAAACTTACACACGCATCACTGCGTAGATCAAAAAAACAATCACCGTACGAGGTTTCATGATGGAAGGTCAACAGCACGGCGAGCAGCTAAAGCGCGGCCTTAAAAACCGCCATATTCAGCTTATCGCGCTGGGTGGCGCGATAGGGACCGGGCTATTTCTGGGTAGCGCCTCCGTAATACAGTCCGCAGGGCCAGGGATTATCCTGGGTTACGCCATTGCTGGTTTTATCGCCTTTCTGATCATGCGTCAGCTAGGTGAAATGGTGGTCGAAGAACCTGTCGCAGGCTCCTTTAGCCACTTTGCTTATAAATACTGGGGCAGTTTTGCCGGTTTCGCTTCTGGCTGGAACTACTGGGTACTGTACGTTTTAGTTGCCATGGCAGAGCTGACTGCCGTGGGTAAATACATTCAGTTCTGGTATCCGGAAATCCCCACCTGGGTTTCTGCCGCCGTGTTCTTTGTGGTGATCAACGCCATCAACCTGACAAACGTAAAAGTGTTTGGCGAGATGGAGTTCTGGTTTGCCATTATCAAAGTTATCGCAGTGGTGGCGATGATCATCTTCGGCGGCTGGCTGCTATTCAGCGGCAACGGCGGACCGCAGGCGAGTGTTAGCAACCTGTGGGATCAGGGTGGTTTCCTGCCGCACGGCTTTACCGGACTGGTGATGATGATGGCGATTATCATGTTCTCTTTCGGCGGTCTGGAACTGGTGGGGATCACCGCAGCAGAAGCTGATAATCCGGAGCAAAGCATTCCAAAAGCGACTAACCAGGTTATCTACCGCATCCTGATTTTCTATATTGGTTCGTTAGCCGTTCTGCTCTCCCTGATGCCATGGACCCGCGTTACTGCTGATACCAGTCCGTTTGTACTGATCTTCCACGAATTGGGCGATACCTTTGTGGCGAATGCGCTGAACATCGTGGTACTGACTGCTGCGCTCTCCGTGTACAACAGCTGCGTATATTGCAACAGCCGTATGCTGTTTGGTCTGGCACAACAGGGCAACGCGCCAAAAGCGCTGGCGTCTGTCGACAAACGCGGTGTACCGGTTAACACTATTCTGGTGTCTGCGCTGGTTACGGCATTGTGCGTGCTGATTAACTACCTTGCACCGGAATCCGCATTCGGACTGTTAATGGCGCTGGTGGTATCTGCACTGGTCATCAACTGGGCGATGATTAGCCTGGCGCATATGAAATTCCGTCGCGCCAAGCAGGAACAAGGCGTGGTAACTCGCTTCCCTGCTCTGCTTTATCCGCTGGGTAACTGGATCTGCCTGCTGTTTATGGCGGCGGTACTGGTGATTATGCTGATGACCCCAGGAATGGCGATTTCGGTATACCTGATCCCGGTATGGCTGATCGTGTTAGGTATCGGCTATCTGTTTAAAGAGAAAACCGCCAAAGCCGTAAAAGCGCATTAATCTCTCTACGCCCTCACCCGTGCAGGGTGAGGGCAATAATCTTTACACCAACGCCCCGTAAATCGTCAGTAGCGCAATTACCACCACGACCACGAACGAGGTTTTCTTCGCCATGGAAACCGCTGCCTTCGGCGTCTCCACCTTATCGACATGCGGTTCACGCGCCAGAGAGAACTGTGCCAGACGTGTTAATACCTGATATTGCGAAGTATGGAAATCACCCAGCGAAGCAAACCAGGCCGGTAACGCTTTTTCCCCATGACCGATCAAGGCATATACCACACCCGCAAGACGAACCGGCACCCAATCCAGTACATGAAGCACGGCATCAATGCCGGACTGTAAACGATGATGCGGCGTCTGGTAACGCGCCAGCCAGTATTGCCATGCACGCAAAAACGCATACCCCATCAGCGTAACGGGTCCCCAGGTTCCCCCCACAATCAGCCAGAACAACGGAGCAAGATAAAAACGAAAGTTAATCCACAGCAATGCATTTTGCAGCTCACGCAAATACTCACGTTCATCGCAGCCTGCCGGGACGCCGTGAATCATGGTGAGTTCGCCAGCCATCGTGGCACGGGCATGGCTATCATTACGTGAAGCAGCTGTCAGATAAGCATGATAATGAAGACGAACTTTACCTGCGCCAATACACAGCAAACCAATCAGCAGCCACACCAGCAGCGTGGGAACGTTGAACAACACTCCCTGCAATGCGCGTAACAGTAAAAAAGTCACGCCCATCGCAATAATGGTCATGCCTAATGTGCGCCCGAGAGAAAAATGTTTCACCCGCCGAAAGAACGCTTCAAGACGATGATCAAGCTGCCAGTGCTCGCCCAACTTAAACAGGCGCTCGAAAATTAACACCAGTAAGGTTGTAAATAGCGTCATGTTGTCTCCTTGCTGACCAGTGCACGAAACCGTGCCCAATCAAATGCAGGACCGGGATCGGTTTTCCGATCCGGCGCAATATCACAATGGCCCGTCATGTTATTAGCGATATCTGGATAGCGATCAATCAGTGCCCGCGTAACCGCCGCAAGCTGTTGATACTGCGCATCGGTATACGCCAGCGTATCGGTGCCTTCCAGCTCAATCCCAATAGAAAAATCATTGCAGCGTTCGCGCCCTTGATACTGAGAGACTCCGGCATGCCAGGCACGTTTATCGAAAGGAACATACTGGACTATTTCACCATCGCGGCGAATCAAACAGTGAGCGGAGACGCGCAAATGGGCGATCTCAGCAAAGAAAGGATGTGCCTGCGGATCAATAGTTCCAGTGAATAATGCGTCGATCCACGGACCGCCAAACTCGCCTGGCGGCAGGCTAATATTGTGCACCACCAGCAGGGTGGGTGTTTCGTCATCCGGGCGGCAATCGTAATGTGGTGAGGGAACGCGGCGCGCGCCAACCAGCCACCCCTGTTCTAACAACATGCAGGATCTCCTTATATGTGGTGCTAATACCCGGTTCAGAGTAGCATGTTTCTACCTTATGATTCGTTAGCTATCTGGAGTTTTAACATGCCGCCTCGCCGCTATAACCCTGACACCCGACGTGACGAGCTGCTGGAACGCATTAATCTCGATATCCCCGGCGCGGTGGCCCAGGCGCTGCGGGAAGATTTAGGCGGAACAGTCGATGCCAACAATGACATTACGGCAAAACTTTTACCGGAAAACTCTCGCTCTCATGCCACAGTGATCACACGCGAGAATGGCGTATTTTGCGGCAAACGCTGGGTTGAAGAGGTGTTTATTCAACTGGCAGGCGACGATGTCACCATAATCTGGCATGTGGATGACGGCGATGTCATCAACGCCAAACAACCCTTGTTCGAACTTGAAGGTCCATCCCGCGTGCTGTTAACGGGCGAACGCACTGCACTTAATTTTGTGCAAACCCTTTCAGGGGTTGCCAGTAAGGTACGCCACTATGTCGAATTACTGGAGGGCACCAACACGCAGTTGTTGGATACGCGCAAAACCTTACCCGGCCTGCGTTCAGCTCTGAAATACGCGGTACTTTGCGGCGGCGGAGCGAATCACCGCCTGGGGCTTTCTGATGCCTTCCTGATCAAAGAAAACCATATTATTGCCTCCGGCTCAGTGCGCCAGGCGGTCGAAAAAGCGTCCTGGCTGCACCCAGATGCGCCAGTAGAAGTCGAAGTAGAGAATCTGGAAGAACTTGATGAAGCCCTGAAAGCAGGTGCCGATATCATCATGCTGGATAACTTCGAAACAGAACAGATGCGCGAAGCTGTCAAACGCACCAACGACAAGGCGCTACTGGAAGTGTCTGGCAACGTCACTGACAAAACACTGCGCGAATTTGCCGAAACGGGCGTGGACTTTATCTCCGTCGGTGCGCTAACTAAACACGTACAGGCACTCGACCTTTCAATGCGTTTTCGCTGATTGCTGACAGATTTATCCGCTCCATCGCGGGCGGATAATCTCCCCTTTCCCAACTTTCTTCGTAACGCCTCGCAAATTTCTTGTCTTTCGCTGCAACGTAATAAAAAACTCCGGAAGCTGCTTTCCCGTTTCGTTTTTTGCCCCTCGCTTGTGCTGATGGCGTTTGCCAAAGTAGCGCCAACCAAATCAAGGAGCGAAACAAATGGACAAGCAACGCGGTTTTACACTTATCGAACTGATGGTGGTTATTGGCATCATTGCCATTTTAAGCGCCATTGGTATTCCCGCTTATCAAAACTACCTGCGCAAAGCCGCACTCACCGACATGCTACAAACCTTTGTGCCTTACCGTACCGCCGTAGAGTTGTGCGCGCTGGAACATGGTGGATTAGATACCTGCGACGGTGGCAGCAATGGCATTCCCTCGCCTACCACCACCCGCTATGTTTCAGCCATGAGTGTGGCAAAGGGCGTGGTGTCGCTGACCGGGCAAGAAAGTCTCAATGGGCTAAGCGTCGTCATGACACCGGGTTGGGATAACGCAAACGGCGTCACCGGCTGGACGCGCAACTGCAATATTCAAAGTGACAGCGCATTGCAGCAAGCCTGCGAAGATGTCTTTCGCTTTGATGACGCCAACTAAGGAGCGGCAATGAATATTCCACAGCTCACCGCCCTGTGTCTGCGTTATCAGGGAGTCTTGCTGGATGCCAGCGAAGAGGTGGTTCATGTTGCGGTGGTCGATGCCCCTTCGCATGAGCTACTGGACGCATTGCATTTCGCTACCACCAAACGTATTGAGATCACCTGCTGGACGCGCCAACAAATGGAAGGTCACGCCAGTCGCACCCAACAGACATTGCCCGTAGCTATTCATGAGAAGCATCAGCCCAAAGCAGAGTTGCTGACTCGAACGTTACAATCTGCGCTGGAACAACGCGCGTCTGATATTCATATCGAACCAGCGGACAATGCCTACCGCATCCGCTTGCGTATCGACGGTGTATTGCATCCTTTACCGGATGTTTTACCGGATGCCGGAGTCGCATTAACCGCCAGATTAAAAGTGCTGGGCAACCTGGATATTGCGGAACATCGCCTGCCGCAGGACGGGCAATTCACTGTCGAACTGGCAGGAAACGCCGTCTCATTTCGTATTGCGACCTTACCATGCCAGGGTGGTGAAAAGGTGGTATTAAGGTTGTTACAGCAGGTGAGCCAGGCACTGGATATCAACACGCTGGGGATGCAGCCGTTACAACTGGCGGACTTTGCTCATGCCTTGCAACAACCACAGGGACTGGTGCTGGTAACTGGCCCTACAGGCAGCGGCAAAACGGTCACGCTTTATAGTGCCCTGCAAACGCTAAATACCGCTGACATTAATATTTGTAGCGTCGAAGATCCGGTTGAGATCCCCATAGCCGGACTAAACCAGACGCAAATCCATCCGCGTGCCGGTCTTACCTTTCAGGGCGTTTTGCGTGCGTTATTGCGCCAGGACCCTGACGTCATCATGATCGGAGAGATCCGCGATGGCGAAACAGCAGAGATCGCTATTAAAGCGGCGCAAACCGGTCACCTGGTGTTGTCTACCCTACACACCAATTCCACCACTGAAACGCTGGTACGTTTACAGCAAATGGGAGTCGCCCGCTGGATGCTCTCATCGGCGCTTACGCTGGTAATAGCCCAGCGTCTGGTACGTAAACTTTGCCCACATTGTCGCCTGCAGCAAGGGGAGCCCATCCATATTCCAGACAATGTATGGCCGTCGCCGCTGCCCCGCTGGCAAGCACCCGGTTGTGTACATTGCTACCACGGTTTTTATGGTCGCACGGCCTTATTTGAAGTTCTGCCCATAACACCGTTCATACGTCAGCTTATTTCCGCTAATACCGACGTTGAATCGCTGGAAACGCACGCCCGACAGGCGGGTATGCGAACGCTTTTTGAAAACGGCTGCCTGGCCGTGGAGCAAGGCTTAACCACCTTTGAAGAGTTAATCCGCGTATTGGGAATGCCACATGGCGAGTAAGCAACTCTGGCGCTGGCGTGGCATAACCGGCGACGGCAATGCGCAAGATGGGATGCTATGGGCAGAGAGCCGTGCTTTGCTGCTCATAGCACTACAGCAACAGATGGTTACCCCACTTAGCCTGAAGCGAATCGCCATCAATTCTGCGCAGTGGCGAGGAGATAAAAGCGCGGAAGTCATTCATCAACTGGCGACGCTACTCAAAGCCGGGTTAACCCTTTCTGAAGGGCTGGCACTGCTTGCGGAACAGCATCCCAGTAAGCAATGGCAAGCGTTGCTGCAATCACTGGCGCTCGATCTCGAACAGGGCGTTGCCTTTTCCAATGCCTTATTACCCTGGTCAGAGGTATTTCCACCGCTCTATCAGGCAATGATCCGCACGGGGGAATTGACCGGTAAGTTAGATGAATGTTGCTTTGAACTTGCTCGACAGCAAAAAGCCCAGCGTCAGTTAGCCGATAAAGTGAAATCAGCGTTGCGTTATCCCATCATCATTTTAGCGATGGCAATAATGGTGGTTGTGGCAATGCTGCATTTTGTACTGCCGGAGTTTGCTGCTATCTACAAGACCTTTAACACCCCATTACCAGCGCTAACGCAGGGGATCATGACGCTGGCAGACTTTAGTGGCGAATGGGGCTGGCTGCTGCTGTTGTTCGGCTTACTGCTGGCAATAGCCAATAAGTTGCTGGTGCGCCGCCCGACCTGGCTCATCGTGAGGCAAAAATCACTGTTACGCATCCCAATTATGGGTTCACTGATGCGAGGACAAAAACTCACGCAGATCTTTACGATCCTGGCGCTGACACAAAGTGCAGGCATTACTTTTTTACAGGGCGTAGAGAGCGTCAGAGCAACAATGCGCTGTCCGTATTGGGAGCAACTTCTGACACAAATCCAGCACGATATTAGTAACGGTCATCCCATCTGGCTGGCGCTAAAAAATGCCGGTGAGTTTAGCCCGCTCTGTTTGCAATTAGTGAGAACAGGAGAGGTATCCGGCTCGCTGGATCTCATGTTAGACAACCTCGCCCGTCATCATCGGGATAACACCATGGCGCTGGCGGATAACCTTGCAGCCTTGCTCGAACCGGTGTTGCTGGTCATAACGGGAGGAATTATCGGTACGCTAGTGGTGGCAATGTATTTGCCAATTTTCCATTTAGGCGATGCGATGAGTGGGATGGGATAACGCTGGCGTGTTACTCCACGCCAGCATTGGGAGATTACAGATTGTTGAAGATGCGGTTTTCTTGTTCCTGTACACGGATAAACGTGGTGCGCTTGGTCAGCTCTTTCAGACGTGAAGCCCCAACGTATGTACAAGCTGAACGCAGGCCGCCCAAAATATCACGCGCGGTATGTTCAACCGGGCCTCGCAGCGGCAGCTTAACGGTTTTACCTTCTGCTGCGCGATATTCCGCAACGCCGCCAACGTGACGTTTCATCGCAGACTCGGAGCTCATGCCGTAGAACAGCATAAATTTCTCGCCGTTCTCCTCAACGATGCGACCACCGCTCTCTTCGTGGCCCGCCAGCATGCCGCCAAGCATGACGAAATCGGCACCGCCGCCAAAGGCTTTCGCGACATCGCCTGGCGTGGTGCAGCCACCGTCGCTGACGATCATTCCGCCCAGACCATGCGCAGCATCGGCACATTCGATCACCGCAGAAAGTTGCGGATAACCGACGCCTGTTTTGACGCGAGTTGTACAAACAGAACCGGGGCCAATGCCAACTTTAACGATATCAGCACCGGAGAGGATAAGCTCCTCACACATTTCACCAGTCACTACGTTGCCAGCACAAATGGTTTTGGTCGGCCACGCTTCACGCGCTTTCGCAACGAACTGCACGAAGTGTTCAGAATAACCATTCGCCACATCAATACAAACGAAGTTTAATGCCGGGTTCAGGTCGAGAATCTGTTTAGTTTTTTCGAAATCCGCATCAGACGTACCGGTAGAAACCATCACATGTTTCAGCACATCAGCGGAAGAATTGTTGATAAACGCTTGCCACTCTTCGACAGAATAGTGTTTATGCACAGCAGTCAGAATATCAAAAGAAGCCAGCGCAGAGGCCATAGAAAATGTGCCTACGGTGTCCATATTTGCGGCGATAATCGGCACGCCGGACCAGCTCTGACCTGAATGTTTGAAGGTGAATTGACGTTCCAGTTCAACATCGGAACGGCTTTTAAGAGTGGAGCGTTTAGGGCGGATGAGAACGTCTTTAAAACCTAACTTCAGATCTTCTTCAATACGCATGTGCGGATTCCTGGGGTTAATGGCTATAAGGGTAAGAGCGCAACTCCAGTGACGCTATCATACGCACTAATCAATGCGGCGCAAGACTGCGAAATTGTCTTTTTTTACGCTACAATCCCATAAATTTACCTGGTAAATAGTGAGCGAACGTTTCATCAATTTCGCTTTCGTGCGCTCATTTTTAACGTTTTGATAATCATGATGAATTCCCGGGAATATAAATTATGAGGTATATAGTTGCCTTAACGGGAGGCATTGGCAGTGGCAAGAGTACCGTTGCCAATGCGTTTGCTGATCTCGGAATTAACGTCATTGATGCCGATATTATTGCTCGTCAGGTGGTTGAACCAGGTGCACCTGCGCTACATGCCATTGCTGATCACTTTGGCGCTAACATGATTGCTGCTGATGGAACATTGCAGCGCCGGGCCTTGCGCGAGCGGATTTTCGCCAACCCGGAAGAGAAAAACTGGCTTAACGCCCTGCTGCATCCGCTGATTCAGCAAGAGACGCAACACCAGATCCAGCAAGCATCTTCCCCCTATGTACTTTGGGTTGTGCCATTGCTGGTAGAAAACTCATTGTATAAAAAAGCGAATCGAGTGCTGGTGGTGGATGTCAGCCCAGAAACGCAACTTAAACGCACCATGCAGCGCGATGATGTCACTCGCGAGCATGTCGAACAAATCCTTGCTGCTCAGGCAACGCGCGAAGCTCGCCTTGCCGTGGCAGATGACGTCATTGATAATAACGGCGCACCGGATGCTATCGCATCGGATGTTGCCCGCCTGCACGCACACTATTTGCAGCTTGCGTCGCAGTTTGTCTCACAGGAAAAACCGTAATGCAGACCCAGGTCCTTTTTGAACATCCACTAAATGAAAAAATGCGTACATGGCTGCGCATTGAGTTTTTGATTCAGCAACTCACCGTTAATCTACCCGTCGTTGACTACGCTGGCGCTCTGCATTTCTTCCGCAATGTCAGTGAATTACTGGATGTTTTCGAGCGCGGCGAAGTCCGTACTGAGCTGTTGAAAGAACTTGACCGCCAGCAGCGCAAACTCCAGACCTGGATTGGCGTGCCTGGCGTGGACCAGAGCCGTATTGAAGCATTAATTCAGCAGTTAAAAGCGGCGGGGAGCGTATTAATTTCCGCGCCGCGTATCGGGCAATTTCTGCGTGAAGATCGTTTGATTGCTCTGGTGCGTCAGCGACTGAGCATCCCAGGCGGCTGTTGTAGCTTTGATTTACCTACATTGCACATTTGGCTGCATCTACCCCAGGCGCAGCGCGACAGCCAGGTAGAAACCTGGATTGCCAGCCTGAACCCGCTCACCCAGGCACTTACCATGGTGCTGGATTTAATTCGCCAGTCGGCCCCCTTCCGTAAACAAACCAGCCTGAATGGTTTTTATCAGGATAACGGTGGCGATGCCGACTTGCTGCGCCTGAATCTGTCACTCGATTCACAGCTTTATCCGCAAATTTCCGGTCATAAGAGCCGTTTTGCCATTCGTTTTATGCCGCTGGACAGTGAAAACGGACAGGTACCGGAACGTCTGGATTTCGAACTGGCCTGTTGCTAAGGAGTAAAAATGTCAGAAACTATTACGGTGAATTGCCCAACCTGCGGGAAAACGGTGGTGTGGGGTGAAATCAGCCCGTTTCGGCCATTTTGTTCCAAACGTTGCCAGCTGATCGACCTCGGAGAATGGGCTGCTGAAGAAAAACGAATCCCCAGCAGTGGCGATCTTTCCGAAAGCGATGACTGGAGCGAAGAGCCAAAGCAGTGACATTTTATCTGATGCGACGCTGGCCTGATAAGACGCGGGCAGCGTCGCATCAGGCATCGTGTGCAAATGTCGGATGCGGCGGGAACGCCTTATCCGACCTACAAGACCTTACATATCAACGTGTTAAAATTGTAGATACTGATAAGACGCGCCAGCGTCGCATCGGGCATCTTGTGCAAATGTTGGATGCGGCATAAACGCCTATCCGACATACACACGCTTAAGCTTCGCAAGTACCGGTTCATTGGCTGGCGGAAAATCATCGGCATTCAGACCAACCAGCGACATCCACTCACCGGGTTGCCCTTCTTTACCCCACGGCTCCCCTTCCCAGCTTTCGACCAGCCAGAACCACAGTGTTATATGCCTGTCCGGGAATTCATATTCCAGTTTTTCAAATAGCGAATAATGTTGTGGGGTAATCCCGACTTCTTCCTGAAGTTCACGCACCACCGCCTGTTCCGGCGTTTCGCCCATTTCAATTTTACCGCCAGGAAACTCCAGTTTATTCGCCATGTGCGCATCTGCGGCGCGACGGGTTATAAAGATTTCATTGTTCTCGTTGCGAATAATACCTACCGCAATTTGCAGCTTTTTCATTGTCTTAAACCTATAAAAAAGGCGCAGAATCCTGCGCCTTTTACTTCAACTGTTAGCTTTATTGCAGGCGACCGTGGCACTGCTTGTATTTTTTACCAGAACCGCACGGACAAGGATCATTACGTCCAACTTTGCGTTCACCGGTTTGTGCCGCCAGTGCAGCTGCGGCTGCAGAGTCGTCATCCTGATGGCTAAGCTGCTGCATTTGCGCTAAACGCTCGGCTTCCATACGACGCTGTTGTTCCAGCTCCTCAACCTCTTCAGGCATACGTACCTGGACTTTGCTCAGCGTGCTGATGACTTCATATTTCAGCGACTCCAGCATCGCTGCAAACATGGAGAACGATTCACGTTTGTATTCCTGCTTCGGATCTTTCTGTGCATAGCCACGCAGGTGGATACCTTGACGCAGATAATCCATCGCCGCCAGGTGCTCTTTCCACAGGGAGTCAAGCGTTTGCAGCATGACGCCTTTCTCGAAGTGACGCATCATCTCAGCGCCAACCACTTCTTCTTTACGCTGATACACTTCGATGGACTGCGCCAGAATACGCTCACGCAGCGTCTCTTCATGCAGTTCTGGCTCTTTGTCCAGCCACTCGGCAATCGGCAAATCGAGGTCGAAATCGTTCTTCAGACGTTCCTGCAGCCCCGGAATATCCCACATTTCTTCCAGCGACTGCGGTGGAATGTAGGCATCGATGGTCGCTTTGAACACATCTTCACGAATGCTGTTGATGGTATCGCTCACATCGCTGACATCCAGCAGTTCATTACGCTGGGAGTAAATGGCGCGACGCTGATCGTTAGCCACGTCATCATATTCCAGCAGTTGCTTACGAATATCGAAGTTACGGCTTTCAACTTTACGCTGAGCGTTGGCAATCGCTTTGGTCACCCACGGGTGCTCGATGGCTTCGCCTGGTTTCATACCCAGTTTACGCATCATGCCGGAAACACGGTCAGAAGCAAAAATACGCATCAGCGCATCTTCCATCGACAGGTAGAAACGGGAAGAACCGGCATCCCCCTGGCGCCCAGAACGACCGCGTAGCTGGTTATCGATACGACGAGATTCGTGACGTTCTGTACCGATGATATGCAGACCACCTGCAGCCAGTACCGCATCGTGGCGCACCTGCCAGTCGGCCTTAATTTTTTCAATTTGCTCTGCGGTCGGATTTTCCAGCGCGGCAACTTCTGCCTGCCAGCTACCACCGAGCACAATATCTGTACCACGACCCGCCATGTTGGTCGCGATAGTCACCGCAGCCGGATAACCTGCCTGAGCAACAATCGCCGCTTCGTTGGCGTGGAATTTGGCGTTCAGGACGTTGTGCTTAATACCGGCTTTGGTCAGTTCGTTTGACACCAGCTCAGATTTTTCGATGGAGATAGTACCCACCAGCACTGGCTGGCCCTTCGCGGTACGCTCTTTGATATCTTCGATGATCGCCTGGATTTTTTCCGCTTCAGTCATATAGACCAAATCAGGCAGATCTTTACGAATCATCGGACGGTTGGTCGGAACAACAACGGTATCCAGCTTGTAGATTGAGCTAAATTCGAAAGCTTCGGTATCAGCAGTACCGGTCATGCCCGCCAGTTTTTCATACAAACGGAAGTAGTTCTGGAAGGTGATCGACGCCAGCGTCTGGTTTTCGTTCTGGATCTGTACTCCTTCTTTCGCTTCCACTGCCTGATGCAGGCCATCGGACCAACGACGTCCCTGCATGGTACGACCGGTGTGTTCGTCAACGATGATAACTTCACCATCTTTAACGATGTAGTCGACGTCTCGGGTAAATAGCGCATGAGCGCGCAGCGCCGCCGTTACGTGGTGCATCAGCATTATGTTGGCCGGAGAGTACAGAGACTCCCCTTCATCCATGATGCCTTCTTTCACCAGCAGTTCTTCAATCAGCACCAGACCACGTTCGGTCAGGTTTACCTGGCGAGATTTTTCGTCCACCGAGAAGTGGCCTTCGCCCTGGAAGGTTTCGGAGTCTTCTTTTTCCTGACGGATCAGGTGCGGAATAATTTTATTCACGCGTTTATACATTTCCGAGCTGTCTTCTGCCGGGCCGGAAATGATCAGCGGTGTACGCGCTTCATCGATCAGGATGGAGTCCACTTCGTCCACCAGCGCATAGTGCAGTTTACGCTGTACACGTTCTTCAGGGCTGAACGCCATGTTATCGCGCAGGTAGTCAAAGCCGTATTCGTTGTTTGTACCGTAAGTGATGTCAGCTGCGTAAGCTTCGCGCTTTGCCGGTGCTGGCATGCCCGGCAGGTTGATGCCGACTGTCAGGCCGAGGAATTCAAACAGCGGACGGTTGTTTTCGGCGTCACGTTGCGCCAGGTAGTCGTTGACGGTAACAACGTGTACGCCCTTACCGGTTAATGCGTTCAGGTAAGCAGGCAGCGTTGCGGTCAGGGTTTTACCTTCACCGGTACGCATTTCCGCGATGCAGCGTTCGTTAAGAACCATACCGCCGAGTAACTGAACGTCGAAGTGACGCATACCAAAGACGCGCTTACTTGCCTCACGCACCACAGCGAAAGCTTCTGGGATCAGATTTTCCAGCACTTCGCCTTTTTCCAGACGTGCACGAAACTCTGCGGTTTTCCCTTTCAGTTCTTCGTCGGAGAGTTTTTCCATCTCCGGTTCCATGGCATTGATGATGTTGACGACTTTGCGCATCCGGCGCAGGGTGCGATCGTTACGACTACCGAAAACTTTAGTTAATAATTTGATTAGCATAATAAAATCTCAAACGCCCCGCGTTGCGGAGTCAATAAAATGAAGTAAAGGTTTATTGTTGTTAGCTGAGGCGTTGAGGGCCAGCACGGATGCCTTGCGCCTGGCTTATCCAGACGGGCGTGCTGAATTTTGCTTGCGGGGTAAAATGCGCATAATCAATGCGATAACCCTTTTCAGACGGCGTGCCTTCCTGGGTCAACAGCGCGCTGAGCGTATCCAGTAATGCAAGATGTTGCGCCTGAAGAGGCAAAGATTCTTCAGCAACGGGCAGCGTTTGCGGTGCCATTGCGAAGGAAAGATGACGGATTACCGTGCGAATGGCATGTTGATGCCAGTAATCAACGGAATAGTTCGAATTCGGGCGGCGCGTGTTCGCTTCCAGCATGGCCAATTGACCAAAGTTAACTTTGGCTGAAGGCTCGTGGTTGCGGGTTGTCGCTTTTGCGGGCGCGTTTGGTTCGGCGGCGTTGCTGAGCGCAGGCAAACCTAAACTCGCCGCGACCATCCCTAATAAGAGATGCGGCCAGAAGTAGCGTTTACCAAACTGTCGCCAGCGCGTCAGTATTCCACTCACGTTATTGCCATCCCGATCGTATTCAAACGTATTTAGCGCACAAATCTTATCATTAAAGCCTGAAGTCCACAGCACGAATGAAGATAAGTTGTGCGTAAAAATGCTTAAGAAAACAGCGTTCGCACCGTTTTTTATCGTTCTTATAAAATTCAAAAAAAAACGACTGGTTCATCTGGCCGGAGAGAGTGCCAGATTTGCCAGTCGAATTTTATACGACAGTATAAATGTCGTTATGCCAGTACGGCTGAAGGCGCTTTGAAGGCCAACGGCAGTTCTGCGTCGTCCTGGAAGGTCACATATTCCCAGGCTTCCTGTTTTGCAAGGACAGCCTGCAGCAGTTTGTTATTCAGTGCATGACCAGATTTATAAGCGGTAAATGCGCCAATAATATTGTGACCACACATGAACAAGTCACCGATCGCATCGAGCATTTTGTGACGCACAAATTCGTCTTCAAAACGCAGGCCGTCTTCGTTCAGTACGCGATAATCGTCAACAACGATGGCACAATCGAAGCTGCCGCCCAGGCACAAACCACGGGACTGCAGATATTCGATATCACGCATGAAACCGAACGTACGCGCACGGCTGATCTGGCGCATAAACGCATCAGCGGAGAAGTTCATCGCATAGCGCTGGTTACTGGAGTCAATAGCCGGATGGTTGAAATCGATGGTGAAATCCAGCGAAAAACCATTGTACGGCTTAAATTCAGCCCACTTATCGCCATCTTCGACACGAACAGTCTCTTTGATGCGAACAAATTTCTTGGCGCAGTTCAACTCGTCGATACCGGCGTCAAGCAGCAGGTATACAAACGGAGCGGCGCTGCCGTCCATGATCGGGATTTCCGGCGCGTTAACTTCGATAACAATGTTATCGATGCCGAGGCCCGCGAGAGCAGCATTGAGGTGCTCTACGGTTGAAATCCGTACATCATGCTCGTTGACCAGACACGTACAGAGCATGGTATCACGCACAGATTTGGCATCGGCCGGGAAATCTACCGGTGGATTCAAGTCGGTGCGACGATAGATGACCCCGGTGTTGGCCGGCGCAGGGCGTAACGTCAGGGTGACTTTCTTGCCGGTATGTAAACCGACACCCGTCGCCTGAACGATACGTTTAAGTGTCCTTTGTTTGATCATCGTATTATCTCGCCAAATTACCTATCCAACCGAAGTGTACTATACATTCGGCGGGCCAGTTTAGCACAAAGAGCCTCGAAACCCAAATTCCAGTCAATTCTTAATCAGCTTGCTTACGCAGGAATGCTGGGATATCCAGATAATCCGGCTCTTTCGCAGTTTGCGGCGCATTGTCATTCACGACTTTAGCAACCGGCTTCTGCTCCTGGGTCAGCGGAGCCATCCCGTGCTGCTGGTAGCGATCCATCACTGGCTGCTGAACCTGCTTATTGGTCACCAGAGTGATTTCAGGACGTTTGTCCATACCGATACCTGTCGCAACAACAGTTACGCGCAGCTCGTCATTCATATCCGGGTCAAGAGAAGTACCGATAACGACAGTTGCGTTGTCGGATGCAAATGCACGGATGGTGTTACCTACCGTTTCGAACTCATCCAGACGCAGGTCGAAGCCCGCCGTGATGTTAACCAGCACGCCGCGCGCGCCAGACAGATCGATATCTTCCAGCAGCGGAGAGGAGATAGCCATTTCAGCAGCTTCTTCCGCACGGTCTTCGCCGCTCGCCACACCAGAACCCATCATTGCGTAGCCCATTTCAGACATTACGGTACGTACGTCTGCAAAGTCCACGTTCATCAGGCCTGGACGAGTAATCAGTTCAGCGATACCTTGCACAGCACCTTTCAGTACATCGTTCGCTGCGCCAAATGCATCCAGCAGGGAGATACCGCGGCCCAAGACTTTCAGCAGTTTGTCGTTAGGGATAGTGATCAGAGAGTCCACATGCTTGGACAGTTCAGTGATCCCCTGCTCAGCGAATGCCATACGCTTCTTGCCTTCAAAGTTGAAAGGCTTAGTCACGACAGCAACGGTCAGGATCCCCAAATCTTTTGCCACTTCAGCGACAACTGGTGCTGCACCAGTACCGGTACCACCACCCATACCCGCAGCAATAAAGACCATGTCTGCACCTTCCAGCGCCGCACGCAGTGCATCGCGATCCTCATCAGCCGCATTACGGCCAACTTCTGGATTTGCGCCAGCTCCCAGTCCTTTGGTGATACCGCTACCGATTTGAATCGTCTGTCCAACCGCTGTTTTACGCAGCGCTTGTGCATCGGTATTTACCGCGAAGAATTCAACACCTTCAATGCGCTCGCGCACCATGTGTTCAACAGCATTACCGCCGCCGCCGCCGACGCCGATGACTTTAATCACCGCGTCATTGGTAAGTTCCATTGGTTCAAACATAGTTTCTCTCCGATTTGTGCCTGTCGCCTGAGGCCGTAATTATCGTCGACCTCATAAAAATTAAAACTCTTTTCGCAGCCAACTATTGAGTCGCTTGATCCACGAGCCAACTGATGCTGTAACACGTTTTTCTACTTCAGCTTCACCGTTAAGATGTGACTCTTTCCCGTAGTGAAGCAATCCCACCGCCGTCGAATAATACGGCTCCTGAGCATAATCCGTTAAACCGGTAATGTTCAGCGGCGCGCCGATGCGCACCTGCGTATGAAACACGCGCTGAGCACAAGCTGCAAGCCCTTCAATCTGCGCTGCGCCACCGGTTAATACAATGCCTGCCGCCAGGTGATGTTTAACCCCTTGTTGGCGAAGCTTTTCCTGCAACTGCAATATCTCTTCGTTGACCAGGTTGAGCAGTTCGGTATAGCGTGGCTCGATCACCTCTGCCAGGGTCTGACGTTGCAGACTCCGCGGTGGACGACCGCCTACGCTCGGCACTTCCACGCTCTCATCTTTTCCAACGATGGAACCCAGCGCACAACCGTGGCGAACTTTAATCGCTTCGGCGTCGCTTGGCGGCGTGCCAAAGGCGTAAGCGATATCACTGGTCACGACATTGCCAGCATAAGGAATTACCTTAGTGTGGCGCAATGCCCCACCGGTATAAACGGCGATATCCATTGTACCACCACCGATATCGACGACGCAGACACCCAGTTCACGTTCATCTTCCGTCAATACCGAATAACTTGATGCCAGTCCGGCAAATATCAGTTGGTCAACTTTCAGCCCACAACGTTCAACCGCTTTGACGATGTTTTTCGCCATATCGTTGTGACATGTGATCAGATGCACTTTTGCCTGCATCCGCACGCCCGAAAGTCCTACCGGATTCTTGATCCCTTCCTGATAGTCAATCGCATACTCTTGCGGGATCACATGCAGCACACGATGCTCATCGCGCACACGCACTGATTTCGCGGTATGGACGACGTTTTCCACATCTTCTTGCGTCACTTCTTCTTCAGAAATAGGCACCATACCAATTTCATTCTGGCAGCTGATGTGCTTACCAGAAAGCGCCAGATATACCGAAGAGATCTGACAATCTGCCATCAATTCTGCCTGGTCAATGGCGCGTTGTACGCACTTGACCACGGATTCGAGGTCGTTTACCCCGCCTTTATCCATACCACGCGACGGGCAGCTGCCCACGCCAATGATATTGACCATACCGTCGGGCAGAACTTCCCCTACTAAAGCGGCAACCTTCGCGGTACCAATCTCCAGTCCTACTACCAGTTTTCTGTCCGTCGCCTTGATCATTGTTGTTCTGCCTGTGCCTGATTTTGTTGCTGAGTAGATTCCTCTGGCGGCAAGGGCGCCCAGCCTACTGCCGCTCCAGAGTCATAACGCAAATCAACGTAGCTAATCCGTTTGCCATCGGTTTGCGCCTGCTGCTGTAAAACCGGATAAAGTTCTACAAAGCGAGCCAAACGTTTCATCGTATCGCCCCGGCCAAGATTGAGCTTAATATCGTTATTCAGCGTCAACTGCCAGGAACGCCGCGCGGTCATCGCCGCTTCCTTCAGAGTAAATCTGTCCTTTGCCAGCATCTGCCCCATTTCGCGATAGCCCTGCAACACTTCATTGGCGCTGCCTTCCGGGCCATACAGCATTGGAAGCACCTGCTTGCTGGTGCGATCTGGCGGCACGCTGAAAGTGTTTCCTTCCGCGTCTACCATATGTTGATCATTCCACCGCGCAATAGGCACATATTCAACCAGATGAATCTTCAATTCATCAGGCCACTGCTTTCTGACGCTCACCTGCTTAATCCACGGCAGGCGTTGTTCTATTTGCGTCTGGATGATGTTGACATCCTGGGTCATAAAGGTACCTGGCTCACCCAATGCCAGGATCGACTGCCGGATATCGTCATTACGCGTGTAATGGCGTTCACCGGTCAACACCAGCTTTGAGAGCGGCAGGCGTTGCGCATCTTCCATCCAGCCCAACACGACCCAGCCGCTCACCAACACTGTCGTTAAAACGGTCAGCAGGAAAAGGATCCCCGCCAGACGCGTTCCATTATTGCGGCGAGAAGAAACCTCTTCTTCGCTGTTTCGCGTGTTCAGAGCAGCCTGCGACATATTAGTCCGCCAGTTCCAGAATTCGTACTACCAACTGCGAGAAGCTCATACCTGCCTGACGTGCCGCCATCGGCACCAGGCTGTGGCTGGTCATACCCGGTGAGGTATTGGCTTCCAGCAGATAAAACTGTCCATCGCTGTCCAGCATAACGTCAATACGTCCCCATCCTTTGCAACCTAACGTCGTCCATGCTTTCAGCACTAATGCCTGCAAATTGGCCTCTTGTGACGCTTCCAGACCTGCGGGGCAGAAATACTGTGTCTCATCAGAGAGATACTTCGCCTCATAATCATAGAAGGTTCCGGCCGGTTGAATACGTATTGACGGTAAAATTTCTTCACCAAGTATCGCAACCGTGAACTCCGGCCCACTTAGCCATTTTTCAATCAATACTTCTTCATCGTGCTGAAATGCCAATCTTAATGCATCTTGTAGAGCATTTTCTGCTACTACTTTTGACATTCCCACGCTGGAACCTTCGCGGCTCGGCTTAACGATAACCGGCAAACCTAAGGCAGAAATTTCTGCTAACTGCTTATCGCTCAGGCCTTTTTCAAACTCTGCGCGGGTTAATGCTACCCACGGCGCTACCGGTAAACCAGCGCCCTGCCAAAGCAATTTGCTGCGTAGTTTATCCATTGAAAGCGCAGATGCCATTACTCCGCTGCCGGTATAAGGCAAGCCCATCAGCTCGAGCATGCCCTGCAACGTGCCATCTTCACCACCGCGACCGTGTAGTGCGATAAACACTTTCTGAAAGCCCATCGACTTAAGTTGTGTCACGTCAACTTCTTTCGGGTCGACAGGATACGCGTCAATACCGCCTTCACGCAGCCCGGCTAACACCGCTGCGCCAGAATTCAAAGAAACTTCCCGCTCGGCGGAGGTCCCGCCCAACAGGACCGCGATTTTATCAGTCATGTTGTTCTTCCTCCGGAGTTTGCGGCTTCAGTTTGATTTCAGCTAAAGAACGAGCAATTTTTCCGATATTACCGGCCCCCTGAACGAGAATCAGGTCGTTACCGGTTAATACTGGTGCTAGCATTTCGGCTACCTGCGCTGGGTCCGGCACCAGAATGGGATCAATTTTCCCACGTCCACGAATTGTGCGACACAGCGAACGGCTGTCCGCTCCCGGAATTGGCGCTTCGCCAGCCGGATACACTTCCAGCATCAACAGGGTATCAACCTGCGTCAGCACATTGGCGAAATCATCATACAGGTCACGCGTACGGGTAAAACGATGCGGCTGAAACAGCATTACCAGATTTTTATCCGGCCAGCCTGCACGCGCCGCTTTAATGGTGGCATCCACTTCGGTCGGATGGTGACCGTAGTCATCAACCAGCATTGCCGTACCGCTTTTACCATTCACTGGCTCCAGCGGGAATTCACCGAGGAAATCAAAACGGCGACCAGTCCCCTGGAAGCTCTCCAGCGCACGCAAAATAGCCTCGTCGTCAATTCCCTCTTCCGTAGCAACCGCAACCGCAGCTGCGGCGTTCAGCGCGTTATGACGGCCTGGCGCATTCAGGGTGACGCGCATCGGCTCTTTGTCCTGGCGCAGCAGCGTAAAGTGCCCTTGCGGGCCAATCTGCTGATAATCTTCTACACGCACGTCGGCATCTTCGCTGAAGCCGTAAGTCGTGGTCTGACGCCCCACACGCGGTAACAATTCGCGGATCACCGGATCATCAACACACATCACCGCACGACCGTAAAACGGCAGGTTGTGCAGAAAATTAATAAAGGTCTGTTTTAAATTCTCAAAGTCGCCCTGGTAGGTATCCATGTGGTCGGCTTCGATATTGGTGACAATCGCCACCATCGGTTGCAGATGCAGGAACGATGCATCGCTCTCATCTGCTTCGGCAATCAGGTACCGACCATGCCCCAAACGCGCATGAACGCCCGCCGCTTTTACCAGCCCACCGTTAACGAAGGTTGGGTCGAGTCCCGCTTCTGCGTAGATGCTGGAAACCATCGCAGTGGTTGTCGTTTTGCCGTGCGTTCCGGCAATGGCGATGCCATGACGAAAACGCATTAACTCAGCCAGCATTTCAGCACGACGGATCACCGGAATACGCGCTTCATGAGCTGCGACAATTTCCGGGTTATCGGCAGAAATCGCGCTGGAAACAACGACCACGCTGGCATCACGTACGTTTTCCGGGCGATGGTTGAAATAAATCGTCGCCCCAAGATTCATTAACTGCTGCGTGACCGGATTTGGCGCTAAATCGGAACCACTGATCTGATAACCTTCATTGGCCAGAACTTCGGCAATACCGCCCATACCGGCACCACCGATGCCGACAAAATGTATGTGCCGAACGCGACGCATTTCGGGCACGATGGAACGCAGTTTTGCCAATTGTTGTGTATTCATTCTTTACGCCATTAACTTCTTACATTCATACGATGCAAAAGGCATCGCTACAATTACGCCCGGGCAGCCCGGCTCACTTCATTTGCCACTCGCTCGGTGGCATCCGGAATGGATGCAGCACGGGCGCGTTCTGCCATGGTTAATAAGGTTTCTCGCGACCACCCGGCCAGGGTGTTGGCGACAGCATCCACGCTAAGCTGTGGCTGCTCGATAATTTTGGCTGCGCCCGCTTTTTCCAGCGGTAGAGCATTCCAGTATTGCTGGCGGTCTTTATGTTGAAACGGCACAAACAACGCCGGTAGTCCTGCCGCAGCGATTTCACTCACCGTTAACGCACCGGAGCGGCAAACGACGACATCCGCCCACGCATACGCCGCCGCCATATCATCAATAAATTCCGTCACTTTATGCTGCGGTTGCCCTGCTTCGGCATATGCCTGTTCAACGGTTTGTTGCGAACCTTTGCCGCTCTGATGCCAGATAGTGACTGAATCGCCCAGCTTTGCTGCAACCTGCGGCATTGTCTGGTTAAGAATACGTGCGCCCTGGGAACCACCCACTACCAACACACGAACCGGACCTTCACGTCCAGCCAAACGTTGCTGCGGCAGTGGCAACGCCAACACATCGGTACGAACAGGATTACCCACCACTTCCGCATTAGGGAAAGCGCCTGGAAACGCCTGCATCACTTTGGTGGCAATCTTCGCCAGCCATTTATTGGTTAAGCCCGCAATACCGTTTTGTTCATGAAGTACAACCGGAATGCCTAACGACCACGCGGCCAGACCACCTGGGCCTGATACGTAGCCGCCCATACCGAGCACCACATCAGGTTTGAACGCTTTCATAATCGCCCGTGCCTGACGCCAGGCGTTAAAAATACGCAGAGGCGCAGCTAACAGTGCTTTTATACCTTTACCACGCAGACCAGAGATACGAATGAAATCAATTTCGATGCCATGTTTTGGCACTAAGTCCGCTTCCATACGGTCGGCAGTCCCCAGCCAGCGAACTTGCCAACCCTGAGCCATTAGATGGTGCGCAACCGCCAGTCCCGGGAACACATGTCCACCGGTTCCGCCGGCCATCACCATTAATCGCTTTCCTTGACCACTCATCGTGAACCTCGTACAAACGCCTGCGCTTTCTCCAGACGCGTTTCATAATCAATACGCAACAGCATCATGATGGCTGTCGACATAATCAGTAAGCTCGAACCACCGTAACTGATCAGCGGCAATGTCAGACCTTTGGTCGGTAACATCCCCGCCGCCGCACCTACGTTAACCAGCGCCTGGAAGCTAAACCAGATGCCAATGGAACAGGCGAGAAAACCGGAAAAACGATGGTCAATTTCTAATGCTTTACGGCCAATCGACATCGCACGAAAAGCGACGAAGAATACCATTAAAAGTGCTAGTACCACACCGACATAACCTAATTCTTCGCCGATAATGGCGAAAATAAAGTCAGTGTGTGCTTCCGGCAGATACTCCAGTTTTTGAACCGAGTTACCTAAACCTTGCCCCCACAGTTCGCCGCGACCAAACGCCATCAGCGATTGCGTTAACTGATAGCCGCTACCAAAGGGATCTTCCCACGGATTCCAGAATGCGGTAACACGGCGGATACGGTACGGTTCGGCGAGGATCAGTAACACAACCGCTGAAATCCCCATGCCGATAATGGCAATGAACTGCCACAATTTCGCCCCCGCCAGGAACAACATCGCCAGCGTAGTCACAAACAACACCACCACCGTACCAAGGTCTGGCTGTGCCAGCAGTAACACTGCCAACACCAGAATCACGCCCATCGGTTTCAAGAAGCCGCGCAGGTTATTACGCACTTCGTCGCCTTTACGCACCAGATAGTTGGCGATATAGCAAAACAGCGACAGTTTTGTCAGCTCCGCAGGCTGGATACGCAGCAAGCCGAGATCGATCCAACGCGATGCCCCTTTAACAGAGCTACCCACTACCAGAACGATCATCAACAGGATGATTGAACCGAGTAGCATCGTAGCGCTGTAACGTTGCCAGAACTCCATCGGCAGACGCAGCGTAATGATCGCCAGAATGAACGCCAGGATCAGGTAGACACCATCACGCTTAGCGAAGAAAAAGGGATCGTTAGTCAAGCGTTGTCCGATAGGCATTGATGCGGACGTCACCATGATAAAGCCGATCGCCGCGAGGCCGAAGGTCAGCCACAGTAAGGTGCGATCGTACATGATCAGGCTGTCGGTATCTTTTTCCCGCGAGCCCATCACCCAGCCCTTTAGCGCCGTGGAGATCCAGACCAGGATACTGAATCCTGGCAGGCGCGGCATTTTCAGGCGAGGGAGAGATAAACGCATCAACCTAACTCCTTCGCCAGACGGGCAAACTCATTGCCTCGTTGTTCAAAGTTCTTGAATTGATCAAGGCTGGCACAGGCCGGGGAGAGCAGAACCATATCTCCTGGTTGAACACGAGGAGCCAGCAAGCGCATCGCCTGTTCCATGGTTTCGGTTTGTTCTGCCACTTCCGGGCGCAGTGCCGCCAGCTGTGCGCCGTCACGACCGAAACAATACAAACGTACGTTATCGCCATTCAGGTAACGTGCCAGCGGACTAAAGTCCGCCGATTTACCATCGCCGCCCAGCAACAAATGCAGCGTGCCATCTACGTGCAGGCCATTGAGCGCCGCTTCCGTACTGCCGACATTGGTCGCTTTCGAGTCGTTAATCCAGCGCACACCGTTATGTTCCAGCACCACTTCAAAGCGATGCGGCAAACCAGTGAACGTAGTTAACGCTTTCAGGCTACTGGCGCGTGGCAAACCAGCTGCGTCTGCCAGCGCCAGTGCCGCCAGCGCATTGGTGTAGTTATGCTGACCGGAAAGTTTCATCTCTTTCACGTTCAACACTTTCTCGCCTTTCACCCGCAGCCAGGTTTCACCCTGCTGATGATTCAAGTGATAGTCGCCCATATTGATACCAAAGCTAACGCAGCGTTCATCCGCACCACGAATCGGCATTGTTAAGGCATCATCAGCATTAACCACGCAAACTTTCGCATTTTCATAAATGCGCAGTTTTGCCGCACGATACTGCTGTAAACCAAATGGATAGCGATCCATATGATCTTCAGTCACGTTCAGAATGGTCGCTGCTACCGCCTGTAAGCTGGAGGTGGTTTCAAGCTGGAAGCTAGACAGCTCCAGCACGTACAGTTCGCACTCAGCATCCAACAGCATCAACGCGGGCAGGCCAATGTTGCCACCCACGCCAACGTTAACGCCCGCCGCTTTCGCCATTTCACCCACTAGCGTGGTGACCGTGCTTTTGCCGTTAGAACCGGTAATCGCCACAATCGGTGCTTGTGCTTCGCGACAGAACAGCTCGATATCGCCAACGATTTCGATTCCGGCATCAGCGGCAGCGCTTAAGGATGGATGCGCCAGTGCAATACCGGGACTGGCGACAATCAGATCGGCCGCCATCAGCCATTCATCATTCAGACCGCCCGTGTGGCGTTCTACGGCTTCGGGTAATTTATCCAGGCCAGGCGGTGTCATCCGCGTATCCATAACGCGCGGCGTCACACCGCGAGCGAGGAAAAAGTCCACGCAAGAAAGCCCGGTGAGGCCCAGGCCGATAATGACGACATTTTTACCCTGGTAATCAGCCATGATTAACGTACCTTCAGCGTTGCCAGACCAATCAGGACCAGCATCAGCGAAATAATCCAGAAGCGCACAATGACACGCGGTTCCGGCCAGCCTTTCAGTTCATAGTGGTGATGAATCGGTGCCATGCGGAAAATACGTTGTCCGCGCAGTTTAAAGGAGCCGACCTGCAAAATAACCGACAGGGTTTCAACGACAAACACGCCGCCCATAATCACCAGCAGGAATTCCTGACGCAGCAGTACGGCGATAATGCCCAGCGCGCCACCTAACGCCAGCGAACCGACATCGCCCATAAAGACCTGCGCCGGATAGGTGTTAAACCACAGGAAGCCCAGCCCTGCCCCGACTATCGCGGTACAGACAATGACCAGTTCCCCGGCGTGTCGTAGATACGGTATGTGTAAATAGCTGGCAAAGTTCATGTTGCCGGTCGCCCACGCCACCAGCGCAAAACCACCGGCGACAAATACGGTCGGCATAATTGCCAGACCGTCGAGACCATCAGTCAGGTTTACCGCGTTGCCAGTACCCACAATGACGAAGTAAGCCAGCAGAATGTAGAACAGCCCCAACTGCGGCATCACATCTTTAAAGAACGGGACCACCAGCTGCGTTGCGGGCGTGTCTTTCCCGGCAAGGTACAAAGCGAAAGCAACACCCAGCGCAATAACCGACATCCAGAAATACTTCCAGCGAGCAATCAACCCCTTGGTGTCTTTACGCACTACTTTGCGATAGTCATCAACGAAGCCAATAACACCGTAACCGACCAGCACGACCAACACGCACCAGACATACGGGTTGGACGGGTATGCCCACAGCAGCACGGAGATCACAATCGCTGTCAGGATCATAATCCCGCCCATGGTCGGCGTACCGCGCTTGCTGAAGTGTGATTCAGGACCGTCGTTACGCACTACCTGACCAAAGGAAAGTTTTTGCAAATGAGCAATCATGCGCGGGCCCATCCACAATGAGATGAACAGCGCAGTCAGCAGGCTGACGATGGCGCGAAACGTCAGATAGGAAAAGACGTTAAAGCCGGAATAATATTTGACCAAATGTTCGGCCAGCCAAACTAACATGTCCCATTCTCCTGTAAAGCGCGTACTACCTCTTCCATGGCAGCACTACGTGAACCTTTAACTAAAATCGTAATTACCTGTTGCTCAGCAATCAGTGATTTAAGACGTGTGATAAGCGCAGTTTTATCGGCAAAATGTTCGCCAATGCCGCTGGCGGTACTGATAGCATGGCTTTGTTTACCCACACTTAACACACGGTCAATACCCGCCGCCTTCGCCGCTTCGCCCACCTGTACATGGCAGGCCTCGCTTTCAGCGCCCAGTTCCGCCATATCGCCCACCACCAGCACACGGTAGCCCGGCATTTCAGCCAGTACCTGAACAGCGGCGGTCATGGAGCCGACGTTAGCGTTGTAGGAGTCGTCGAGCAGCAACTGATTTTCCGCCAGTTGAATGGGGAACAGACGGCCAGGAACAGCTTTCAGATTTGCCAGCCCCGCTTTAATAGCATCAAGCGTTGCGCCCACGGACATGGAGAGCGCAGCGGCTGCCAGCGCATTCGCAATATTGTGACGCCCCGGCAACGGCAGCAGAACATCGACGCTACCCGTTGGGGTTTGCAGCGTAAATTCCGTACCGTGCGAGGTCACGTGGATATTGGTGGCGGTGAAATCGCTGTTGTTAGCATTCGGTGAGAAGCGCCACACTTTGCGTGAGCCAATCACACTCTGCCAGTTCAGCCAGTCGTTGTTGTCGGCATTCATAATGGCGATACCGTTTTCCGGCAGGCCGCTAAAGATTTCACCTTTCGCTTTCGCGACACCCGCAAGCGAGCCAAAACCTTCCAGATGCGCCGCTGCCAGGTTGTTGACCAGCGCCGCTTCCGGGCGAGTCAGACTCACAGTCCAGGCAATTTCGCCCTGATGGTTCGCGCCAAGTTCAATTACTGCGTAATCGTACTCTGGCGTTAAGCGCAACAGCGTCATCGGTACACCGATGTCGTTGTTGAGATTGCCTGCCGTATAAAGCGTGTTGCCACACTGGCTTAAAATCGCTGCCGTCATCTCTTTAACGGAGGTTTTGCCGGAGGAACCGGTCAGAGCAACCACGCGCGCCGGAACTTGCTGGCGAACCCATGCAGCCAGTTCACCAAACGCCAGATGAGTATCCTTGACGATTAACTGCGGCAGATCGATATCCAGCGGACGGCTAACCAGTAGTGCACCCGCACCGCCAGCTTTCGCCTGGTCAGCAAAATCATGGGCATCGAAACGTTCGCCTTTCAGGGCAACAAACAGGCAACCCGGCGTCAGTTTTCGTGTGTCAGTGGTTACAGCATCAAGGGTGATATCTGCCCCTTTTAGTTCACCGTTTAGAATATCGGTAAGTTGGCTAAGGGTTACGCTAATCATGCAATTACCCCCAGCAGACGCGCTACCGTGACGCGATCGGAATAGTCGAGACGCTGGTTGCCAACAATCTGATAATCCTCATGGCCTTTGCCCGCGATCAGCACCACATCGTTCTCTTTAGCCTGCATAACAGCGCAAGTCACCGCTTCAGCGCGGCCTTCCATCACTTTGGCATGTCCGGCATCTAACATTCCCGCCAGAATATCGTTGATGATGGCACGCGGCTCTTCGGTACGCGGGTTATCGTCCGTCACCACCGCCACGTCAGCAAACTCTTCAGCAATTGCTCCCATCAGTGGACGCTTACCTTTATCGCGATCGCCACCACAGCCAAAGACGCACCACAGCTTGCCTGCACAGTGAAGACGTGCAGCCTGCAAGGCTTTTTCCAATGCATCCGGCGTATGCGCGTAATCCACCACCACCGTCGGTTTGCCCGGTGCAGTGAACACTTCCATACGTCCGCAAACCGGTTGCAGACGCGCGGCGGTTTTTAACAGATCAGCCAGCGGATAGCCCAGCGCCAGCAGCGTCGCCAGCGCCAGCAGCAAGTTGCTGACGTTAAAAGCGCCCATCAGATGGCTTTCAATTTCGCCATCGCCCCAGCTTGAGCTAAAGCGAATAGTCGCACCGCTGTCGTGATAGTTCACGTCGGTCGCTTTCAACCAGCGTCCGTGACAGTTCGGATTGATATGATCTTCCATTGATACCGCAACCGCGTCCGGCAGTTTTGCCAGCCAGCGGCGGCCCACTTCATCGTCGGCGTTAATAATCGCCTGACCGCAATGATGTTCAGAATAAAGCAGCCATTTCGCGGCTTCGTAGTGTTCCATATCACCATGATAATCAAGGTGATCGCGGCTTAAGTTGGTAAAGACCGACGCCGCAAATTTCAATGCCGCCACACGGTGCTGTACCAGTCCGTGGGAGGAAACTTCCATTGCGCAAAAAGTCGCGCCCTGATCCACCAGTCCCGCCAGCTCATGCTGAACATCGACTGCCGAACCGGTGGTATTTTCTGTCGGGATCACTTTTCCCAGCAGGCCATTACCAACAGTACCCATTACCGCGCTTGTTTCGCCAAGCAGTTGGCTCCACTGCGCCAGCAGCTGGGTAGTCGTGGTTTTGCCGTTGGTGCCCGTTACGCCCACGAGACGTAAATTGTCAGAGGGTTCATGGTAAAAGCGGCCCGCCAGTGCAGATAAACGCTCGTTGAGCTGGCTGAGATAGATGACTGGTACGCCGTGCATTTCACGGATTTCACCGTCGGTCGCCTCATCTTTCGCCTCTGCAATAATGGCAGCCACACCTTGCGCTATCGCCTGCGGGATATATCGACGCCCGTCCGCCTGATGACCTACTACAGCTACAAAGAGATCGCCCGCCGCAGCCACACGGCTGTCGAGTGTCATCTCTCGCAGTGCTCGCGAAGGTGCGTCTGGCACCCACGGAGCAAGAAGGTCGCGCAAATTACGATCTGCCACCTGTCCCCTCGCCTTGATTAATCACAAATTCATTTTTATCGCCCGTTGTCAGCGCATCCGGCTCGATGTTCATGGTACGCAATACGCCGCCCATGATGGCACCAAAGACCGGCGCGGAAACGGCGCCGCCGTAGTATTTACCCGCCTGCGGATCGTTGATAACAACAACCAGCGCGAAGCGCGGCTGACTCGCAGGCGCAACGCCTGCGGTATAAGCAATATATTTATTGATGTAGCGACCGTCCGGCCCGACCTTTTTCGCGGTACCGGTTTTAATGGCGATACGATAGCCTTTAATCGCCGCCTTCACGCCGCCACCGCCCGGTAGCGCCACGCTTTCCATCATATGCACCACGGTGCGAACAATGGATTCCGGGAAGACGCGTTCACCGGGAACCGGGGGATCAACTTTGGTAATCGACAGCGGGCGATAAATGCCATAGCTGCCGATAGTTGCGTAGACTCGCGCTAACTGTAACGGTGTTACCATTAGCCCGTAGCCGAAAGAGAAGGTGGCCCTCTCTATGTCAGACCACCGTTGTTTTTGAGGATATAAGCCACTGCGTTCTCCGACCAACCCCAAATTGGTCGCTTTTCCCAGTCCAAAACGTGAGTAAGTATCTACTAACGCTGAGGACGGCATCGCTAACGCCAGTTTGGAAACACCGACGTTACTCGACTTCTGTAATACCCCGGTCAGGGTTAATTCGCTGTAGCGTGCCACGTCTTTGATTTCGTGGCCGTTAATCCGATAAGGAACGGTATTCAGTACCGAGTTTTCTCGCACCACGCCACGTTGCAACGCGGTCATCACCACCATCGGTTTGACCGTTGAGCCAGGTTCAAACACGTCGGTGATGGTACGGTTACGCATCGCCTCTTTCGGCGTGCCACTCAGATTGTTTGGGTTGTATGACGGGCTGTTAGCCATCGCCAACACTTCACCGGTGTTGACATCCACCAGCACGGCACTACCGGATTCAGCCTTGTTAAAGGCCACCGCGTTATTCAGTTCGCGATAAACCAGCGCCTGCAGGCGTTCATCAATACTCAACGCCAGGTTGTGTGCCGCCTGACTGTCGGTGGAAGAGATATCTTCAATTACGCGACCATAGCGGTCTTTACGCACAATGCGCTCGCCAGGCTGCCCGGTAAGCCATTTATCGAAACTCTTCTCGACGCCCTCAATCCCCTGACTATCGACGTTAGTAAAGCCGATGAGGTGAGCGGTCACTTCGCCAGACGGATAGTAACGGCGAGATTCTTCACGTAGATGAATCCCCGGCAGCTTCAGTTTTTTGATGTACTCTGCCATGTCAGGGTTTACCTGACGCGCCAGATAAATAAAGCGCCCTTTCGGGTTGGCGTTAATGCGGGCGGAAAGCTGATCCAGCGGAATATTGAGTGCGTTAGCCAGCGCCTTCCAGCGATCACCGACGCTGATACCGCCAGCGTCATGCACTTCTTTCGGGTCAGCCCAAATCGCTTTTACCGGCACGCTCACCGCTAACGGGCGACCAGAACGATCGGTAATCATGCCGCGGGAGGTGGATACTTGCTGAACGCGAAGAGAGCGCATGTCGCCCTCTTTCACCAGCATATCCGGGGAGATTACCTGCAACCAGGCAACGCGCCCCAGCAGGAAAGCCAGTGCCAATAAAATACAGCCGCATAACAACGCAAAACGCCAACTGATAAAGTTGGCATGTTCTTCCTGACGTTTTGGTTTCTGCGTTTTCGCCGCTGCTTTCATGCGTCGCGTTTATCCTTATTTTTGCACTACGATATTTTCTTGTGACGGATCAACATGCTGCATTTGCAGCTTCTCCGTGGCGATCCTTTCTACACGGCTATGGTCGCCGAGCGCATTCTCTTCAAGAATCAGGTTGCGCCATTCAATGTCTAAAGCGTCTCGCTCCAGCACCAGTTGTTCGCGCTGAGCGGTTAGTAAACGGGTATGGTGCGCCGTGGTTACCACGGTCACCGCCGTCAAAATAATGCAAATGAACAGGCAGAGTGGCAGCTTCCCAAATCGCAAAAGATCGTCACCGATAACACCAGGCAATGCATGGCGCTCGTGGCTTCCCATCGATCCTTTAACTTTGCTTAGAGCTTCTGTCACTCTGCTGATCATGCGTTCGTCCTCTCTGCAATACGCAGAACTGAACTACGGGCACGAGGGTTCTCAGCCACCTCTTCTTCGCCCGGCATCAACTTGCCTAGTGCTCGCAGCTGACGTCCACCCAGTTTTTTGAGCTGCTCTTCAGTCATCGGTAACCCTGCCGGAACTTGCGGGCCGCGGCTGTTTTCACGCATAAAGCGCTTCACAATGCGGTCTTCCAGCGAGTGGAAGCTGATGATTGAAAGCCGCCCCCCAGGGGCCAGCACGTTGAGCGAGCTTTTTAGCGCCTGCTCTATCTCCTCCAGTTCACTGTTTACCCAAATGCGCACCGCCTGGAAGGTACGGGTCGCGGGATGTTTGAATTTGTCTTTCACCGGCGTTGCGGCAGCCACGACTTCCGCCAGTTCTTTGGTGCGGGTCATCGGCTGTTCGCGGTTTCGCTCGACAATGGCACGGGCAATGCGTTTGGCAAAACGCTCTTCGCCGTAGGTTTTCAATACCCAGGCGATATCAGCTTCTTCTGCGGTTTGCAGCCACTCAGCAGCGGATTGGCCGCGGGTTGGGTCCATACGCATGTCCAGCGGGCCATCGCGCATAAAGGAAAAGCCGCGTTCTGCATCATCAAGTTGCGGTGAAGAGACACCAAGATCGAGGAGAATTCCGTCGATCTTGCCGATAAGATCGCGCTCGGCAACGTATTCGCCCAGCGCGGAGAAAGGTCCGTGGATGATGGAGAAGCGCGGATCATCAATAGTCTTCGCAACGGCGATAGCCTGCGGGTCGCGATCGATCGCCAGCAAACGCCCCTCTTCGCCAAGCTGCGAGAGGATCAGACGTGAGTGACCACCGCGACCAAAAGTCCCATCAATGTAGATGCCATCAGGACGGATATTGAGGCCATTAACGGCTTCATCCAGCAGCACCGTAGTATGTTTATAGTTTTCCATCATTTTATAGAGACAAGTCCTGCAGTCGCTCCGATAAGTCTCCAGTAGCCAACTGCTCTGCGTCGATATCTTCCTTGACCTGTTGATGCCAGGTTGTTTCATCCCACAGCTCAAACTTGTTGAACTGTCCAACCAGCATCACTTCTTTTGTCAGCCCGGCATGTTGCCGCAGTACTGGCGCGATTAACAATCGACCGGCGCCATCCATCTGACATTCGCTGGCATGACCTAACAGAAGGCGCTGCACACGGCGCTCAACCGGGTTCATGCTCGACAGACGCGATAATTTTTGCTCGATAATTTCCCATTCAGGCAGGGGGTAAAGCAGCAGGCACGGGTGATGAATGTCAATGGTGCAAACCATTTGACCGGCAGCGTTCTCAAGCAGCTGTTCCCGATAACGGGTAGGCACTGATAAGCGCCCTTTGCTGTCGAGATTGACTAACGTTGCTCCCCGGAACATGCCAGCCTCACCCCTTATTCCCACTTTGCCCCACAATTTCCCACTGAAAGGAGTTTACGGAGCGGAGGAAAAGCTTGTCAAGCCAGTCACAAGGCATACCGAGGTAAAAAACCCGATGTTTACGGCTAATATCAGCGTTGTTTATTTTACGTCCAACGTGCGAAGCAAATTAACGTTATGAATAGCTGTAAGAAAAAATCCCTCATCGTCATCACCGTTTTAAAATGACTAACTATTTTCCACAGCAAATATAAAGTGTCAGTTTGCGACGCGAGCGGCATTTTAGGACATATCTTCCCCGGTTAACAGTCCCTGTTGCGTCTGTGTGGCGCTTGATGCCAGCAGGTTTGCGCAAAAGCAAAGAAAAGTGTTTGTTAAATCGGCAATTCATCTCTGCATGTAACAAAATAATGCAAAAACGCTCTGTCAATATTGCTTAATTATTGTGAATTTCAGCAGGTGAGTTAATTAATGGGCGGGTTTAAAAGCATTTATCAATAATAGCCAGGAATAGTCTTATTTACTTTAAGGATATTGATGTCCATTCCCGTACTCGACGCGCCAATGAGAAATTCACTGGCGCGTATTTTTGTTCGCGGCTTAGTTACGGCTGAGCACGCCGCGGCGATAGAGATTACGTTTAATGCGCGTTAACCCAGGTTTTGGCTTACGCGGTTCGTCCAGGCTTGCCAGGACAATTTCCAGCACACGCTCTGCGACATCGCGGTGACGTTGAGCCACTGCCAGCACCGGGCACTGTAAGAAGTCGAGCAGTTCGTTATCGCCAAAGGTGGCAATTGCCAGGTCAGAAGGCAGTTTGCCATCGCGACGCAGCGTGACATCCATCACCCCTTGCAACAACGCAAACGACGTTGTGAACAGCGCCTGCGGCATCGGATGCGTTTCCAGCCATTTTTCGAATAACTGGGCAGCCGCCTCCCGCTCATAGCTGTTGGCATAAAGGAAATGCACTTCGCGCGGATCATCTTTCCAGGCAGTACGGAAACCTTGCTCACGCAAGAAGCTCACAGAAAGCTCCGGCAGCGCGCCAAGATAAAGCACCGTCTCGGCGGGAAACTTACGTAACTCTTCCGCCAGCATTTCGGCATCATCCTGATCGGCACCAACCACGCTGGTGAAGTGTTCACGATCGAGGGCGCGGTCCAGCGCGACAATCGGGAACGGGTCGTTAGCCCAGCGTTGATAAAAAGGATGCTCTGGTGGCAACGACGTCGAAACAATAATGGCATCAACCTGACGCTGTAGAAGATGCTCAATACAACGCATTTCGTTGTCTGGCTGATCTTCTGAGCAAGCAATCAGCAGTTGATAACCCCGTTGCCGCGCCTGACGTTCAAGATAATTAGCGATGCGGGTATAGCTGGTGTTCTCCAGATCGGGGATCACAAGACCAATAGAACGTGTGCGTCCAGCACGAAGCCCAGCTGCCACGGCGTTCGGGTGGTAATTGTGCTCACGCACCACAGCCATGACTTTTTCAACGGTTTTGTCGCTCACACGGTATTGCTTCGCTTTGCCGTTAATAACATAGCTTGCAGTGGTCCGCGACACTCCCGCCAGCCGAGCGATTTCATCCAGTTTCACAATTGCCCCTTGCGTAAAATGTAAAAACCATAGCCATTGTACTGGTATGGGTTAAATTCATTAACATCTAAGCGCAGAAAATTAACTGCGGCAACTGCTTTTATTCCATGTTCCCACTGAATTCGCAAAAAAAGCCCAACGTGACATGTTGGGCTGCAAATTGCGCATTGAGATCATTCTCAACGCATTATTTTATCGCCGCGCGAAAGTCCAACTACACCAGAGCGAGCAACTTCCACAATTTTCGCCACATCGCGAATCGATGCTAAAAATGCATCAAGCTTATCGCTGGTGCCTGCCAGTTGGACGGTGTAAAGCGATGGCGTGACATCGATGATTTGCCCACGAAATATTTCCGTATTGCGCTTCACTTCGTCACGTCCGTAGCCGCTGGCCTGAATTTTCACCAGCATAATTTCCCGCTCGACGTGCGCCCCCTGCCCCAGCTCGCTCACGCGCAAGACATCGACCAGTTTGTGTAATTGCTTTTCGATCTGCTCAAGCACTTTTTCATCGCCCACGGTCTGGATGGTCATACGCGATAATGTCGGATCGTCGGTGGGCGCAACGGTCAGGCTTTCAATGTTGTAGCCACGTTGGGAAAAAAGGCCAATCACGCGGGATAACGCGCCTGATTCATTTTCGAGTAAGACTGATAATATCCGGCGCATAATCAGGTTCTCTCCGTTTTGCTTAACCACATTTCATCCATTCCGCCCCCGCGAATCTGCATCGGGTAGACGTGCTCACTGCCATCGACGGTAACATCAACAAACACCAGACGATTATTGCGCACCTGTTCCAGCGCCTCGCTAAGTTTGCTTTCCAGCTCTTGCGGATGAGAAATCTGGATCCCAACATGCCCATAGGCTTCCGCCAGACGGACGAAATCGGGTAGCGATTGCATATAAGATTGTGAATGACGGCCGGAATAGATCATGTCCTGCCACTGCTTCACCATCCCCAGATAGCGATTATTGAGATTCACCACCAATACCGGCAACTCGTATTGCAAGGCGGTTGACAGTTCCTGAATGTTCATCTGAATACTGCCGTCACCAGTGACGCAAACCACGGTTTCTTCTGGCAGCGCCATTTTGACACCCAGTGCCGCAGGTAAACCAAACCCCATCGTGCCGAGGCCACCAGAGTTAATCCAGCGACGCGGTTTGTCGAAAGGATAATAAAGTGCGGCGAACATCTGGTGCTGCCCGACATCAGACGTCACGTAAGCGTCCCCCTTCGTCAGCCGCCAAAGAGTCTCGATAACCGCCTGCGGTTTAATCTTTTCACTGTGAATATCGTATTTCAGGCACTGACGAGCACGCCACAGTTCAATCTGCTGCCACCAATCGCGGATCTCATCCAGCGGTTGATGGGCGGATTCTTGCGACAGGAGTTCAAGTATTTGTTCGAGGACCTGGCGGGCATCTCCAACAATCGGGATATCAGCAGTCACAGTTTTAGAAATGGAAGTAGGATCAATATCGATATGCAGAACCGTGGCATTTGGGCAGTACTTCGCAAGATTGTTCGTCGTTCGGTCATCAAAACGTACCCCGACGGCAAAAATCACATCCGCGTTATGCATCGTCATATTGGCTTCGTAGGTGCCGTGCATTCCCAGCATGCCCAGTGCCTGACGATGCGTTGCCGGAAACGCCCCCAGCCCCATTAATGAGGAAACAACGGGCAGATTCAACGCCTCCACCGTGTCTTTCAACTGCTGATGGCAGCCCGCCGTGATTGCCCCACCGCCTACATACACAACCGGTTTTTTTGCCGCCACCAGCGTTTGCAGAGCGCGCTTAATTTGCCCTTTATGTCCGGAGGTCGTGGGATTGTAAGATCGCATACTGACCGACTCCGGCCAGACGTAGGGTAATTTGTTCGCAGGATTAAGAATATCTTTCGGTAAATCAACGACCACTGGTCCAGGGCGACCACTTGCCGCCAGCCAAAAAGCCTTTTTCAGCACCTGCGGAATGTCTTCCGTTTGCTTAACCAGAAAACTGTGCTTCACCACTGGGCGGGAAATTCCCACCATGTCGCACTCCTGAAAGGCATCATAACCTATCAACGAGGTCGCTACCTGCCCGGAAAGGACAACTAATGGAATGGAATCCATATAAGCGGTGGCAATGCCAGTAATCGCATTGGTCGCCCCTGGCCCCGATGTTACCAGCACGACGCCGACTTCCCCGGTCGCGCGTGCCAGACCATCGGCCATATGCACCGCCGCCTGCTCATGACGAACTAATACATGATCGATACCACCCACGGTATGCAATGCATCGTAAATATCAAGGACCGCGCCTCCGGGATAACCGAATACTTGTTTAACGCCCTGATCGATAAGCGATCGGACGACCATCTCGGCTCCAGACAACATCTCCATGGCCTGCCTCACTGTTTAACGGAAAAATGTGTAAAACACATTAACCGCCCGATCTTGCTTAAGCAATTGGTAGCCAGAGACATAAATACGAGGTAATAAGAATAAACAGGAGGAAAGGTGAAAAGAAACGATAAAATCCTCCATTACGGAGGATTAAATTGATAATAAATCGGCTAAATCCCACAACTTACAGCAATTTCTCTATTTTTTTAATTAATCCTAAAATAGTGAACTCACACATTCAGAATAAAATTCTATATTCAATAAAAAATACAGAATAAATCAGTAATCAATATCTGACCTATTCTGCATTCAGTTAGCGTTTGCAAATTGAGACTAATTGCTCTTCCATCCACTGATGGCCTTTGTCGCGCCCGGCAGCTTCATGCCAGGAGAGATAACAGGTTCTGCTATTTTGTTTTAATGGCAGCGGTAATACCTGTAACTCTAAAGATTCAGCGAACTCTTCAGCCAGCCAACGCGGCGCAATAGCGACCAGATGCGTTTGCGACACCACGCTCAGTACACTCATCATTGCCATGCCCTGATACGCGATACTGGCTTGTTTATCTACCGTGTCATACCACGGTTGACTAAATGACGCGAAACGATCGAGCGAAACTGCCGCATGTTGTTCGTTATAAACATCATGTTTCAGTAACGGGCCTTTAATTGTTGGATGATTTTTGCTGGCTACCAGCACCATTTCATCTTTAAATAATGGCACACTGGTAAATTCAGGACGATGGAAGTCTTCATAACTAATCACAAACTCCGTTTCCTGATAACGCAGCTGATGTTCAGTGTTCTGATTTAATGAAGACTTGAACATAACATGTATATTTGGCGCAGTTTGCTCAATGTGATTATAAATCTGCGAGGTCAGAATGCTGTCTAACGGACTGCAAACACAAAGATGAAATACACGTTCACTGCTCGCGGGTTCAAAACCTGAACCTGGCAATTCATTTTGTACTAATTGCAATGCCTGACGAACTGAACCAAAAAGTTGAAATGCGCGAGCAGTCGGTTGAATGCCACGGCCATAACGAACAAAAAGCTCGTCATTAAACATCACCTTCAGGCGTGCAACCGCGTTACTGACCGCAGGTTGCGACATCCCCAGAACATGAGCGGCACGGGTGATGTTTTGCTCCTGCATCACGGCATCGAAAACGGTTAATAAGTTGAGATCGACCATGCGTAGTTGTGGCTTGCTTAACTCCGCCGTCTCTGGTTGATCTGTTTGTACCTCTGGCATACTTAACTCCACTGTCACACTTAACTCCCTTTCCCTTATTGGAATGCAGAGAAATAATCCTCGAGAATATGATTTATCATGCATATAAAATAAGAAAAAGGAAAATGAGAAAAATTAGGAAAACATAAAGATACGGGTTCTTATAAAAACAGAACCCATTGCCGAGTAAAGAGTCATTTACCGCAGCATAATAATCCATAATGTTTTTGTTGCGAAAACAATCTAATCATAGCTACCGCGAATACTCAATCATCCACAAAATGGATTAAATGTGCTTTTTTAATAATTAATTTATATGTTTAATGCATTAATTCTTAACATTAATCGAACAATAATATTCACCAAATGAATATCAAAAAATTAGCAAAACATATAATTCAATACAAATCATCAAGATAGGTTTTGTAACGCGTGCATTTTATCCCCCTTTTCCTCGTTAATTAGATGCAAAAATTTATTCTGAAATATGTCAACCGATGAAAAGCGTCGGTGGTTAAGCAGAAATTAATATCGCTTGTTTTAACCACCGCAGCACAATTAGCTAATTTGACGAATGCAGAACTCACTCTGGCGGAACGTTTTTGTTGCGTCAGGGTTGACATCCGTTTTTGTATCCAGTAACTCTAAAAGCATATCGCATTCATCTGGAGCTGATTTAATGACACACATCGTTCGCTTTATCGGTCTACTACTACTAAACGCATCTTCTTTGCGCGGTAGACGAGTGAGCGGCATTCAGCATTAAGCCAGCACGCAGTCAAACAAAAAACCCGCGCCATTGCGCGGGTTTTTTTATGCCCGAAGCGAGGCGCTCAAAAAGAGACAAGGACCCAAACCATGAGCCAGCAAGTCATTATTTTCGATACCACATTGCGCGACGGTGAACAGGCGTTACAGGCAAGCTTGAGTGTGAAAGAAAAACTGCAAATTGCGCTGGCCCTTGAGCGTATGGGTGTTGACGTGATGGAAGTCGGTTTCCCCGTCTCTTCGCCGGGCGATTTCGAATCGGTGCAGACCATCGCCCGCCAGGTCAAAAACAGCCGCGTATGTGCGTTAGCTCGCTGCGTGGAAAAGGATATCGACGTGGCAGCTGAATCTCTGAAATTTGCCGAAGCCTTCCGTATCCATACCTTTATTGCCACTTCGCCAATGCACATCGCCACCAAGCTGCGCAGCACGCTGGACGAAGTGATCGAACGCGCTATCTATATGGTGAAACGCGCCCGTAATTACACCGATGATGTTGAATTTTCTTGCGAAGATGCCGGACGCACACCCATTGCCGATCTGGCGCGCGTGGTGGAAGCGGCGATTAATGCCGGTGCCACCACCATCAACATTCCGGACACCGTGGGCTACACCATGCCATTTGAGTTCGCCGGAATCATCAGCGGCCTGTATGAACGCGTACCTAACATCGACAAAGCCATTATCTCCGTACATACCCACGACGATTTAGGCCTGGCAGTTGGCAACTCACTGGCGGCGGTACATGCCGGAGCGCGCCAGGTGGAAGGTGCAATGAATGGGATCGGCGAGCGAGCCGGTAACTGTTCGCTGGAAGAAGTGATCATGGCGATCAAAGTTCGTAAGGATATTCTTAACGTTCATACCGCCATTAATCACCAGGAAATATGGCGCACCAGCCAGTTAGTTAGCCAGATTTGTAATATGCCGATCCCGGCAAACAAAGCCATTGTTGGCAGCGGCGCATTCGCACACTCCTCCGGTATCCACCAGGATGGCGTGCTGAAAAACCGCGAAAACTACGAAATCATGACACCAGAATCTATTGGTCTGAACCAAATCCAGCTGAATCTGACCTCTCGTTCCGGTCGTGCGGCAGTAAAACACCGCATGGATGAGATGGGGTATAAAGAAAGTGAATATAATTTAGACAATTTGTACGATGCCTTCCTGAAGCTGGCGGACAAAAAAGGTCAGGTGTTTGATTACGATCTGGAGGCGCTGGCCTTCATCGGTAAGCAGCAAGAAGAGCCGGAGCATTTCCGTCTGGATTACTTCAGCGTGCAGTCTGGTTCTAACGATATTGCCACTGCCGCCGTCAAACTGGCCTGTGGCGAGGAAGTTAAAGCGGAAGCTGCCAACGGTAATGGTCCGGTCGATGCCGTCTATCAGGCGATTAACCGCATCACTGACTATAACGTCGAACTGGTGAAATACAGCCTGACCGCCAAAGGCCACGGTAAAGATGCGCTGGGTCAGGTGGATATCGTCGCTAACTACAACGGTCGCCGCTTCCACGGCGTCGGCCTGGCCACCGATATTGTCGAGTCCTCCGCCAAAGCCATGGTGCACGTACTGAACAATATCTGGCGCGCCGCAGAAGTCGAAAAAGAGTTGCAACGCAAAGCTCAACACAACGAAAACAACAAGGAAACCGTGTGATGTCGAAGAATTACCATATTGCCGTTTTACCCGGAGATGGGATCGGGCCGGAAGTGATGACCCAGGCACTGAAAGTGCTGGATGCCGTGCGTAACCGCTTTGCGATGCGTATCACCACCAGCCATTACGATGTAGGCGGCGCAGCCATTGATAACCACGGGCAGCCGCTGCCGCCTGCGACGGTTGAAGGTTGTGAGCAAGCCGATGCCGTGCTGTTTGGCTCGGTGGGCGGCCCGAAATGGGAACATTTGCCGCCAGACCAGCAACCAGAACGCGGCGCGCTGTTGCCTTTGCGTAAGCACTTCAAATTATTCAGCAACCTGCGTCCGGCAAAACTGTATCAGGGGCTGGAAGCATTCTGTCCGCTGCGTGCTGACATTGCCGCTAACGGCTTCGACATCCTGTGCGTGCGCGAACTGACCGGTGGCATCTATTTCGGTCAACCAAAAGGCCGCGAAGGTAGCGGACAATATGAAAAAGCGTTTGATACCGAGGTGTATCACCGTTTTGAGATCGAGCGCATTGCCCGTATCGCGTTTGAATCTGCCCGCAAGCGTCGTCGCAAAGTCACCTCAATCGACAAAGCCAATGTGCTGCAATCCTCTATTTTATGGCGGGAGATTGTTAACGAGATCGCCACGGAGTATCCGGATGTCGAACTGGCGCATATGTACATCGACAACGCTACCATGCAGCTGATTAAAGATCCGTCGCAGTTTGACGTACTGCTGTGCTCCAACCTGTTTGGCGACATTCTGTCTGATGAATGCGCGATGATCACAGGCTCGATGGGCATGTTGCCTTCCGCCAGCCTGAACGAGCAAGGTTTTGGTCTGTATGAACCGGCGGGCGGCTCGGCACCCGATATCGCAGGCAAAAACATCGCCAACCCGATTGCACAAATTCTGTCGCTGGCGCTGCTGCTGCGTTACAGCCTGGATGCCGATGATGCGGCTTCCGCCATTGAACGCGCCATTAACCGCGCGTTAGAAGAAGGCATTCGCACCGGGGATTTAGCCCGTGGCGCTGCCGCCGTTAGTACCGATGAAATGGGCGATATCATTGCCCGCTATGTGGCAGAAGGGGTGTAATCATGGCTAAGACGTTATACGAAAAATTATTCGACGCTCACGTAGTGTACGAAGCCGAAAACGAAACCCCGCTGTTATATATCGACCGTCATCTGGTACATGAAGTGACCTCACCGCAGGCGTTCGATGGTCTGCGCGCCCACGGTCGCCCGGTACGTCAGCCGGGGAAAACCTTCGCCACCATGGATCACAACGTCTCGACTCAGACTAAAGACATTAATGCCTGCGGTGAGATGGCGCGCATCCAGATGCAGGAGCTGATCAAAAACTGCAAAGAGTTTGGCGTCGAGCTGTATGACCTGAATCACCCGTATCAGGGGATTGTCCACGTAATGGGGCCGGAACAGGGCGTCACCTTACCAGGAATGACCATTGTCTGCGGCGACTCACATACCGCCACCCACGGGGCGTTTGGTGCACTGGCCTTTGGTATCGGTACATCCGAGGTCGAACACGTACTGGCAACGCAGACCCTGAAACAGGGGCGCGCGAAAACCATGAAAATTGAAGTCCAGGGCAAAGCTGCGCCGGGCATTACCGCGAAAGATATTGTGCTGGCGATTATAGGTAAAACCGGCAGCGCTGGCGGTACCGGGCATGTGGTGGAGTTTTGCGGCGAAGCAATCCGTGATTTAAGCATGGAAGGTCGTATGACCCTGTGCAACATGGCAATCGAAATGGGCGCAAAAGCCGGTCTGGTTGCGCCGGACGAAACCACCTTTAACTATGTTAAAGGCCGTCTGCATGCGCCGAAAGGTAAAGATTTCGACGACGCCGTTGCCTACTGGAAAACTCTGCAAACCGACGAAGGCGCAACTTTCGATACCGTTGTCACTCTGCAAGCAGAAGAGATCGCCCCGCAGGTAACATGGGGAACTAACCCCGGTCAGGTGATCTCCGTGAACGACAACATTCCCGATCCGGCTTCGTTTGCCGATCCAGTTGAACGCGCGTCGGCAGAAAAAGCGCTGGCCTATATGGGGCTGAAACCGGGTATTCCGCTGACCGAAGTGGCTATCGACAAAGTGTTTATCGGTTCCTGCACCAACTCGCGCATTGAAGATTTACGCGCAGCGGCAGAAATCGCCAAAGGCCGGAAAGTCGCGCCGGGCGTGCAGGCACTGGTGGTTCCCGGCTCTGGTCCGGTAAAAGCCCAGGCGGAAGCGGAAGGTCTGGACAAAATCTTTATCGAAGCCGGTTTTGAATGGCGCTTGCCAGGCTGCTCAATGTGTCTGGCGATGAACAACGACCGCCTGAATCCGGGCGAGCGTTGTGCCTCCACCAGCAACCGTAACTTTGAAGGCCGCCAGGGGCGCGGCGGGCGCACGCATCTGGTCAGCCCGGCAATGGCTGCCGCTGCTGCTGTGACCGGACATTTCGCCGACATTCGCAACATTAAATAAGGAGCACACCATGGCAGAGAAATTTATCAAACACACAGGCCTGGTGGTTCCGCTGGATGCCGCCAATGTCGATACCGATGCAATCATCCCGAAACAGTTTTTGCAGAAAGTGACGCGCACTGGTTTTGGCGCGCATCTGTTTAACGACTGGCGTTTTCTGGATGAAAAAGGCCAACAGCCAAACCCGGACTTCGTGCTGAACTTCCCGCAGTATCAGGGTGCTTCCATTTTGCTGGCACGAGAAAACTTCGGCTGCGGTTCCTCGCGTGAGCACGCGCCGTGGGCATTGACCGATTACGGTTTTAAGGTGGTGATTGCACCGAGTTTTGCTGACATCTTCTACGGCAACAGCTTTAACAACCAGCTGCTGCCGGTGAAATTAAGCGATGCAGAAGTGGACGAACTGTTTGCGCTGGTGAAAGCCAATCCGGGGATTCATTTTGATGTGGACCTGGAAGCGCAAGAGGTGAAAGCGGGAGAGAAAACTTATCGCTTTACCATCGATGCCTTCCGCCGCCACTGCATGATGAACGGTCTGGACAGCATCGGCCTGACTCTGCAGCACGACGACGCAATTGCGTCTTATGAAGAGAAGCAACCGGCGTTTATGCGTTAGTTTGTACACCGTCCCGCACTCAATCGCCAAAAAAAAAGCCAGCAGATAATCACTGCTGGCGTGGCGATTAACACCAATACTCAGTCACACATGATGTCCGCAAATCAGTAGTCAGAATGACTCCCCTCCCACTGCATCAGTTCTTCAAGCATAGTTAATCGTTGTGGGACGCTTAACCAACGCAACCAGCACAACGTCGCTGTCGCGGTAAAATAGTGCTGATAAAACTGACGCATGGGGCACCTCCTTGCTTCATCGTTAGGAATTATTGACTTAATATAGGGAAAATAAAATTGCTGTCTTTTGCACAGGAGTTCCCCTTTTATGCCATCCGCTCGTCTGCAACAACAGTTCATCCGCCTGTGGCAATGCTGCGAGGGTAAATCGCAGGACACGACGCTCAACGAACTGGCAGCGTTACTGAGCTGCTCCCGTCGTCATATGCGCACCCTGCTCAATACCATGCAGGATCGCGGCTGGCTGACATGGGAAGCGGAGGTCGGGCGCGGTAAACGCTCACGTTTAACATTCCTCTATACCGGGCTGGCGCTTCAGCAACAGCGGGCGGAAGACTTACTGGAGCAGGATCGTATCGATCAGTTGGTGCAACTGGTTGGCGACAAAGCGGCTGTGCGGCAAATGTTGGTTTCTCATTTGGGACGCAGCTTCCGCCAGGGGCGGCACATCCTGCGCGTTCTCTACTATCGTCCGTTGCGCAATCTGCTGCCCGGCAGTGCATTGCGCCGTTCCGAAACCCATATCGCCCGGCAAATCTTCAGTTCGCTAACGCGCATAAATGAGGAAAATGGGGAACTGGAAGCAGACATCGCCCACCACTGGCAGCAAATATCACCGCTTCACTGGCGCTTCTTTTTGCGTCCAGGAGTCCATTTTCATCATGGTCGTGAACTGGAAATGGACGATGTGATCGCCTCTTTAAAACGAATCAATACGCTGCCACTCTATTCACATATTGCTGAAATTGTGTCGCCGACACCCTGGACGTTAGATATCCATCTCACGCAACCAGACCGCTGGTTGCCGTTACTGTTGGGACAAGTTCCGGCGATGATCCTGCCACGAGAATGGGAAACCCTCAGTAACTTTGCCAGCCATCCCATCGGCACCGGTCCGTATGCGGTGATCCGCAACAGCACCAATCAACTGAAAATTCAGGCATTCGATGACTTCTTCGGTTATCGCGCATTAATCGACGAAGTAAATGTCTGGGTTCTGCCAGAAATTGCCGACGAGCCAGCCGGCGGTCTGATGCTAAAAGGGCCGCAGGGCGAGGAAAAAGAGATTGAAAGTCGGCTGGAGGAAGGTTGCTACTATTTACTGTTCGACAGCCGCACCCACCGTGGGGCGAATCAGCAAGTCAGGGACTGGGTAAGTTATGTGCTTTCTCCAACTAATCTGGTCTATTTCGCCGAGGAACAATACCAGCAACTGTGGTTTCCGGCTTATGGACTGCTCCCCCGCTGGCATCATGCCCGCCCGACGCAGTGCGAAAAACCTGCCGGGCTGGAAAGCCTCATCCTGACTTTTTATCAGGATCATATTGAGCATCGAGTGATTGCCGGGATCATGAAGCAGATTCTGGCAAGTTATCAGGTCACACTGAAAATTAAAGAGATCAGCTACGATCAGTGGCACGAAGGAGAGATCGAAAGTGACATCTGGCTTAACAGCGCCAACTTTACGCTGCCGCTGGATTTTTCGCTGTTCGCGCACTTGTGCGAGGTGCCGCTGCTCCAACACTGTATTCCGATCGACTGGCAAGCCGACGCCGCCCGCTGGCGCAATGGCGAAATGAATCTGGCGAACTGGTGCCAGCAACTGGTCGCCAGTAAAGCAATGGTGCCACTTATCCACCACTGGCTGATCATTCAGGGGCAACGCAGTATGCGCGGTCTGCGTATGAACACCCTCGGCTGGTTCGATTTTAAATCCGCGTGGTTTGCGCCGCCGGATCCATGATTGCTGGTTGATAACAAAATCACTACACTAACGCCGTTCTCAACGGGGTGCCACGCTGCCGCGTGCGCTGAGAAAATACCCGTCGAACCTGATCCGGATAACGCCGGCGAAGGGATTTGAGGCTCCTTCTCAAGTCCTTTGCCACTCTTCTTTGAGGTGCAAAGTGTTAAAAAAATATCTTCCCCTGCTGTTGCTCTGTACAGCACCCGCTTTCGCTAAACCCGTTCTGACTGTTTATACCTACGATTCCTTCGCCGCCGACTGGGGGCCAGGTCCGGTGGTGAAAAAAGCCTTTGAAGCCGACTGTAATTGCGAACTGAAACTGGTGGCGCTGGAAGATGGCGTTTCGCTTCTCAACCGTCTGCGGATGGAAGGCAAAAACAGTAAAGCCGATGTGGTGCTGGGGCTGGATAACAATCTGTTAGATGCCGCCAGCAAAACCGGGCTGTTTGCTAAAAGCGGTGTGGCAGCGGATGCCGTTAACGTTCCCGGCGGCTGGAATAATGACACTTTCGTCCCGTTTGATTACGGCTATTTCGCCTTCGTCTATGACAAGAACAAACTGAAAAATCCGCCGCAAAGCCTGAAAGAATTGGTTGAAAGCGATCAAAACTGGCGGGTGATTTATCAGGATCCGCGCACCAGCACGCCGGGGCTGGGTCTGCTGTTGTGGATGCAAAAAGTCTATGGCGATGACGCCCCGCAAGCCTGGCAGAAACTGGCGAAGAAAACGGTCACGGTCACCAAAGGCTGGAGCGAAGCCTACGGCCTGTTTTTAAAAGGCGAAAGCGATCTGGTACTGAGTTACACCACCTCTCCGGCTTATCACATTCTCGAAGAGAAGAAAGATAACTACGCCGCCGCGAACTTCAGCGAAGGTCACTATTTGCAAGTGGAAGTCGCCGCCCGCACCGCTGCCAGCAAACAGCCGGAGCTGGCGCAAAAATTCCTCCAGTTTATGGTTTCTCCGGCTTTTCAGAATGCGATCCCAACCGGCAACTGGATGTATCCGGTGGCAAACGTCACGCTGCCTGCCGGTTTTGAACAACTGACCAAACCGGCAACCACGCTGGAGTTCACGCCAGCCGAGGTGGCGGCACAACGTCAGGCATGGATTAGCGAATGGCAACGCGCCGTCAGCCGTTAATTCCCGGCTGGTTAATTCCAGGCGTAAGCGCCGCTACGCTTGTGGTGGCGGTTGCACTGGCGGCATTTCTCGCCCTGTGGTGGAACGCGCCGCAGGGTGACTGGGTGGCAATCTGGCAGGACAGCTACCTGTGGCATGTGGTGCGCTTTTCCTTCTGGCAGGCGTTTCTCTCGGCGCTGATCTCTGTCGTGCCCGCAATATTCCTTGCCCGCGCCCTCTATCGCAGGCGCTTTCCGGGGCGGCTGGCGCTGTTGCGTCTGTGCGCAATGACCTTGATCCTCCCGGTGCTGGTTGCTGTTTTCGGCATTCTTAGCGTCTATGGTCGCCAGGGCTGGCTGGCATCACTCTGCCAATCGCTCGGTCTGGAGTGGACCTTTTCGCCCTACGGCCTGCAAGGTATTTTGCTGGCGCACGTATTTTTTAATCTGCCGATGGCGAGCCGCTTATTACTCCAGGCACTGGAAAACATTCCCGGCGAACAACGTCAGCTTGCCGCCCAGCTTGGGATGCGCGGCTGGCATTTTTTCCGCTTCGTCGAATGGCCGTGGTTACGGCGTCAAATCCCGCCGGTTGCCGCGCTTATCTTTATGCTCTGTTTCGCCAGCTTCGCCACCGTGCTATCGCTGGGCGGCGGTCCGCAGGCGACCACTATCGAGCTGGCAATCTATCAGGCGTTGAGTTACGACTACGATCCCGCCCGCGCGGCGATGCTGGCGCTGATCCAGATGATATGTTGCCTTGGGCTGGTGCTGTTGAGTCAGCGACTAAGTAAAGCCATTGCGCCCGGCACCACGCTGCTGCAAGGCTGGCACGACCCGGACGACCGTCTGCATAGCCGCATTTGCGACACGGTGTTAATTGTGCTGGCGCTGCTGCTGTTGCTGCCACCGTTACTGGCGGTGATTGTCGATGGGGTAAATCGCCAGTTGCCAGAGGTGCTGGCACAACCGGTGCTGTGGCAGGCGCTGTGGACCTCGTTGCGTATTGCGCTGGCGGCAGGCGTATTGTGCGTGGTGCTGACCATGATGCTGCTATGGAGCAGTCGCGAACTGCGGGCACGGCAAAAAATGCTGGCGGGCCAGGCGCTGGAGATGAGCGGCATGTTGATCCTCGCTATGCCGGGGATTGTGCTGGCAACGGGCTTCTTTTTACTGCTCAACAACACCATCGGCCTGCCACAATCTGCTGACGGCATCGTGATTTTCACCAATGCGTTAATGGCCATCCCTTATGCGCTGAAAGTGCTGGAAAACCCGATGCGCGATATCACCGCGCGTTACAGTATGTTGTGTCAGTCGCTGGGCATTGAAGGCTGGTCACGATTAAAAGTAGTGGAGCTGCGCGCCCTGAAACGCCCACTGGCGCAGGCGCTGGCCTTTGCCTGTGTACTGTCGATTGGTGATTTTGGCGTGGTGGCGTTGTTCGGTAACGATGATTTCCGTACCCTGCCGTTTTATCTCTACCAGCAAATTGGCTCCTATCGTAGCCAGGACGGCGCGGTGACCGCGTTAATTCTGCTGCTGCTCTGTTTTCTGCTGTTTACCGTGATTGAAAAACTACCGGGGCGAAATGTTAAAACTGACTGATATCACCTGGCTTTATCACCATTTGCCGATGCGTTTTAGCTTAACGGTGGAACGCGGCGAGCAGGTGGCGATCCTCGGGCCAAGCGGCGCGGGTAAAAGTACCCTGCTAAATTTGATCGCCGGTTTTCTGACGCCAGCCAGCGGTTCGCTGACTATCGATGGTATTGATCACACCACTACGCCGCCGTCACGCCGTCCGGTATCGATGCTGTTTCAGGAGAACAACCTGTTCAGTCACCTGACGGTCGCGCAGAACATTGGGCTGGGGCTAAATCCAGGCTTGAAACTGAACGCGGCGCAGCAGGAGAAAATGCACGCTATTGCCCGTCAGATGGGGATTGATAATTTAATGGCGCGGTTACCGGGCGAGCTTTCCGGCGGTCAGCGTCAGCGAGTGGCGTTAGCGCGTTGTCTGGTACGCGAACAGCCCATTTTATTGCTCGATGAACCGTTCTCTGCGCTCGATCCGGCGTTACGTCAGGAGATGCTGACGCTGGTGAGCACGAGCTGCCAGCAGCAAAAAATGACGCTATTGATGGTGTCGCACAGTGTGGAAGATGCGGCGCGGATCGCCACACGCTCGGTGGTGGTCGCCGACGGGCGCATCGCCTGGCAGGGTAAGACTGAAGAATTGTTGAGCGGTAAGGCGAGTGCTTCGGCAATATTGGGGATTACGGGTTAGTATGCACTGTCGGATGCGGCGTGAACGCCTTATCCGACCTACGGACAGTGCGTTTTGTAGGCCTGATAAGACGCGGCAAGCGTCGCATCAGGCAACCCGCACAGACTATCCCCTAAACCCCAACCACTTTCCGCAAAATATCGATATATACCGGCATCAACGGGTGGCGAATTAACACTACCAGCGCCACTACACCGACGGCAGAAATCAACGGTGTCAACCACAACAAATGACCGCGCGACAAATAATGACTTAAACGATCAGTTACCTTGCCGCTGCGCCATAACCGCCAACACAGCCAGCCGCCAACCCACAAAAACACCGCTGTTGCCAGCAGCAACCACTTAAATTCACCGCTCTGCATCCCGGCAGGAATATCAATCGCCGCGCCCGCCAGAATCCCCGGCAGGAAGTAAAACGGAGGCCATAACAGGCAGCCGATAATATTTGGCGTAATAAATTTCGCCACCGGGAGATCCAACATTCCCGCCACCATTGGCACCAGCGGACGCGTCGGGCCGACAAAACGACCGACCAAAATAGTAAACATGCTGTGTTGATGCAACGCATGTTCAGTTTTATCGAGTAATGCTTTGTTCTTCTTCAGAAATGACCAGCGATGCAACGGCTTTTTAAAACGCCAGCCCAGCCAGAAGGAGATCCAGTCGCCCATCAGGCAACCGACAATCCCTGCCAGCCAGGCGTGCCAGAAACTTAACTCGCCGCTGCCAATCAGCGCTCCCAGTCCTGCCATCAGCACCGTACCGGGCAGAATCAAACCGACCAGCGCCAGCGACTCCAGAAAGGCCACCAATACTACCGCCATCAATGAATACACGGTGGATTGGGTAATAAAGTGTTCCAGCAATGCTTGCATAATGTGCCTGTCAAATGGACGAAGCAGGGATTCTGCAAACCCTATGCTACTCCGTCAAGCCGTCAATTATCTGATTCGTTACCAATTATGACAACTTGACGGCTACATCATTCACTTTTTCTTCACAACCGGCACGGAACTCACTGGGGCTGGCCCCGGTGCATTTTTTAAATACCCGCGAGAAATAGAGTTGATCGTCAAAGCCAACATTGCGACCGACAGTGGCGATAGGCATCCGTGTGGTGCTCAAAAGCAGCTTCGCCTGGCTGATGCGTTGGTCCTCGCGCCAGCTTAAGACGCTAATTCCTAACTGCTGGCGGAACAGATGCGACAGACGCGACGGCGACAGGCAGACATGCTGCGCGACGCTGGCAATATCAAAATTGCTGTCTGCCAGGTGATCGCTGATGTACTGACAAGCCTCGCGTACCCGATTATCCATCGGTGGATGGAGCGACTCGTTAATTGCTTCCATGCGCCGCAGTAACAATTGCTCAAGCAGATTTATCGCCAACAGCTCCGAATAGCGCCCTTCCCCTTGCCCGGCGTTAATGATTTGCCCAAACAGGTCGCTGAAATGCGGCTGGTGCGCTTCCTCCGGGCGAAAGAAACCCGTATTGGCAAATATTGACGGCCAGTTAAGCCATTCATGCCAGTAGGCGCGCGGACGAAAGTAAACCCACTGGTGATACCATTCGCGAGCCTCCGGATGACGACCGTAGTGATGAATCTCTCCTGGCGGGAACAGCAAAATATCACCCGGTCGGCAGACAAATTCTCGTCCCTGATTTTTCACCACCCCCTGGCCGCGTATGGTGAGATTGAGAATATAACCCTTCATTCCCAGTGGTCGGTCAATAAAAAAATCGAGATATCCGTTGGCCTCAATCGGCGTTAAACCCGCCACCAGATGGGCGTTAAACGAGTATCCCGGCAGCAGGGGATCATTTTGCGCTTCAGCCATACTTTTCATACTCCCGCCATTCAGAGAAGAAACCAATTGTCCATATTGCATTAGACATTGCCGTCACTGCGTCTTTTACTGGCTCTTCTCGCTAATCCAACCGGTAACCCCGCTTATTAAAAGCATTCTGTAACAAAGCGGGACCAAAGCCATGACAAAAACGCGTAACAAAAGTGTCTATAATCACGGCAGAAAAGTCCACATTGATTATTTGCACGGCGTCACACTTTGCTATGCCATAGCATTTTTATCCATAAGATTAGCGGATCCTACCTGACGCTTTTTTTCGCAACTCTCTACTGTTTCTCCATACCCGTTTTTTTGGATGGAGTGAAACGATGGCGATTGCAATTGGCCTCGATTTTGGCAGTGATTCTGTGCGAGCTTTGGCGGTGGACTGCGCCACCGGTAAAGAGATCGCCACCAGCGTAGAGTGGTATCCCCGTTGGCAGAAAGGGCAATTTTGTGATGCCCCAAATAACCAGTTCCGTCATCATCCGCGTGACTACATTGAGTCAATGGAAGCGGCGCTGAAAACCGTGCTTGCAGCGCTTAGTGCCGAACAGCGCGCAACCGTGGTCGGGATTGGCGTTGACACAACCGGCTCGACGCCCGCACCGATTGACGCCGACGGTAACGTCTTGGCGCTGCGCCCGGAGTTTGCCGAAAACCCGAACGCGATGTTCGTATTGTGGAAAGACCACACCGCGGTTGAAGAAGCGGAAGCGATCACCCGTTTGTGTCACGCGCCGGGCAAAGTTGACTACTCCCGCTATATTGGCGGTATTTATTCCAGCGAATGGTTCTGGGCAAAAATCCTGCATGTGACTCGCCAGGACAGCGCCGTAGCGCAATCTGCCGCATCGTGGATTGAACTTTGCGACTGGGTGCCCGCCCTGCTCAGTGGCACCACGCGCCCGCAGGATATTCGCCGCGGACGTTGCAGCGCCGGACATAAATCTCTGTGGCACGAAAGCTGGGGCGGCCTGCCGCCAGCCAGTTTCTTTGACGAACTGGACCCGATCCTCAATCGCCATTTGCCTTCCCCGCTGTTCACTGACACCTGGACTGCCGATATTCCGGTGGGCACGTTATGCCCGGAATGGGCACAGCGTCTCGGCCTGCCTGAAAGCGTGGTGATTTCCGGCGGCGCGTTTGACTGCCATATGGGCGCAGTTGGCGCAGGCGCACAGCCTAACGCTCTGGTAAAAGTTATCGGTACTTCCACCTGCGACATTCTGATTGCCGACAAACAGAGCGTTGGCGAGCGGGCAGTTAAAGGCATTTGCGGTCAGGTTGATGGCAGCGTGGTGCCTGGATTTATCGGTCTGGAAGCAGGTCAGTCGGCGTTTGGTGATATCTACGCCTGGTTCGGTCGCGTACTCGGCTGGCCGCTGGAACAGCTTGCCGCCCAGCATCCGGAACTGAAAGAGCAAATCAACGCCAGCCAGAAACAACTGCTTCCGGCGCTGACCGAAGCATGGGCCAAAAATCCGTCTCTGGATCACCTGCCGGTGGTGCTCGACTGGTTTAACGGCCGCCGCACGCCAAACGCTAACCAACGCCTGAAAGGGGTGATTACCGATCTGAACCTCGCTACCGACGCTCCGCTGCTGTTCGGCGGTTTGATTGCTGCCACCGCCTTTGGCGCACGCGCAATCATGGAGTGCTTTACCGATCAGGGGATCGCCGTTAATAACGTGATGGCGCTGGGCGGCATCGCGCGGAAAAACCAGGTCATTATGCAGGCCTGCTGCGACGTGCTGAATCGCCCGCTGCAAATTGTTGCCTCTGACCAGTGCTGTGCGCTCGGTGCGGCGATTTTCGCTGCCGTCGCCGCGAAAGTGCACGCAGACATCCCATCAGCCCAGCAAAAAATGGCCAGTGCGGTAGAGAAAACCCTGCAACCGCGCAGCGAACAGGCACAACGCTTTGAACAGCTTTATCGCCGCTATCAGCAATGGGCGATGAGCGCCGAACAACACTATCTTCCAACTTCCGCCCCGGCACAGGCTGCCCAGGCCGTTCCGACTCTATAAGGACACGACAATGACGATTTTTGATAATTATGAAGTGTGGTTTGTAATTGGCAGCCAGCATCTGTATGGCCCGGAAACCCTGCGTCAGGTCACCCAACATGCCGAGCACGTCGTTAATGCGCTGAATACGGAAGCGAAACTGCCCTGCAAACTGGTGCTGAAACCGCTGGGCACCACGCCGGATGAAATCACCGCTATTTGCCGTGACGCGAATTACGACGATCGTTGCGCTGGTCTGGTGGTGTGGCTGCACACCTTCTCTCCAGCCAAAATGTGGATTAACGGCCTGACCATGCTCAATAAGCCGTTGCTGCAATTCCACACCCAGTTCAACGCGGCGCTGCCGTGGGACAGTATCGACATGGACTTTATGAACCTGAACCAGACTGCACATGGCGGTCGCGAGTTTGGCTTCATTGGCGCACGTATGCGTCAGCAACATGCCGTCGTTACCGGTCACTGGCAGGATAAACAGGCACATGAGCGTATCGGCTCATGGATGCGTCAGGCGGTCTCTAAACAGGATACCCGTCATCTGAAAGTTTGCCGCTTTGGCGATAACATGCGTGAAGTAGCGGTCACCGATGGCGATAAAGTTGCCGCACAAATCAAATTCGGTTTCTCCGTCAATACCTGGGCAGTTGGCGATCTGGTGCAGGTGGTGAACTCCATCAGCGATGGCGATGTTAACGCGCTGGTCGATGAGTACGAAAGCTGCTACACCATGACGCCTGCGACACAAATCCACGGCGAAAAACGGCAGAACGTGCTGGAAGCTGCGCGTATTGAGCTGGGGATGAAGCGTTTCCTGGAACAAGGTGGCTTCCATGCGTTCACCACCACCTTTGAAGATTTGCACGGTCTGAAGCAGCTTCCAGGCCTGGCCGTGCAGCGTCTGATGCAGCAGGGCTACGGCTTTGCGGGCGAAGGCGACTGGAAAACTGCCGCCCTGCTTCGCATCATGAAGGTGATGTCAACCGGTCTGCAGGGCGGCACCTCTTTTATGGAGGACTATACCTACCACTTCGAGAAAGGTAATGACCTGGTGCTCGGCTCCCACATGCTGGAAGTCTGCCCGTCGATCGCCGCAGAAGAGAAACCGATCCTCGACGTTCAGCACCTCGGTATTGGTGGTAAAGACGACCCGGCCCGCCTAATCTTCAACACCCAAACCGGTCCGGCCATTGTCGCCAGCCTGATTGATCTCGGCGATCGTTACCGTCTGCTGGTTAACTGCATCGACACGGTGAAAACTCCGCACTCCTTGCCGAAACTGCCAGTGGCGAATGCGCTGTGGAAAGCGCAACCGGATCTGCCAACCGCTTCCGAAGCGTGGATCCTTGCCGGTGGCGCGCACCACACCGTCTTCAGCCATGCGTTGAACCTCAACGATATGCGCCAGTTTGCCGAGATGCACGACATTGAAATCACGGTGATTGATAACGACACCCGCCTGCCAGCGTTTAAAGATGCACTGCGCTGGAACGAAGTGTATTACGGATTTCGTCGCTAAGTAGCCGCATCAGGTATGTAACGCCTGATGCGACGCTGACGCGTCTTATCTGGCCTACACGTTCCGATTTTGTAGGCCGGATAAGCAAAGCGCATCCGGCACGAAGGAGTCAACATGTTAGAAGATCTCAAACGTCAGGTTTTAGAAGCCAACCTGGCGCTGCCAAAACACAACCTGGTCACGCTGACCTGGGGCAACGTCAGCGCCGTTGATCGCGAGCGCGGCGTCTTTGTAATCAAACCTTCCGGCGTCGATTACAGCATCATGACCGCTGACGATATGGTCGTGGTCAGCATCGAAACCGGTGAAGTGGTTGAAGGTACGAAAAAGCCCTCCTCCGACACGCCAACTCACCGGCTGCTCTATCAGGCATTCCCGTCCATTGGCGGCATTGTGCATACGCACTCCCGCCATGCCACCATCTGGGCGCAGGCGGGCCAGTCAATCCCGGCAACCGGCACCACCCACGCCGACTATTTCTACGGCACCATTCCCTGCACTCGCAAAATGACCGACGCAGAAATCAACGGCGAATATGAGTGGGAAACCGGTAACGTCATCGTTGAAACTTTCGAAAAACAGGGTATCGACGCAGCGCAAATGCCTGGCGTTCTGGTCCATTCTCACGGCCCGTTTGCATGGGGTAAAAACGCTGAAGACGCAGTGCATAACGCCATCGTGCTGGAAGAAGTCGCTTATATGGGGATTTTCTGCCGCCAGCTTGCTCCGCAGTTACCGGATATGCAGCAAACATTGCTGGATAAACACTATCTGCGTAAGCATGGTGCGAAGGCATATTACGGGCAGTAATGACTGTATAAAACCACAGCCAATCAAACGAAACCAGGCTATAATCAAGCCTGGTTTTTTATTGGAATTTCAGCGTGGCGCAGGCAGGTTTTATCTTAACCCGACACTGGCGGGACACCCCGCAAGGGACAGAGGTCTCCTTCTGGCTGGCGACGGACAACGGGCCGTTGCAGGTTACGCTTACACCGCAAGAGTCCGTGGCGTTTATTCCCGCCGATCAGGTTCCCCGCGCCCAGCATATTTTGCAGGGTGAACAAGGCTTTCGCCTGACGCCGCTGGCGTTAAAGGATTTTCATCGCCAGCCGGTGTATGGCCTTTACTGTCGCGCCCATCGCCAGTTAATGAATTACGAAAAGCGCCTGCGTGAAGGTGGCGTTACCGTCTACGAGGCCGATGTGCGCCCGCCGGAACGCTATCTGATGGAGCGGTTTATCACCTCTCCGGTGTGGGTCGAGGGTGATATGCGCAATGGCGCTATCGTTAATGCCCGTCTGAAACCGCATCCCGACTACCGCCCGCCGCTCAAGTGGGTTTCTATTGATATTGAAACCACCCGCCACGGTGAACTGTACTGCATCGGTCTGGAAGGCTGCGGGCAGCGCATCGTTTATATGCTGGGGCCGGAGAATGGCGATGCCTCCGCGCTTGATTTCGAACTGGAGTACGTCGCCAGTCGTCCGCAGCTGCTGGAAAAACTCAACGCCTGGTTTGCTAACCACGATCCTGATGTGATCATCGGCTGGAACGTGGTGCAGTTCGATCTGCGAATGCTGCAAAAACATGCCGAGCGCTACCGTATTCCACTGCGTCTGGGGCGCGATAACAGTGAGCTGGAGTGGCGCGAGCACGGCTTTAAAAACGGCGTCTTTTTTGCCCAGGCCAAAGGTCGGCTAATTATCGACGGTATTGAGGCGCTGAAATCTGCATTCTGGAATTTCTCTTCATTCTCGCTGGAAACCGTCGCTCAGGAGTTATTAGGCGAAGGAAAATCTATCGATAACCCGTGGGATCGGATGGACGAAATTGACCGCCGTTTCGCCGAAGATAAACCTGCCCTGGCAACTTATAACCTGAAAGATTGCGAACTGGTGACGCAGATCTTCCACAAAACTGAAATCATGCCGTTTTTACTCGAACGAGCGACGGTTAACGGCCTGCCGGTAGATCGGCACGGGGGGTCGGTGGCAGCGTTTGGTCATCTCTATTTTCCGCGAATGCATCGCGCTGGTTATGTCGCGCCTAATCTCGGCGAAGTGCCGCCGCACGCCAGCCCTGGCGGCTATGTGATGGATTCGCGGCCTGGGCTTTATGATTCGGTACTGGTGCTGGACTACAAAAGCCTGTACCCCTCGATCATCCGCACCTATCTGATTGATCCCGTCGGGCTGGTGGAAGGCATGGCGCAGCCTGATCCAGAGCACAGCACCGAAGGCTTTCTCGATGCCTGGTTCTCGCGGGAGAAACATTGCCTGCCGGAGATTGTGACTAACATCTGGCACGGGCGCGATGAAGCCAAACGCCAGGGCAATAAGCCACTGTCGCAGGCGCTGAAGATCATCATGAATGCCTTTTATGGCGTGCTCGGGACTACCGCCTGTCGCTTCTTCGATCCCCGCCTGGCGTCGTCAATCACCATGCGTGGTCATCAGATCATGCGGCAAACCAAAGCGTTGATTGAAGCGCAGGGCTATGACGTAATCTACGGCGATACTGACTCAACGTTTGTCTGGCTGAAAGGCGCGCACTCCGAAGAAGAAGCGGCGAAAATCGGTCGTGCACTGGTGCAGCACGTTAACGCCTGGTGGGCAGAAACGCTGCAAAAACAACAGCTGACCAGCGCATTAGAACTGGAGTATGAAACCCATTTCTGCCGTTTTCTGATGCCAACCATTCGCGGGGCCGATACGGGCAGCAAAAAGCGCTACGCCGGACTGATTCAGGAGGGCGACAAACAGCGGATGGTGTTTAAAGGGCTGGAAACCGTACGCACCGACTGGACACCGCTGGCCCAGCAGTTTCAGCAGGAGCTATATCTACGTATCTTCCGCAACGAGCCATATCAGGAATACGTTCGCGAAACCATCGACAAACTGATGGCAGGCGAACTGGATGCACGGCTGGTTTACCGTAAACGCCTTCGCCGTCCGCTGAGCGAATATCAGCGTAATGTACCGCCACATGTACGCGCTGCACGCCTTGCCGATGAAGAAAACCAAAAGCGCGGTCGCCCTTTGCAATATCAGAACCGCGGCACCATTAAGTACGTATGGACCACCAACGGCCCGGAGCCGCTGGACTACCAACGTTCACCACTGGATTACGAACACTATCTGACCCGCCAGCTGCAACCGGTAGCGGAGGGAATACTCCCTTTTATTGAGGATAATTTTGCTACACTTATGACCGGGCAACTTGGGCTATTTTGAGCAAAAAAAGAGTTCGCCAGATACCATTTTGATGCGTGACGAATGCTTTGCCATCCAGTACCATAGCGCCCTTTCCATTCCTGGACCTGAATAACACCACTACCTCATAAGCACGGTAGCGGGTGGTTATTGCCTGCAATTAAAGATATAGAGCCGAACACATATGCCTTTTACACTTGGTCAACGCTGGATCAGCGATACAGAAAGCGAATTGGGACTTGGAACCGTTGTCGCGGTGGATGCGCGAACTGTCACTTTACTTTTCCCATCTACTGGTGAAAACCGTCTGTACGCACGCAGTGATTCCCCCGTGACCCGCGTGATGTTCAACCCTGGTGATACCATTACCAGCCATGACGGCTGGCAGATGCAAGTCGAAGAAGTAAAAGAAGAAAATGGCTTGCTGACCTATATCGGTACTCGCCTGGATACTGAAGAGTCCGGCGTAGCCCTGCGTGAAGTTTTCCTTGATAGCAAACTGGTGTTCAGCAAACCGCAGGACCGTCTGTTTGCCGGGCAGATTGACCGTATGGACCGCTTTGCTCTGCGTTATCGCGCACGTAAATATTCCAGCGAACAGTTCCGTATGCCGTACAGCGGCCTGCGCGGTCAGCGTACCAGTCTGATCCCGCATCAGCTCAACATCGCTCATGATGTTGGTCGCCGCCATGCGCCGCGCGTCCTGCTGGCTGACGAAGTGGGTTTAGGGAAAACCATTGAAGCCGGGATGATCCTGCATCAGCAGTTGCTCTCTGGCGCTGCTGAACGTGTACTGATTATCGTCCCGGAAACCTTACAGCATCAGTGGCTGGTAGAAATGCTGCGCCGTTTCAACCTGCGCTTTGCGCTGTTTGATGATGAGCGTTATGCCGAAGCTCAGCACGATGCTTACAACCCGTTCGACACCGAACAGCTGGTGATTTGTTCGCTGGATTTTGCCCGTCGTAGCAAACAGCGTCTGGAACATCTCTGTGAAGCCGAATGGGACCTGCTGGTGGTCGATGAAGCGCATCACCTGGTGTGGAGCGAAGATGCGCCGAGCCGTGAATATCAGGCCATTGAACAACTGGCAGAGCATGTGCCCGGCGTTCTGCTGCTGACTGCGACCCCGGAACAACTGGGGATGGAAAGCCACTTCGCCCGTCTGCGTCTGCTGGACCCGAACCGTTTCCACGATTTCGCGCAGTTCGTTGAAGAGCAGAAAAATTATCGTCCGGTAGCAGATGCCGTTGCCATGCTACTGGCAGGTAACAAACTGAGCAATGATGAACTGAACATGCTCGGTGAGATGATCGGCGAGCAGGATATTGAGCCGTTACTGCAGGCGGCAAACAGCGACAGCGAAGATGCCCAGAGCGCCCGTCAGGAACTGGTTTCCATGCTGATGGATCGCCACGGCACCAGCCGCGTGCTGTTCCGTAACACGCGTAACGGTGTGAAAGGCTTCCCGAAACGCGAGCTGCATACTATTAAGCTGCCGCTGCCGACGCAGTATCAGACGGCGATTAAAGTGTCCGGCATTATGGGCGCACGTAAAAGTGCCGAAGATCGCGCTCGCGATATGCTCTACCCGGAGCGTATTTATCAGGAATTTGAAGGCGATAACGCCACCTGGTGGAACTTCGATCCGCGCGTTGAGTGGCTGATGGGCTACCTGACCAGCCATCGCTCTCAGAAAGTGCTGGTGATCTGCGCTAAAGCCGCTACCGCGCTGCAACTGGAGCAGGTACTGCGTGAGCGTGAAGGTATCCGCGCCGCGGTGTTCCACGAAGGCATGTCGATTATTGAGCGTGACCGCGCTGCGGCATGGTTTGCCGAAGAAGACACCGGCGCGCAGGTGCTGCTGTGTTCGGAAATCGGTTCTGAAGGGCGTAACTTCCAGTTCGCCAGCCACATGGTAATGTTCGATCTGCCGTTCAACCCGGATCTGCTGGAGCAGCGTATTGGTCGTCTGGATCGTATCGGTCAGGCACACGATATTCAGATACATGTGCCTTATCTGGAAAAAACCGCTCAGTCGGTGCTGGTGCGCTGGTATCACGAAGGTCTGGATGCATTCGAGCACACCTGCCCGACCGGACGCACTATCTACGATAGCGTGTATAACGATCTGATTAACTACCTGGCCTCACCGGATCAAACCGAAGGCTTTGACGATCTGATCAAAAACTGCCGCGAGCAGCACGAGGCGTTGAAGGCACAGCTGGAACAGGGTCGTGACCGCCTGCTGGAGATCCATTCCAACGGTGGCGAAAAAGCGCAGGCATTAGCTGAAAGCATTGAAGAGCAGGATGACGATACCAACCTGATCGCCTTCGCCATGAACCTGTTCGATATTATCGGTATCAATCAGGACGATCGCGGCGACAACATGATCGTGCTGACGCCGTCCGATCATATGCTGGTGCCGGACTTCCCGGGCCTGTCGGAAGATGGCATCACCATCACCTTCGACCGTGAGGTAGCGCTGGCGCGTGAAGATGCGCAGTTTATTACCTGGGAGCATCCGCTGATCCGCAACGGTCTGGATCTGATCCTCTCTGGCGATACCGGTAGCAGCACGATTTCACTGTTGAAAAACAAAGCGTTGCCGGTAGGTACGCTGTTGGTGGAATTGATTTATGTCGTTGAAGCCCAGGCTCCGAAGCAGTTGCAGCTCAACCGCTTCCTGCCGCCGACGCCGGTACGTATGCTGCTGGATAAAAATGGCAACAACCTGGCGGCGCAGGTGGAGTTTGAAACCTTTAACCGTCAGCTTAACGCGGTTAACCGCCACACTGGCAGCAAGCTGGTTAATGCCGTGCAGCAGGATGTTCACGCTATCCTTCAGCTGGGTGAAGCGCAGATCGAGAAATCTGCCCGAGCATTGATTGATGCAGCGCGTAACGAAGCCGACGAAAAACTGTCTGCCGAGCTGTCTCGGCTGGAAGCTCTGCGCGCAGTGAACCCGAACATTCGTGACGACGAACTGACTGCTATTGAGAGCAACCGTCAGCAGGTAATGGAAAGCCTGGATCAGGCAGGCTGGCGTCTGGATGCCCTGCGTTTGATCGTTGTGACGCATCAGTAACGGAGCCGAAAATGGGGATGGAAAACTACAATCCGCCGCAGGAGCCCTGGCTGGTTATCCTGTATCAGGATGACCACATTATGGCGGTCAACAAGCCGAGCGGTTTGTTGTCTGTGCCGGGGCGTCTGGAGGAGCACAAAGACAGCGTGATGACGCGCATTCAGCGTGATTATCCGCAGGCGGAATCGGTGCATCGTCTGGATATGGCTACCAGCGGCGTGATTGTAGTGGCGCTGACCAAAGCCGCGGAGCGGGAATTAAAACGCCAGTTCCGCGAGCGCGAGCCGAAAAAGCAGTATGTGGCCCGCGTCTGGGGGCACCCATCCCCAGCGGAAGGTCTGGTAGATCTGCCGCTGATTTGCGACTGGCCAAACCGCCCGAAACAGAAAGTCTGTTACGAAACAGGTAAACCTGCGCAGACGGAATATGAAGTGGTGGAGTATGCGGCGGATAACACGGCAAGAGTGGTGTTAAAACCGATTACCGGGCGTTCGCATCAGTTGCGTGTGCATATGCTGGCGCTGGGTCATCCGATTCTCGGCGATCGTTTTTATGCATCACCAGAAGCGAGAGCTATGGCACCGCGTTTGTTACTACATGCAGAGATGCTGACGATTACCCATCCGGCGTATGGCAATAGTATGACGTTTAAAGCGCCAGCGGATTTTTAATAGTCTTGCTAGCGCGATTAGGTAGGCAGGAGAAGGCGCTAAGGCCTTCTCTTCTTACTCACCCTGAAACTTATTTAAACCCTTTCTGCTGCTTTATCAGCTCATAGGCCTGCTGAATTTCCTGCGCTTTCTGCTTCGCCATCTCCATCATCTCAGGCGGCAAACCTTTTGCTACCAGCTTATCCGGATGGTGCTCGCTCATCAGCTTACGATAGGCACGTTTAATGGTGGTCGCATCATCCGTCGGCTTCACGCCCAGCACATTACAGGCATCTTCCAGCGTCGGGCCACGCTGCGCTTGCTGCCAGTTACCACCGCCAGATTGCTGCTGATAACCGCCGCCAAACTGTGCACCGCCCTGCATCATGCGCAAAAACTGGTCAAACTGGGCGCGGGAGATGCCTAACTCTTCGGCAATGACATACAGCACCGCCCGTTCATTCGGATGCAGCGAACCATCAGCAAACGCCGCCTGAATCTGGATCTCCAGAAACATACGAATTAAGTCAAAACGACCAAAGCAGACACTGCGAAACTGGCGCATCTTTTCGCGCAGTGGGTAATTGTCTGATTTTCCAACCCGGAACGCATTTTGCGCCGCAGTACGGGAAGCGCCATGAAGGTTCATTCGGTCCATCAACTGGCTGGCGATATGAATATCAGCCTCCGTGACGCGACCTTTGGATTTGGTTAAATGCCCCATCACTTCAAAAGTGGTGGCAAAAAACAGCGCCTGACGCTCACGCTGGTTGGCGAACCACGCCATTTTACGGCTACGGGCTTTATCAAACATATGGCCAATTAACAGGCCTAACACTACGCCCCAAAAGCCGCCGCCCATCAGTAAGGCCACGGCCACGCCAATGATTTTTCCCCAATACTGCATATATTCCCCAAATCGACACACGGATATCAGGGCTATCTCCCACAATATAAAGGTGCTTTTACCGTTTTCCGGCTGCGGTCAATTGTGGGACATCGCCTATAATTTGCATTATCATACCTGTCATTCAATGCCGTGCCTAACACCACTGACGCTATTCGGACAGGATTAACACTAGCGTAGAGATGACGAGTACGTTAGTCTCTGACCGTTTGTCACGCGCAACGTTACCGATGATGGAACAATAAAATCAACGTATGAAAAAACGTATCCCCACTCTCCTGGCCACCATGATTGCCACCGCCCTTTATAGTCAACAGGGACTGGCAGCCGACCTCGCCTCACAGTGCATGTTGGGCGTGCCAAGCTATGATCGTCCTCTGGTACAGGGCGATACCAATGACTTACCCGTGACTATCAATGCTGACCACGCGAAAGGGGACTACCCGGATGACGCCGTGTTTACTGGCAGCGTGGATATCATGCAGGGTAACAGCCGTCTGCAGGCCGACGAAGTGCAGCTCCATCAAAAAGAGGCACCAGGACAGCCGGAGCCAGTACGTACCGTTGATGCGCTCGGTAATGTCCATTACGACGATAACCAGGTCATCCTCAAAGGGCCGAAAGGCTGGGCGAACCTGAACACCAAAGATACCAACGTCTGGGAAGGTGATTACCAGATGGTGGGTCGCCAGGGTCGCGGTAAAGCGGACCTGATGAAACAACGTGGTGAAAACCGCTATACCATTCTGGATAACGGTAGCTTTACCTCCTGTCTGCCGGGTTCCGACACCTGGAGCGTAGTAGGTAGCGAAATTATTCATGACCGCGAAGAACAAGTTGCGGAAATCTGGAACGCCCGCTTTAAGGTGGGTCCGGTACCGATCTTTTATAGCCCATATTTGCAGTTGCCGGTGGGTGACAAACGTCGTTCTGGTTTCTTGATCCCGAACGCCAAGTACACCACCACCAACTACTTTGAGTTCTACCTGCCATATTACTGGAACATTGCGCCAAATATGGATGCCACCATCACGCCGCATTATATGCATCGTCGTGGCAACATCATGTGGGAGAACGAATTCCGCTACCTCTCCCAGGCGGGCGCAGGTTTGATGGAACTGGACTATCTGCCTTCCGATAAAGTCTATGAAGATGAACACCCGAACGATGACAGTTCACGTCGTTGGTTGTTCTACTGGAACCACTCCGGGGTCATGGATCAGGTGTGGCGTTTCAACGTCGACTACACCAAGGTCAGCGATCCTAGCTACTTCAATGATTTCGATAACAAGTACGGTTCCAGTACTGACGGCTACGCAACGCAAAAATTCAGCGTTGGCTATGCGGTACAAAACTTCAATGCCACCGTTTCAACCAAGCAGTTCCAGGTCTTCAGCGAACAGAACACCAGTAGCTACTCGGCAGAGCCGCAGTTAGACGTTAACTACTACCAGAATGATGTTGGTCCATTTGATACGCGCATTTACGGCCAGGCTGTGCACTTTGTTAACACCAGAGACGACATGCCTGAAGCAACCCGTGTTCACCTGGAACCGACCATCAATTTGCCGCTCTCTAATAACTGGGGCAGCATCAATACCGAAGCGAAGTTGCTGGCAACCCATTATCAGCAAACCAACCTTGACTGGTATAACTCCAGAAACACAACCAAGCTGGACGAATCCGTTAACCGCGTAATGCCGCAATTCAAAGTTGACGGCAAAATGGTCTTTGAACGCGATATGGAAATGCTGGCACCGGGTTATACCCAAACGCTGGAACCGCGCGCGCAGTATTTGTACGTGCCGTATCGCGATCAGAGCGACATCTATAACTACGACTCGTCTCTGCTGCAATCTGACTACTCAGGCCTGTTCCGGGACCGGACTTATGGCGGTCTTGACCGTATTGCCTCCGCTAACCAGGTGACGACCGGTGTCACATCTCGCATATATGATGATGCTGCCGTTGAACGTTTTAATATTTCCGTTGGTCAAATCTACTATTTCACGGAGTCTCGCACTGGCGATGACAACATAACATGGGAGAATGACGACAAAACGGGCTCACTGGTATGGGCAGGCGATACCTACTGGCGTATCTCCGAGCGCTGGGGGTTGCGTGGCGGGATTCAGTACGACACGCGCCTGGATAACGTAGCCACCAGTAACTCCAGCATTGAATACCGTCGGGATGAAGACCGTCTGGTGCAGTTGAACTACCGTTACGCCAGCCCGGAATATATTCAGGCTACGCTGCCTAAGTACTATTCCACGGCAGAGCAATATAAGAATGGTATTTCGCAGGTAGGTGCCGTCGCCAGCTGGCCAATTGCCGATCGTTGGTCAATTGTCGGGGCCTACTACTACGACACCAATGCGAACAAGCAAGCCGACTCTATGTTAGGTGTGCAATATAGCTCCTGCTGCTATGCGATTCGCGTCGGTTACGAGCGGAAGCTGAACGGTTGGGATAACGATAAACAACATGCGGTATATGACAACGCAATCGGCTTTAACATCGAACTTCGCGGCCTGAGCTCCAACTACGGTCTGGGTACGCAAGAGATGCTGCGTTCGAACATTCTGCCGTATCAAAACACTTTGTGATTTGTTGATTTACCACGTAATCCGCAGTGCGGTTAATTGAAATGGAAAAAGTATGAAGAACTGGAAAACGCTGCTTCTCGGTATCGCCATGATCGCGAATACCAGTTTCGCTGCCCCCCAGGTAGTCGATAAAGTCGCAGCCGTCGTCAATAACGGCGTCGTGCTGGAAAGCGACGTTGATGGATTAATGCAGTCGGTAAAACTGAACGCTGCCCAGGCAAGGCAGCAACTTCCTGATGATGCTACGCTGCGCCACCAAATCATGGAGCGTTTGATCATGGATCAAATCATCCTGCAGATGGGGCAGAAAATGGGAGTGAAAATCTCCGATGAGCAGCTCGATCAGGCGATTGCTAACATCGCGAAGCAAAACAACATGACGCTGGATCAGATGCGCAGCCGTCTGGCTTACGACGGTCTGAACTACAACACCTATCGTAACCAGATCCGCAAAGAGATGATTATCTCTGAAGTGCGTAACAACGAAGTGCGTCGTCGCATCACTATCCTGCCGCAGGAAGTTGAATCTCTGGCGCAGCAGGTGGGTAACCAAAACGATGCCAGCACTGAGCTGAACCTGAGCCACATCCTGATTCCGCTGCCAGAAAACCCGACCTCTGATCAGGTGAACGAAGCGGAAAGCCAGGCGCGTGCCATTGTCGATCAGGCGCGTAACGGCGCTGATTTCGGTAAGCTGGCGATTGCTCATTCTGCCGACCAGCAGGCGCTGAACGGCGGCCAGATGGGCTGGGGCCGTATTCAGGAGTTGCCGGGGATCTTCGCCCAGGCATTAAGCACCGCGAAGAAAGGCGACATTGTTGGCCCGATTCGTTCCGGCGTTGGCTTCCATATTCTGAAAGTTAACGACCTGCGCGGCGAAAGCAAAAATATCTCGGTGACCGAAGTTCATGCTCGCCATATTCTGCTGAAATCGTCGCCGATCATGACTGACGAACAGGCCCGCGTGAAACTGGAACAGATTGCTGCCGATATCAAGAGTGGTAAAACGACTTTTGCTGCCGCAGCGAAAGAGTTTTCTCAGGATCCAGGCTCTGCTAACCAGGGCGGTGATCTCGGCTGGGCTACGCCAGATATTTTCGATCCGGCCTTCCGTGACGCCCTGACCCGCCTGAACAAAGGTCAAATGAGTGCACCGGTTCACTCTTCATTCGGCTGGCATTTAATCGAACTGCTGGATACCCGTAATGTCGATAAAACCGACGCTGCGCAGAAAGATCGTGCATACCGCATGCTGATGAACCGTAAGTTCTCGGAAGAAGCAGCAAGCTGGATGCAGGAACAACGTGCCAGCGCCTACGTTAAAATCCTGAGCAACTAATGATTAAAACCCAACGTGTTGTGATCACTCCCGGCGAACCCGCCGGGATTGGCCCGGACTTAGTTGTCCAGCTTGCACAGCGTGAGTGGCCGGTCGAACTGGTTGTTTGTGCCGATGCCACTCTCCTTACCGACCGGGCAGCGATGCTCGGTTTGCCGCTCACCCTCCGCCCTTATACCCCCAACTCCCCTGCACAACCGCAAACTGCGGGCACATTAACGCTACTTCCTGTCGCGCTACGTGAATCTGTCACTGCGGGGCAGTTAGCGGTTGAAAATGGGCATTATGTGGTGGAGACGCTGGCGCGAGCGTGTGATGGCTGTCTGAACGGTGAATTTGCTGCGCTGATCACAGGCCCCGTGCATAAAGGCGTCATTAACGACGCAGGCATTCCGTTTACCGGTCATACCGAGTTTTTCGAAGAGCGTTCGCAGGTGAAAAAAGTGGTAATGATGCTGGCGACCGAAGAACTTCGCGTGGCGCTGGCAACGACGCATTTACCGCTGCGCGATATCGCAGACGCTATCACCCCTGCGCTTTTGCACGAAGTCATTGCTATTTTGCATCACGATTTGCGGACCAAATTTGGTATTGCCGAACCGCGCATTCTGGTCTGCGGGCTGAATCCGCACGCGGGCGAAGGCGGTCATATGGGTACGGAAGAGATAGACACTATCATTCCGGTGCTCGACGAGTTACGGGGGCAGGGGATGAAACTTAACGGGCCGCTGCCTGCCGATACCCTGTTTCAGCCGAAATATCTCGATAACGCCGACGCCGTGCTGGCGATGTACCACGATCAGGGTCTTCCCGTGCTAAAATACCAGGGCTTCGGGCGCGGTGTGAACATTACGCTGGGCCTGCCCTTTATTCGCACATCAGTGGACCACGGCACCGCGCTTGAACTGGCGGGACGTGGCAAAGCCGATGTCGGCAGTTTTATTACGGCGCTTAATCTCGCCATCAAAATGATTGTTAACACCCAATGAATAATCGAGTCCACCAGGGCCACTTAGCCCGTAAACGCTTCGGGCAAAACTTTCTCAACGATCAGTTCGTGATCGACAGCATTGTTTCTGCCATTAACCCGCAGAAGGGCCAGGCGATGGTCGAAATCGGCCCCGGTCTGGCGGCATTGACCGAACCGGTCGGCGAACGTCTGGACCAGCTGACGGTCATCGAACTTGACCGCGATCTGGCGGCACGTCTGCAAACGCATCCATTCTTAGGCCCGAAACTGACGATTTATCAGCAGGATGCGATGACCTTTAACTTTGGCGAACTGGCTACAAAAATGGGCCAGCCGCTGCGTGTTTTCGGCAACCTGCCTTATAACATCTCCACGCCGTTGATGTTCCATCTGTTTAGCTATACTGATGCCATTGCCGACATGCACTTTATGTTGCAAAAAGAGGTGGTGAATCGTCTGGTTGCAGGACCGAACAGCAAGGCGTATGGTCGATTAAGCGTCATGGCGCAATACTATTGCAACGTGATCCCGGTGCTGGAAGTTCCGCCGTCAGCCTTTACACCACCACCCAAAGTGGATTCCGCCGTCGTGCGCCTGGTTCCTCATGCAACGATGCCTCACCCGGTCAAAGATGTTCGCGTGTTGAGCCGCATCACCACCGAAGCCTTTAACCAGCGTCGTAAAACCATTCGTAACAGCCTCGGCAACCTGTTTAGCGTCGAGGTGTTAACGGGAATGGGGATCGACCCGGCGATGCGAGCGGAAAATATCTCTGTCGCGCAATATTGCCAGATGGCGAACTATCTGGCGGAGAACGCGCCTTTGCAGGAGAGTTAACGATGATCAATTCGCCCCGAGTGTGTATTCAGGTTCAAAGCGTCTACATTGAGGCACAATCTTCACCTGATAATGAACGTTACGTTTTTGCTTATACCGTAACCATACGCAATCTGGGGCGAGCGCCAGTGCAGTTGTTGGGGCGTTACTGGCTGATCACCAATGGCAATGGCCGTGAAACCGAAGTCCAGGGCGAAGGAGTGGTTGGCGTCCAGCCACTTATCGCGCCTGGCGAAGAGTACCAGTACACCAGCGGTGCAATCATTGAAACCCCGCTGGGCACCATGCAGGGTCACTACGAAATGATCGATGAAAATGGCGTCCCTTTCAGCATCGACATTCCCGTATTCCGACTCGCCGTTCCCACACTCATTCATTAAAAGAATATGGCGACATACCTTATTGGCGACGTTCATGGTTGTTACGATGAACTGATCGCATTGCTGCATAAAGTAGAATTTACCCCTGGGAAAGACACCCTCTGGCTGACAGGCGATCTGGTCGCGCGCGGCCCTGGTTCGCTGGATGTTCTGCGCTATGTGAAATCCTTAGGCGACAGCGTACGTCTGGTGCTGGGCAATCACGATCTGCATCTGCTGGCGGTATTTGCCGGGATCAGCCGCAATAAACCGAAAGATCGCCTGACACCGCTGCTGGAAGCGCCGGATGCCGACGAGCTGCTTAACTGGCTGCGTCGCCAGCCTCTGCTGCAAATCGACGAAGAGAAAAAACTGGTGATGGCCCACGCAGGGATCACGCCGCAGTGGGATCTGCAGACTGCCAAAGAATGCGCGCGCGATGTAGAAGCGGTGCTGTCGAGCGACTCCTATCCCTTCTTCCTGGATGCCATGTACGGCGATATGCCAAATAACTGGTCACCGGAATTGCGGGGGCTGGGAAGACTGCGGTTTATCACCAACGCCTTTACCCGTATGCGCTTTTGCTTCCCGAACGGTCAACTGGATATGTACAGCAAAGAATCGCCGGAAGAAGCCCCTGCCCCACTGAAACCGTGGTTTGCGATTCCTGGCCCCGTCGCTGAAGAGTACAGCATCGCCTTTGGTCACTGGGCATCGCTGGAAGGCAAAGGTACGCCGGAAGGTATTTACGCGCTGGATACCGGCTGTTGCTGGGGCGGTTCATTAACCTGCCTGCGCTGGGAAGATAAACAGTATTTTGTCCAGCCGTCGAACCGGCATAAAGATATGGGTGAGGGAGAGGCGGTCGCGTCTTAAATCCCGTCGAGCATAAAATCTAATGCTCCTTTAATCAAAGTTCGGTGCGCGCTGGCATCGCAAAATTCAACAAAGCAGCGCGGCAAAACAACTCCGCGCTACATTTTATGGCTCAATAATCGTCATCGAAGGCTAGCGCACGCTCTCGCGACCAGCGCGCATATAATTGCAGGGCTGCATTCACAACATCACGGTCATAGCTGAAAATGAATTCCTTAATATCACTATTACTCTTTTCTTCCAGGCCCAGTATCTCAAGATACGCTTCATACTCTTCTTCATTATTCTGCGGATCAAAAATAACCTTCAAAAAATGCATGTAGCTTTCAGGTCCACCGATATCTTCAGGAGGACACATCATCGAGCCTTCAACGCACTCAAAAGGAGTCTGCATTTCATCCCCAAAGTGGCTTTTATCTTCAAGGACGATTTCATGCTCCCAGCAATCACCAAAATCATAGGTGTAGGTTAATTTATTCCTTTTACTCTTAAGCAGTTCGTTTAGCCGAATTTCAGCTTCATCCGTCTCATTTACCGCTTCGGGGAATTCCGTATAAATTTGCTTTTTGAATTTAAAATTGTGCAAATGACTGTCATCCCACCCCATGACGATCTGCACAACATCGTGTAATCGATCAAGCGTCAGATTGGCGGGAACAACAAACCGGCGCCAGACTGCCGGTTCGACATGTTTAAGCGTAATTTTAAGTTGATAAAAGTAATTCACATCGGCCTCCTTATGCCATGTAAACACTTTATCTTGAGAAGAATTACCGCCGCTCCAGAATCTCAAAGCAATAGCTATGAGAGTTCTGCGCATCAGCGTCGTGGAATTCGCTGAATACCGATTCCCAGTCATCCGGCTCGTAATCCGGGAAATGGGTGTCGCCTTCCACTTCTGCGTCGATATGCGTCAGATACAGTTTTTGCGCTTTTGGCAGAAACTGCTCATAAACGCGACCACCGCCAATCACCATGATTTCTGGTACGTCACCACACGCCGCGATGGCTTCATCCACCGACTTCACCCACGTTACGCGATCATCCGTACCCGGTTGACTGCTGAGGATAATATTTTTGCGTCCTGGCAGCGGACGACCGATGGATTCCCAGGTATGGCGGCCCATAATCACGGGTTTATTTAAGGTGTTGCGCTTAAACCAGGCGAGATCGGCAGGCAGGTTCCACGGCATGGCGTTTTCCATGCCGATAACGCGATCTACCGCTAACGCCGCAATCAGACTGATCATTGAGATTTCCCGATAAAAAAAATTGTCGCCACTATACGTAAAGCGTAAACCGTCGTCGACTGGTGCGAGGATGATGTTGAGGAAAATTTTATATTCTGCTGGCGAGTCCACGCTCTCCCCCTGGACTCGCCGCATTACAATGAAACAAAAACAAACAGTTAGCTGTAAAGTGTGATTTACGTCACTCTTTATTAGGATGAGGGTTTCGTTTCCGGTTCATCCGCCATGTTGCCGGTATGTTTACCTTCTTCGGTTCCCTGCCAGCCATGTCGTTGAATTAATGACAGATGTTCACGGTCTTCGGTAATGATCTCACTTAACATCGCGCTGGTGCGTTTATAGACCGCCGCACGGGCTTTGGTGTCGTTCTCAACCATTGCCATCTCTTCCACCATCTGAATATTAAAGCGGCGGAACACATCTGCACGCTCCCGCGCTTCATACGGCCCCAGACCTAAACTTTCCAGCGCCAGACGCCCGGTTTTCAGTGCCCCTTCAAAGGTTTCACGCTCTGGCTTTTCAACGCCTGCCTGACGCAAACGAATGTAGTGATCGACATCACGGGCGCGGGCAATAATCTGCAGATGCGGGAAATGTTCTTTCACCATCTCCGTCAGTTGCAGGTTGGTTTGTGGATCGTCAATGGAGTTAATCAGCACTTCTGCTTTCGCCGCTCCGGCAGATTCCAGTAAATCCATCCGCGTGGCATCGCCGTAAAACACTTTCATGCCAAATTTGCGCAAGGTTTCGATATGGTCAGGATCATGATCGAGCACCACCATTTTCACCCCGCTGGAGAGCAGTAAACGTCCGGTTATCTGCCCAAAACGACCGAATCCGGCAATGATCACCCGCGGCTGTTCTTCATCAATCTCATCGGCTTCACGCGCTTGTTCGGTAGAAGATTGCTCAAGGCGATTGAGGATCACCAGCAGAATCGGCGTTGCCGCCATCGACAGCGCCACCGCCAGGGTCAGCGACTTCGCCCACTCCGGCTCCAGCACATTCGCCATCTGCGCCGCACCAAATACCACAAAGGCAAACTCACTGCCCTGCCCTAACAGCACCGCAAACCAGCGACGCTGTTTATTCGGCACCTGCAACGGTCGGGCAATCAGCCACAGCATGGCGATTTTGATGATGAGGAAACCGAGCAGCAAAATGACAATGCGCAACGGATTTTCAAGCAGCGTGCCAAAGTCTATCGACATGCCAACACCGATGAAAAACAGCCCCAACAGCAAACCTTTAAATGGCTCGATATCGCTTTCCAACGCATGGCGGTATTCCGAGCTTGCCAGCAGTACGCCCGCCAGAAACGCCCCCATCGCCATCGACAAGCCGACCTCTTCCAGCAGCAAACCAAAGCCAAACACGAGGAATAACGCCACGGCACTAAACACTTCCCGCAAGCCAGAGCGGGCAACAAAACGCAGCGCCGGACGCGTGACATAGCGCCCCAGCAGTACCACCAGCACCAGTGCACCCGCCACTTTTAACGCCGAGAGAGCAAATGCGCCCATCGTCGTCGAGGCACTGCTCGCCGCCAGTAGCGGGATCATCGCTACCAGCGGGATCGCGGCGATATCCTGGAACAGCAGCACCGCAAAGGCGCTACGGCCCATTTGTGTCACCATCAGGTTGCGTTCATTCATCGCCTGCATGGCAATTGCCGTTGATGAGAGCGCCAGTGTCATGCCGATCAGTTCCGCTACCTGCCAGCGCAGACCAAGGAACATGCAGAACAGCCCCAGCAGGCCGCCGCAAACCACCATCTGTAATGCACCACCACCAAACACTGCCGCACGCAACTTCCACAGCCTTTGTGGATCGAGTTCGAGGCCGATAATAAACAGCATCAGCACCACGCCAATCTCGGCAAAGTGGAGGATAGATTCGGCATCGGTCACCAGTCGCAGCCCCCACGGGCCAATAATGCAGCCCGCGATCAGGTAGCCAAGAACCGAGCCAAGCCCTAGGCGCACCGCAATGGGTACAATCAGCGCCGCCGAACCGAGGTAGATCAGCGCCTGAATCAGCGTATGGCTATCCATGATGTGCCTCCTGCCATTCCAGCAGACGTTGCTTATAGTGACGCGCCTGCCCTTCGAGGGTTTCGTCGTCACAAATAAAGGTACAGTGCATGGCAAACGGTGGCAGCCAGTTCAGCCCGCAGTAGATTGCCGTCGCCTGTAGCGGCTGCGACAGCACATCAAAGCCCGGATGCGCGCCAATCTCAAAATGGCTTTCCCCGCCGCCGGTCGTCACCGCCCACAGCAAATGTTTGCCATGCAGCGCCGTACCGCCGTGACCGTAAGCCCAGCCGTGCGAGAAGACTTTATCGATCCAAAGTTTAAGGAGCGGTGGAATGCTGTACCACTGCATCGGGTGCTGCCAGACGATCAGATCGGCGCGAGACAACGCCTCCTGCTCGGCAGCAATATCGATATTGAAGTCAGGATAGAGTTGATAAAGAGAGCGAACTTCGACGCCTTCCAGCGTCCTTGCGTGTTCAAGCATCCGTTTATTCGCATGAGAATGATGCGGATACGGATGCGCATAAATTATGAGGATCATAGTTAACTCGCGTGTTTACGCCTTTGTTTTCCCACAAAGTGTAGTCACATATTCACGCAGCTAATAGTCAATAATATTGATTCAAAAAAGGCAGAAATCTGAATAAATTACCCCATTCGTTGCCTGCGGATCGTCATATTGCTGGTCTGGGCCAGCGACATCCCCCGTGTCTCTGGCGCAAACGCAATGGAAATCAGCAAACCAAACAGCGAGATACCTGCTCCCATCAGCATCGTGTTACTGATGCCGTAATTATTGATAAAGATCGGCAGCGCCCAGGTTGAAACAATGGTGCCAATACGGCTTAAGGACATAATCACGCCCACAGCAGAGGCGCGGATATCCGTCGGGAAGAGTTCATTAGGATAGAGCCACTGCAAATTACCCGGCCCACCAGAGAAAAAGGCATACACCGCAAATGCCATCACTACCAGCCAGATCCCCATATCCGGGATCAGCCCCAAAACCGCCAACGCCAGCGTCATCATGGCAAAGCTGCCAATCAACAACGGACGCCGTCCGGCAGTATTAAGCCACAGCATCGGCGGAATACAGCCGAGCATAAAGAACAGGCTAATCACCACGTTCCCCAGCGCCGCGTTTTTGCCAACCCCCAATCCCAACAAACCAACAATTTGCGGGCCAAAGGTGTAAATGGCGAACATCGGGATCACCTGGCAGGTCCAGATGGCGGCAACAAACAGAACAAAAGGAAAATGGCGGCGATTAAACAGATCGCGAAAACGGGTTTGCTGCGGCTGCTCTTCATCGAAAGCCACCGGTTCGCCAAACAGTTTGATCATCATCTCTTCGCACTCTTTTACTCGCCCTTTGCGTAACAACCAGCGGGGAGATTCAGGCAGTTCGAATCGACCAATCAAAATCAACAAACAGGGGATCGCTGCGCTACCCAGCATCCAGCGCCAGCCGCCTTCCACATCATAAAGCCAATAGCCGACCAAATCGGCGCAAGTCGCGCCGACATACCACATCGCGGCGATAAAGCTGATTGAAAACGCCCGCTGACGGGTGCTGGAGAACTCAGTGATCATCGAAGTCGCGATGGGATAATCTGCACCGATGACAATGCCGATGAGTACCCGCATCACCAGTAGTTCGATGGGGGATGAGACAAACATCGTTGCTACCGATATCACACCAATGGCGATGATATCAATGAGGAACATTTTGCGCCGTCCGACCTTATCGGAGATATAGCCAAACAGCGATGTACCGACAAACAGCCCGGCGAGCGTTCCCGCCCCTAGCAAGCCAATCCAGTCTGCGTCCAGCTTTAGCGCAGGAGTCAGTTGCTCCAGCGCCACGCCAATCATTACCAGTACATAACCATCCAGAAACGGGCCACCGCTTCCCCACAGCAAAATGCGGCGGTGAATTGAGGAGAATTTGAGATCGTCAAAGTTTCTGGACGGTTGCATGGGTTATTCCTGTTTTTTTGCAATGAGAGTCAGTACGGCGTTACGTATCAAACCAACATCAGCCGTAACGAAACTCCACACCAAAGGTGCCGCGCGGGTATTCCCACTGTTCCAGCGCCGACCCCAGCCCCAGAATGCGGCAGGTGCCACACTCCAGACATCCGGCGTAATCGAAGCGCACACTGCCATCATCCTGCTTCTTATACAGACCTGCGGGGCACGCTTTTACCAGCAGCTCCAGCGCCTGTTTATCCGCGTCGGCCTTTACAACAATGTGCGGATGCTCTTCATCGACATTGAATTTATTGACGCCCAGTTTGACGTCCACATTGACGGGAGAAGTCATAAAACGGTCACTCCTTTCATGCCATCCTTGATCAGATTGATGAAGCCCACTTTCTTGCCGTGGCGGAGGATTTTCTTGCGCATCAGTTCCGGCGCGCTGCCGTCAATGGTGAACAGGTCACGCGCCACGCCCACCGCCAGTTCCGGGTAACCGCTAAACATGCGTGGGTTATCAAGGAACGCCGGTAGTTTCTGGTACATGCGCATATCGCGCAGTGGGCCACTCTCAAGATGCTGACGATATTCCGCCAGTTTTTGCTTACTGAAATCGTCGCTTTTCATCGCTGAAAGCACGGTTTTTGCAGCAGCTTCCCCGGCGGCAATCGCCAGATCCATACCGCGAATAGTAAAACCGAGGTTCATACACATTCCGGCGGCATCACCGGCAATCAGTACGCCGTCACCGACCAGCTCCGGTAGCATGTTGATGCCTGCTTCCGGCACTACGTGAGCGGAATATTCCACCAGCTTGCCGCCTGCGATCAGCGGTGCAACGGCCGGATGTTGTTTGAAATCTTCCAGCATTTGCGGCACCGATTTTTTCGCGTCATGCAGATGATGCAGACCACAAACCAACCCCAGCGATAGAGTGTTTTCATTGGTATAAAGAAAGCCGCCGCCCATCAGGCCATCGGTGGGTGATCCCGCAAACAGGCAAGCCGCGCCCTGATTACCCTTCAACTGAAAGCGGTCTTCGATTACCGACTTCGGTAACTCGATCAGTTCCTTCACGCCAACCGCCACATCCGTCGGTTTAACACGTTTAGCCATCCCCAGCTTTTCGGCAAGGATGGAGTTCACCCCGTCAGCAAGGATCACCGTTTTCGCTTCAATCACATCGCCATCGGCTTCTACGCCGACAACTTTGCCATCGCGCTGTACGAGGTTATCGACACGAATCCCGGTAATTAACTGCGCGCCCGCCTCTTCGGCCTGCTCCATCAACCAGGCATCAAATTTACTGCGCAAAACGGAGTAAGAACGCTGGGATGGCGAGGTTTCGTCGCCATTGCAGTAGTCCATAGTCATCGCTGACTTTTCCGTCATAAACGCGAGTTTTTCATGGGTGATCAGGCGTTCTACGGGGGCGGATTCGGCGAAACCTGGAATAATGTGTTCCAGACTGTGGGCATAGAGACGCCCGCCGGTGACGTTCTTGGCACCTGCGGAATTGCCACGCTCGATAACTAACACTTGCGCACCTTCGCGGGCGAGCACCAGTGCGGCAACCGAACCGGCAAGCCCTGCACCGACGATGATGGCGTCAAAGATATCTTCGGACATAAGAGCTCCCTGTCAGCGGCAGGGCCAAAATGCAGCCCTGCCAGAGTGGATCAACGTGCTAAAGCTGCGGTCAGCGCCGGAAGGATCTTCACGGCGTCGCCAACAATGCCGTAATCCGCGTACTGGAAGATCGGCGCATTTTTATCTTTGTTGATGGCGAAAATGGTTTGCGATGCGTTAGCGCCAACCATGTGCTGGATCTGCCCGGAGATCCCCACCGCCAGGTACAGTTCAGGTTTCAGCATCAGGTTGGAGATACCGACATAGCGTTCGTGCTCCATCCATTTTTCGTTTTCTGCCACCGGACGAGAACAGGCCAGCTCCGCACCTATCGCCTTGCAAAGCTGTTCTGCCAGCGCAATGTTCTCTTTGCTGCCAATGCCGCGACCGACGCTGACCACCAGACGGGCTTTATCCAGATCGACGCTGTTGCTCTGGCGCGCCTGCGTTGCCGTGCGGGTAATCGCCACCGCCGGAGCCTGCCACGCCACGGTGTGTGTTTCGCCAGTACGTGACGCGTCTGGCTGAGCCGCATCAAACGTGCCGCTGCTGATGGTCAGTACCGCATACGGCGTGGCAATGCGTTCTTCGCCAATCGCCAGACCGCCGTAAACCATGTGTTTCACTGTCGCTTTACCGTCCTGCACGCTAACGGCGCTGGCATCGTTCGAAACCGCCGCTTTAAGGCGGTAACCCAGTTTTGCCGCCAGTAATTTGCCGCGACGGGTATTCGGCAACAGCACCAGACCGTATGCGCCGTGCTGGCGAATAGTGTCAGCCATGACACCGGCGTAATCTTCGATCATCCGATCGTCCGGTTTGCCGCTTAATTTCCAGACATGATTAGCGCCAAACTGGATTGCCAGTGCGCCGTCGGCATCATTGAGGACAAATGTGTTGATTTGATTAGCTAAAGCCTGCGCACCGTTCATCAGTTCCGGCAGACGAGAAGGGGTATCGCTGAATACCCAGACTTGAGAAAACGTGTTCATAGCATCCCCTGTAATTAAATGACTTTGCGAAGATTTTCAGCAAATGCGGCGATCTGTTCTTCGCCGTCGCCTTCAATCACGATGCGCTGACGCTCGCGCTGTTTCGGTGCGGCAACCTGTTGTTCAGACCAGGCTTCCACGGCGTTAAAGCCAATATCCGCCGCCGACCATACCTGGACTGGCTTTTTCGCCGCGCCGAGAATGGCTTTCATCGAAGGAATTTGTGGGGAGTTGATATCAGTGGAAACAGCAACAACCGCAGGCAACGGAATGCTTAAGGTTTCGGTTTCATCTTCCAGTTCGCGCTCAACGGTGAGGGTATCTGCCGTCAGGGAAATAATTTTGCTGACACCGTTAACGACTGGAATATCGAGGATTTCGCCCACCAGCAAACCAACCTGTTGGGCATAAAGGTCGGAAGAACCATCGCCACAAAGGATCAAATCAAAGCCTGCTTTCTGGGCGGCAGCAGCCAGTGCGGTCGCCGTTTGTTGCGGCAGTGCCTGCTCGAACTGGTCATCAATCACCACAATCAGTTCATCCGGGCCGCGCGATAGCACATCTTTACGCCCTTTGGCGTTGGTCAGGGCTTTACCGCCCACACTTAAGGCCGTCACCTGCGCCTCTGCTGCCTGTTGCTTTAGCTGGCAAGCCGCTTCAATAGCGTTGAGATCGTATTGGCTTATTTTGGCATCGGCTTTACTGAAGTCTAACGAACCATCAGCATTATTGACCGCAATATCCTGTTCATCAGGCACGCACTTATAGCAAGTAATAATCTTCATTGCATCTCCAGAAATCATGAAGGAAACGTCGTTCATATCGGTGGTGTTAATTACAGATATCACGCCCTTTAATTTGGAAATAAAACTTTAATCACCAATATTGAAAATGTCACACGCAGATAAATCCAACTTTCAATATTGTTAAGTTCCTCACCAATATTGAAAACACGGCGTAGCAAAAAGAAATTTTCAATATTGTTTTATGGATCACCAATATTGAAAGTCAGATGCTATTTTTTTACTCATATCAGAACATAACAAACTGATTAATAATCAAAATTAACACAAAAATGCCCTCTATTTACCCGAAACAAAAATGTGATAACAATCACAGAATGCAGCTTGTTGAATACCCATTATGAGTTAGCCATTAACGCGTCCACGAGGTTAATAATAATCATATTAAATGTTAACAAAAATAAAACAAACGGGAACGCAAAATAAATATTCGTTTTCACAGTGGAATTAACTCATGAAGAATGAAAAGAGAAAAACGGGAATAGAACCGAAGGTTTTCTTTCCGCCGTTAATAGTCGTCGGCATACTTTGTTGGCTTACAGTCAGAGATCTGGATGCGGCGAATGTCGTTATTAATGCTGTATTCAGTTACGTCACCAATGTATGGGGATGGGCATTTGAATGGTATATGGTGGTGATGCTTTTCGGTTGGTTCTGGCTGGTGTTTGGCCCGTATGCCAAAAAGCGTTTAGGTAACGAACCACCAGAATTTAGTACCGCCAGTTGGATCTTTATGATGTTCGCCTCCTGCACGTCTGCTGCCGTACTGTTCTGGGGATCGATTGAGATCTACTACTACACCTCTACCCCGCCGTTTGGCTTAGAACCGAACTCGACGGGTGCGAAAGAGCTGGGGCTGGCTTACAGCTTGTTCCACTGGGGACCGTTGCCGTGGGCCACTTACAGCTTCCTCTCCGTCGCCTTCGCTTACTTCTTCTTTGTCCGCAAAATGGAAGTGATTCGCCCCAGCTCCACCCTGGTGCCGCTGGTAGGTGAAAAACACGCCAAAGGGCTGTTCGGCACTATCGTCGACAACTTCTATCTCGTCGCCTTGATCTTCGCCATGGGCACCAGCCTGGGCCTTGCTACGCCGCTGGTGACCGAGTGTATGCAGTGGTTGTTTGGTATTCCGCATACCCTGCAACTGGACGCTATCATCATTACCTGCTGGATTATCCTCAACGCCATTTGCGTCGCCTGTGGTCTGCAAAAAGGGGTACGTATCGCCAGTGACGTGCGTAGTTACCTGAGCTTCCTGATGCTGGGTTGGGTGTTCATCGTCAGCGGTGCCAGCTTCATCATGAACTACTTCACCGATTCGGTGGGAATGTTGCTGATGTATCTGCCGCGTATGTTGTTCTATACCGATCCCATCGCCAAAGGCGGCTTCCCGCAGGGCTGGACCGTGTTCTACTGGGCATGGTGGGTAATTTACGCTATCCAGATGAGTATCTTCCTCGCCCGCATCTCCCGTGGTCGTACCGTGCGTGAACTGTGCTTCGGCATGGTACTGGGTCTGACCGCATCCACCTGGATCCTGTGGACTGTACTCGGTAGTAACACTCTGCTGTTGATGGATAAAAACATCATCAACATTCCGCATCTGATCGAACAGTACGGTGTCGCGCGCGCCATCATCGAAACCTGGGCTGCTCTACCGCTCAGCACCGCCACCATGTGGGGCTTCTTCATCCTCTGCTTTATCGCCACCGTTACCCTGGTTAACGCCTGCTCTTATACCCTGGCGATGTCCACTTGCCGCGAAGTACGCGATGGCGAAGAGCCACCGCTGCTGGTGCGTATCGGCTGGTCAATTCTGGTTGGCATTATCGGTATTGTTCTGCTGGCGCTCGGCGGCCTGAAACCGATTCAAACCGCCATTATTGCCGGAGGATGCCCGCTGTTCTTCGTCAACATTATGGTGACGCTCTCCTTTATTAAAGACGCGAAACAGAACTGGAAAGATTAATTAACCCACAAAATATCAAGAGGTTGAAAGATGGATTTTAATTTAAATGATGAGCAGGAACTGTTTGTCGCCGGTATCCGCGAACTGATGGCCAGCGAAAACTGGGAGGCCTATTTTGCCGAGTGCGACCGTGACAGCGTCTACCCGGAACGTTTTGTCAAAGCACTGGCAGATATGGGTATCGACAGCCTGCTTATCCCGGAAGAGCACGGCGGGCTGGACGCAGGTTTTGTCACCCTCGCCGCCGTGTGGATGGAATTGGGTCGTTTGGGGGCACCAACCTACGTGCTGTACCAGTTGCCGGGTGGATTCAACACCTTCCTGCGCGAAGGCACACAAGAGCAGATCGACAAGATTATGGCGTTTCGTGGTACTGGTAAGCAGATGTGGAACTCAGCGATTACCGAACCCGGGGCTGGCTCTGACGTGGGTAGCCTGAAAACGACTTATACCCGTAGAAATGGTAAGATTTATCTTAATGGTAGTAAGTGTTTTATTACCAGCAGCGCCTACACCCCGTACATCGTGGTGATGGCGCGTGACGGGGCTTCTCCGGACAAACCTGTCTACACCGAATGGTTTGTTGATATGAGCAAACCGGGCATCAAAGTGACCAAACTAGAGAAGCTCGGTCTGCGTATGGATAGCTGCTGTGAAATCACCTTTGACGATGTGGAACTGGACGAGAAAGACATGTTCGGTCGGGAAGGTAACGGCTTTAACCGCGTCAAAGAAGAGTTCGATCATGAACGTTTCCTGGTAGCTCTCACCAACTACGGTACGGCGATGTGCGCCTTTGAAGATGCGGCGCGCTACGCCAACCAGCGCGTGCAGTTTGGCGAGGCTATTGGTCGTTTCCAGTTGATTCAGGAAAAATTCGCCCACATGGCGATCAAATTAAACTCCATGAAAAACATGCTGTATGAAGCAGCGTGGAAAGCAGACAACGGCACCATCACCTCTGGCGATGCAGCGATGTGCAAATACTTCTGCGCCAATGCGGCATTTGAAGTGGTGGATAGCGCAATGCAGGTGCTGGGCGGTGTTGGGATTGCGGGCAACCACCGCATCAGCCGCTTCTGGCGTGACCTGCGTGTAGACCGCGTTTCCGGAGGATCTGACGAAATGCAGATCCTGACGCTGGGTCGCGCGGTGCTGAAGCAATATCGCTAAGTCCGTGCGCTGCCTGATGCGACGCTGACGCGTCTTATCAGGCCTACGGGAGCACGAATGTCGGCCGGATAAAGCGTTTACGCCGCATCCGGCAGTCATGCGCTACATAAATTTTTCAGGAGCTAATAATGGATCATCTACCCATGCCGAAATTCGGGCCGCTGGCCGGATTGCGCGTTGTCTTCTCCGGTATCGAAATCGCCGGGCCGTTCGCCGGGCAAATGTTCGCAGAATGGGGGGCGGAAGTTATCTGGATCGAGAACGTCGCCTGGGCCGACACCATTCGCGTTCAACCGAACTACCCGCAGCTCTCCCGCCGTAATTTGCACGCGCTGTCGTTAAATATTTTCAAAGATGAAGGCCGCGAAGCGTTTCTGAAATTAATGGAAACCACCGATATCTTCATCGAAGCCAGTAAAGGTCCGGCCTTTGCCCGTCGTGGCATTACCGATGAAGTCCTGTGGCAGCACAACCCGAAACTGGTTATCGCTCACCTGTCCGGTTTTGGTCAGTACGGCACCGAGGAGTACACCAATCTTCCGGCCTATAACACCATCGCCCAGGCCTTCAGTGGTTACCTGATTCAGAACGGTGATGTTGACCAGCCAATGCCTGCCTTCCCGTATACCGCCGATTACTTTTCTGGCCTGACCGCAACCACGGCGGCGCTGGCAGCACTGCATAAAGTGCGTGAAACCGGTAAAGGTGAAAGTATCGATATCGCTATGTACGAAGTGATGCTGCGTATGGGCCAGTACTTCATGATGGATTACTTCAACGGCGGCGAAATGTGCCCGCGCATGACCAAAGGTAAAGATCCCTACTATGCAGGTTGCGGTCTGTACAAATGCGCCGACGGCTACATCGTAATGGAACTGGTGGGTATTACTCAGATTGCAGAATGTTTTAAAGATATTGGCCTCGCACATCTGCTTGGCACGCCAGAAATTCCGGAAGGCACTCAGCTTATCCACCGTATCGAATGCCCTTACGGCCCACTGGTAGAAGAGAAACTCGATGCCTGGCTGGCGACACATACCATCGCAGAAGTAAAAGAACGCTTTGCCGAACTGAATATCGCCTGCGCCAAAGTGCTGACCGTACCGGAACTGGAAAGCAATCCACAGTATGTGGCCCGTGAATCAATCACCCAGTGGCAAACAATGGATGGTCGCACCTGCAAAGGGCCAAACGTGATGCCGAAATTCAAAAATAACCCCGGTCAAATCTGGCGCGGAATGCCATCACATGGCATGGACACAGCCGCCATTTTGAAAAATATCGGCTACAGCGAAAACGACATTCAGGAGTTGGTCAGCAAAGGTCTGGCCAAAGTTGAGGACTAAACGCGTGGCGTCAGTCGGCTTGTCTGACTAGCGCCCGCCCAATAACAAATGACTAAAATGGATAGAGGTGCAATGGATATCATTGGCGGACAACATCTACGTCAAATGTGGGACGATCTGGCTGACGTTTACGGTCATAAAACGGCGTTGATTTGTGAATCCAGCGGCGGAGTCGTTAACCGGTACAGTTATCTTGAGTTAAATCAGGAGATTAACCGCACGGCAAACCTGTTTTATACGCTGGGGATTCGCAAAGGCGACAAGGTTGCTCTACATCTCGACAACTGCCCGGAATTTATCTTTTGCTGGTTCGGGCTGGTAAAAATTGGCGCAATTATGGTGCCGATTAACGCCCGCCTGTTGCGCGAAGAAAGCGCGTGGATCCTGCAAAATAGCCAGGCGTGTCTGCTGGTGACCAGTGCGCAGTTCTATCCCATATATCAACAGATTCAGCAGGAAGATGCCACGCAACTGCGGCACATTTGCCTGACAGATGTGGAGCTTCCCGCTGATGATGGCGTGAGTTCGTTTACTCAACTGAAAAATCAACAACCTGCCTCCTTGTGCTATGCACCGCCGCTATCGACCGACGATACGGCGGAAATTCTCTTTACCTCCGGTACCACTTCCCGGCCGAAAGGGGTGGTGATTACCCATTACAACCTGCGCTTCGCCGGATATTACTCCGCCTGGCAGTGCGCACTACGTGACGATGACGTCTACCTGACGGTAATGCCTGCATTTCATATCGATTGTCAGTGTACTGCGGCGATGGCGGCGTTTTCTGCCGGTGCCACCTTTGTGCTGGTCGAGAAATACAGCGCCCGCGCCTTCTGGGGACAGGTACAAAAGTACCGCGCCACCGTTACCGAATGCATTCCGATGATGATCCGTACCTTGATGGTGCAGCCGCCTTCTGTGAACGATCGGCAACACCATCTGCGGGAAGTGATGTTTTATCTCAACCTGTCGGAGCAGGAAAAAGACGCATTTTGTGAACGCTTTGGCGTCCGCTTGCTGACGTCTTATGGGATGACGGAAACCATTGTTGGCATTATCGGCGATCGCCCGGGCGATAAACGACGCTGGCCGTCAATTGGCCGTGCAGGATTTTGCTACGAAGCGGAGATCCGCGACGATCACAATCGTCCGCTCCCGGCTGGTGAAATCGGTGAAATCTGCATTAAAGGCGTACCAGGGAAAACCATCTTCAAAGAATATTTTCTTAACCCGCAAGCCACTGCCAGAGTCCTGGAAGCCGATGGCTGGCTGCACACTGGCGATACCGGATACCGCGACGAAGAGGGCTTTTTTTATTTCGTCGATCGCCGCTGCAATATGATTAAACGCGGTGGCGAGAATGTCTCCTGCGTGGAGCTGGAAAATATTATCGCCGCACATCCGAAAATTCAGGACATCGTAGTTGTTGGTATTAAAGATTCGATTCGTGATGAAGCTATCAAAGCATTTGTGGTGTTGAATGAAGGTGAAACATTGAGCGAAGAGGAGTTCTTCTGCTTCTGCGAGCAGAATATGGCGAAATTTAAAGTGCCCTCTTATCTGGAGATCAGAAAAGATCTGCCACGTAATTGCTCGGGAAAAATAATCAGAAAGAATCTGAAATAAATGAAACGGCAGGGAACTACCCTGCCCGCTAATAATCACGTTCTAAAACAATATGCATTTTTTGCAGGGATGTTGTCGTCCCTGAAAAAGCAAAAATGGAGAAAAGGAATGAGTGAATCATTACATCTGACCCGCAATGGATCAATTCTGGAAATTACCCTTGATCGCCCAAAAGCGAATGCTATTGATGCAAAAACCAGCTTTGAAATGGGCGAAGTCTTTCTAAATTTCCGTGACGATCCGCAATTACGCGTCGCCATTATTACCGGTGCCGGAGAGAAATTCTTTTCCGCAGGCTGGGATTTAAAAGCGGCAGCAGAAGGCGAAGCACCGGATGCTGACTTTGGTCCAGGTGGTTTTGCGGGATTAACCGAAATTTTCAATCTCGACAAACCAGTAATCGCAGCTGTGAACGGCTACGCCTTTGGCGGCGGCTTTGAACTGGCACTGGCGGCAGATTTTATTGTCTGTGCCGATAACGCCAGCTTCGCCCTGCCGGAAGCCAAACTGGGCATCGTTCCTGACAGCGGCGGCGTGCTGCGTCTGCCGAAGATCCTACCACCTGCCATCGTCAATGAAATGGTAATGACCGGCAGAAGAATGGGCGCAGAAGAGGCGCTGCGTTGGGGAGTAGTCAACCGCGTGGTTAGCCAGGCGGAGCTGATGGATAACGCCCGCGAACTGGCACAGCAACTCGTTGACAGCGCACCACTGGCGATCGCAGCGCTGAAAGAGATCTACCGCACCACCAGCGAAATGCCAGTAGAAGAAGCGTATCGCTATATTCGCAGCGGCGTGTTGAAACACTATCCATCGGTTCTGCATTCGGAAGATGCCATTGAAGGGCCACTGGCGTTTGCCGAGAAGCGCGATCCGGTGTGGAAAGGACGTTAACAACCGTGAGTTATTACGCCTTTGAGGGGTTAATTCCAGTGGTTCACCCGACGGCGTTTGTCCATCCCAGTGCGGTCTTGATTGGCGATGTGATTGTGGGAGCCGGTGTCTACATCGGCCCACTCGCCTCACTGCGTGGTGACTACGGGCGGTTGATCGTGCAAGCGGGAACCAATATTCAGGATGGTTGCATTATGCATGGCTACTGCGACACTGACACCATCGTTGGGGAAAACGGCCATATCGGGCACGGAGCAATCCTGCATGGTTGTGTGATTGGTCGCGATGCATTGGTCGGGATGAACAGCGTGATTATGGATGGCGCGGTCATTGGCGAAGAGAGCATTGTTGCCGCCATGAGCTTTGTCAAAGCAGGCTTTAGTGGCGAGAAACGCCAGTTGTTGATGGGCACGCCTGCCTGCGCTGTACGCAGTGTTAGTGACGACGAGTTACACTGGAAGCAGTTGAATACCAAAGAGTATCAGGATCTTGTCGGCCGCTGCCATGTAGCGTTACATGAAACGCAGCCGTTGAGACAAATGGAGGAAAATCGTCCCCGTTTGCAGGGGACGACGGATGTGGCGCCAAAGCAGTGACATCGTCGGATGCGGCGTAAACACCTTATCCGACCTGACTGGAGAGCAACCGTAGGCCGGATAAGATGCCAGCATCGCATCCGGCAACCAGACCGCACGGTATCAACGAAATTAAATTAACGACGCATACTCTTCGACAACATCATTTGCCACTTCTGCTCGCGGTTAAGTTCCGTGAGTGGAACGGCAGGAATACGCGGTGTCTTTCTTACGCCGACTAATTTTTCCCGACTGTTATTGCGCAGGCGCGCGTAAATTTGCTCATCGATATCGACCACTTTAACCAGTCGCTGACACTGGCATCCCCGCCCTTCCAGCTTATTAGGGATCATCTTAACTTCGCAGCTTATTTCTGTGACTTCCGACAGAATATAAGTCAGGGTATTAACCGCCTTGCTGTGTTCAATATCGAAATGAATAGAGATCTCTCTTGCTATCACCCACCGATTTTCAGCCATCATCCATTCGGCGATTAACAAGTAGAGTGGTTTTTCAACATATCCTTCACACATACGAACTCCAGTTTCACAAATTAAAAGTCTGGCTATGACTCGTTTTGAAGCAATTAAACAAGGCCATATTAAAATTGTGGATATATCGATAGTATGCAACTTCACCGTCGATAAGTGTGAGCTAAATCCTGCTTATGTCATCAAAAATATCGATTCCCCAAAAGATTTACTTAATGGGCAAAAAAAAACGGTCCTCATCAGAGAACCGTATTAGTTATTCGATCAAATTAGCGGATGAAAAATATCCGCCATGACACGCTATTATTTGATCTGCGCGTGCATTTCCTGCACCGAAATTACTTTTTCAGTCGCATCGGCATTTAGCGCCATCGCGGTAGCGAAACCACCGTTCAGGGTGGTGTCATAATGCACTTTATATTGCAGCGCACTGCGACGAATCACGCGGGAGTCTTCAATCGCACGACGGCCTGACGTGGTGTTGATGATGTAGGTATATTCGCCATTCTTGATACGGTCCTGAATGTGCGGACGACCTTCATGCACCTTGTTCACCAAACGCGGGTTAATACCTGCTTCGCCCAGCACAATCGCTGTGCCGTGGGTCGCATCCAGCTCGAAGCCCTGTTTCAGCAGTTTTGCCGCCAGGTCAACCACGCGTTCTTTATCGCCTTCACGCACGGAGAGCAACGCACGACCGTGTTTCTTCATCGTGGAGTTACTGCCCAGCTGCGCTTTGGCAAACGCTTCAGCGAAGGTGCGGCCCACGCCCATCACTTCCCCGGTAGAGCGCATTTCTGGCCCTAACAGCGGGTCAACGCCGGGGAATTTGTTGAACGGCAGCACCACTTCTTTCACCGAGTAATATGGCGGGATAACTTCTTTAGTTACGCCCTGCTCAGCCAGCGATTTGCCAGCCATCACACGCGCCGCCACTTTCGCCAGCGGTACGCCGGTGGCTTTAGAGACGAACGGAACGGTACGCGCCGCACGCGGGTTAACTTCAATCAGGTAGACTTCGTTGTTTTTCACCGCAAACTGCACGTTCATCAGACCGCGCACCTGCAATTCGAAGGCCAGTTTCTGCACCTGTTGGCGCATCACATCCTGAATTTCCTGACTTAAAGTGTAGGCTGGCAGAGAACATGCGGAGTCACCGGAGTGCACGCCCGCCTGCTCAATATGCTCCATGATGCCGCCAATCAGCACCATTTCACCGTCGCAGATGGCGTCCACATCCACTTCTACCGCGTCATCGAGGAAGTGGTCCAGCAACACTGGCGCATCGTTAGACACGCTCACCGCCGTCTGGAAGTAGCGACGTAGGTCAGCTTCGTCATAGACGATTTCCATCGCCCGACCGCCGAGAACGTAAGACGGACGCACCACCAGCGGGTAACCAATCTCTTTTGCCTTCTCAACCGCCATTTCAATAGCGGTAACGGTGGCGTTCGCCGGTTGTTTCAGTTTCAGACGGTCAACCGCATGCTGGAAGCGTTCACGGTCTTCCGCACGGTCGATAGCATCCGGGCTGGTGCCGATAACCGGTACGCCAGCGGCTTCCAGTGCGCGCGCCAGTTTCAGCGGGGTCTGACCGCCGTACTGAACGATAACGCCTTTCGGCTTCTCAATACGCACGATTTCCAGCACATCTTCCAGAGTTACCGGCTCGAAGTAGAGGCGATCGGAAGTGTCGTAGTCAGTGGAGACGGTTTCCGGGTTACAGTTAACCATAATGGTTTCGTAACCGTCTTCGCGCAGCGCCAGTGAGGCGTGTACGCAGCAGTAGTCGAATTCGATACCCTGACCGATACGGTTCGGGCCGCCGCCGAGGACCATGATTTTGTCACGGTCAGATGGGTTGGATTCGCACTCTTCTTCATAAGTGGAGTACATATAAGCGGTGTCGGTAGCGAACTCTGCCGCACAGGTATCCACGCGCTTGTAAACCGGGTGCAGGTCATACTGGTCACGCAGCTTACGGATTTCTGCTTCACGCACGCCCGCGAGTTTTGCCAGACGCGCATCGGCAAAGCCTTTGCGTTTCAGCTGGCGCAGGAAGTCAGCGTTCAGGCCAGTGATGCCCACTTCTGCGACTTTCTCTTCCAGGCGCACCAGCTCTTCAATTTGTACCAGGAACCAGCGGTCGATATTGGTCAGATTGAAGACGCCGTCTACGGACAGGCCCGCACGGAACGCATCGGCGATATACCAGATACGCTCTGCGCCTGCGTCTTTCAGCTCGCGGCGAATTTTGGTCAGCGCTTCCGGATCATCGAGGCTGACTTTCGGGTCGAAGCCAGTTGCGCCCACTTCCAGGCCGCGCAGCGCTTTTTGCAGGGATTCCTGCTGCGTGCGACCAATCGCCATCACTTCGCCAACCGATTTCATCTGAGTGGTCAGACGGTCGTTCGCCCCGGCGAATTTCTCGAAGTTGAAGCGAGGAATTTTGGTGACCACGTAGTCGATGGACGGCTCGAAGGAGGCCGGAGTACGCCCGCCGGTGATGTCGTTCATCAGTTCGTCGAGGGTGTAACCCACCGCCAGTTTCGCCGCCACTTTAGCAATCGGGAAGCCGGTCGCTTTCGACGCCAGCGCCGAAGAACGCGACACGCGCGGGTTCATTTCGATAACAATCAGGCGACCATTTTTCGGGTTCACCGCAAACTGGACGTTGGAACCACCGGTTTCAACGCCGATTTCACGCAGTACCGCCATCGAGGCGTTACGCATGATTTGATATTCTTTGTCGGTCAGCGTTTGGGCTGGCGCGACAGTGATGGAGTCACCGGTGTGGATGCCCATCGCATCGAAGTTTTCGATAGAGCAGACGATGATGCAGTTGTCGTTTTTATCACGCACCACTTCCATCTCGTACTCTTTCCAGCCGATCAGCGACTCATCAATCAGCAGCTCTTTGGTCGGAGAGAGATCCAGACCGCGGGCGCAAATTTCTTCAAACTCTTCGCGATTATAAGCGATACCGCCACCGCTACCACCCATAGTAAAGGATGGACGAATAATGCACGGGAAGCCCACTTCAGCGGCAACTGCCAGCGCTTCTTCCATGGTGTGTGCGATACCGGAACGCGCGGTTTCCAGACCAATTTTCTTCATCGCTACGTCGAAACGGCGGCGGTCTTCTGCTTTATCAATCGCATCGGCGGTAGCACCAATCATGGTGACGCCGAACTCCTCCAGCACGCCTTGACGCTCCAGCTCCAGCGCACAGTTCAGCGCTGTCTGACCGCCCATCGTTGGCAACACCGCGTCCGGACGCTCTTTTTCAATAATCTTGCGTACCACTTCCCAGTGAATCGGCTCGATGTAGGTCGCATCAGCCATTTCCGGGTCGGTCATGATGGTCGCTGGGTTGGAGTTCACCAGAATGACGCGGTAACCCTCTTCGCGCAGGGCTTTACATGCTTGCGCGCCAGAGTAGTCAAACTCACACGCCTGACCGATAACAATCGGGCCCGCACCCAGAATCAGGATACTTTTTATATCTGTACGTTTTGGCATGGCTCTTTTACTCCTGATTACTTAGCGGTTTTACGGTACTGCTCAATTAACTCGATAAAGTGGTCGAACAACGGCGCGGCGTCGTGTGGACCCGGACTGGCTTCAGGGTGGCCCTGGAAGCTGAATGCCGGTTTATCGGTGCGATGAATGCCCTGTAACGTACCGTCGAACAGGGATTTATGCGTAACACGCAGGTTTGCAGGTAATGTTGCTTCATCCACCGCAAAACCGTGGTTCTGGGCGGTGATCATCACCACGTTTTTTTCAACATCTTTAACCGGATGGTTGCCGCCGTGGTGTCCAAATTTCATTTTGACAGTCTTCGCACCGCTCGCCAGCGCCAGCAACTGATGGCCGAGGCAGATGCCGAATACCGGGATGTCGGTTTCGAGGAATTTCTGGATGGCAGTAATAGCGTAATCACACGGTGCCGGGTCGCCAGGACCGTTGGAGAGGAAGATGCCGTCTGGATTCATTTTCAGCACGTCTTCCGCAGAGGTTTGCGCCGGAACGATGGTCAGGCGGCAGCCTCTATCCACCAACATGCGCAGGATGTTGCGCTTGGCACCAAAATCATAAGCCACAACATGGAACGGCAGCTCGTCTTCTTTCTTCGCTTCTGGCAGGCCGCCGGTCAGCGTCCAGCTCCCTTGTGTCCAGCTATAGGATTCTGCGGTGGTAACTTCTTTTGCCAGATCCATGCCGTTCAGACCTGGGAACGCGCGGGCTTTTTCTAACGCCAGCGCCGCATCCGGGTTATCGCCTGCGATAATGCAGCCATTCTGTGCGCCTTTCTCACGCAGTAAACGCGTCAGCTTACGGGTATCGATATCAGCAATCGCCACGATGTTATGGCGTTTAAGGTAAGAAGAGAGGTCTTCGGTATTACGGAAGTTGCTGGCAATCAGCGGCAGGTCGCGAATCACCAGACCTTGTGCATGTACCTGAGAAGATTCTTCATCGGCGTCATTTGTGCCGACATTGCCAATATGGGGATAAGTAAGAGTAACGATTTGACGAGAATAGGAAGGATCAGTGAGGATTTCTTGATAACCGGTCATTGAAGTATTGAAAACGACTTCCCCAACCGCCGAACCTGTTGCCCCTATGGCCCGACCGTGAAACTGGGTTCCGTCTTCCAGAACCAATAGCGCTGACTTAATCAAAACACCCTCCAGAGAATATTCACTCACTTTATTTGCATATTAATTCACAATGATGACGTAAATCAATGCAAATCTGCTTACCGACGAATTTCTGGCAAACGGCGGCATTCTGGAGAGATGAGAGCTAAAAGTCAACTTAATGGTGGTATTTTTTATATTATTTTGTGGCTCATGCATGTTTTGCAGGAATTAAGCGACAAAAAGATCATATAACCCGTTCTGGAAAACGCTTGCGCAGCGAGAAGATTGCATGAAATAAAAATGAGCAGAAAAAAGTGGACCAGATGGTCAAAATTTACATTAAAACAACAAAAATAGAAGCGAAAACATGTTATTTTTAGCACTTTATATGATTTTATAAATAAAAAACCAAAAATAAAAGGGCCAAAAATTAAAGCCCTTTATAATCAATAAATTAAATGTGTTATTTTTGCATCATCATAAACATTTTGTGGTTACAAATTATTGAGATCAAGCACATCTCGCATATCAAAAAGACCACTTTCCTTACCACTCAACCACAAAGCCGATCTTACCGCACCGTTAGCAAATGTCATGCGGCTGGACGCCTTATGGGTGATCTCCAGACGCTCACCAATATCGGCAAACATCGCGGTATGTTCGCCAACGATGTCACCCGCACGCACGGTAGCAAAACCAATCGTTCCAGGTACGCGTTCACCGGTATGCCCTTCACGACTGTAGACCGCGCATTCTTTCAGGTTTTTATCCAGCGCGTGAGCTATCGCCTCCCCCATCGCCAGTGCGGTACCTGACGGAGCATCAACTTTATGTCTATGATGTGCTTCAATAATTTCGATATCGGTGTAGTCACCCATCACTTTGGCTGCTTTCTCCAGCAGCTTAAGCATGACGTTAACGCCAACGCTAAAATTGGCGGCAAAGACAATCGCAATATCGGCGGCGGCGTCACGAATCGCCTGTTTACCGGCTTCGTCAAACCCCGTAGTGCCGATCACCATCCCTTTGCCATGCTGGCGACAAAAAGCGAGATGGTTCAGCGTACCTTCCGGACGGGTAAAATCGATAAACACATCAAAATCATCTTTTATCGCATCAAGGCTGCTTTGCACAGTAACGCCTGTTTTTCCTGCACCCGCCAGCTCACCGGCGTCGCTGCCCAGTAAAGAAGATCCTTCGCGCTCCAGCGCCGCGCCCAGCTGCACGCCTTCTAATGCCAGCGCCGCCTGAATCAACTGGCGGCCCATACGCCCCCCGGCTCCCGCGATGGCAACGCGGATGTTTGCATCATGCATAGCTATTCTCTTTTGTTAATTTGCATAGACCGTTTTCAGAGTAACCAGCGCATCGCTACGCCGCCAGCCAAAAACGCTGATAATTAGAAATTAATGATAAACAGGGAGGGATATCAGTGAAAGGCATGAGTCGATGAATGACTGCATGCCGATAACATGTGACAGGTTACGACGCCAGAGCCAGCACCTCAGCCACCCACTGCTGGAAACCTTTCACATCCAGATCCAGCGCCACCTGCACGTTTGCAGGTTTACTCAGGCAACCATCAATATCAACAACCGTAGTACCTGAGGTAAATTCACCCTGAGTTTCCACCGCCACAAAACACGGTTTGAGAGTGAACAAGTCTGGGCGCACCAGCCAGGCGATGGCGCAGAGATCGTGCATACGCAGACCGCTTTGCATACTGCCGCTACGGTAGTGGCTAAACAGGGCGTGCAACATTTTCCCGGTACGATTCAACTCCGGCAAAGTAGCGAGATAGTCAGGAGTTAATATTGCCTGATTGGTGACATCCAGACCGCACATAACGATTTCGATGCCGCTACGGAAGACACAGGCTGCCGCTTCTGGATCGGCAGCAATATTAAACTCGGCGTTTGGCGTACAGTTGCCGCGTCCGGCAGAACCGCCCATGATCACCAGACGGCGAATATGCGGTTTGCATTCCGGGCATTGTGAAAGTAACAGCGCAATATTGGTTAACGGGCCGATGGCTACCAGCGTAACAGGCTCAGGCGCACGCAGCAGGGCATCACGAATCGCCAGAAATGCGGGTTGCTCCAGTGGCTTTCGGTTGTGCTCGACAAAGTCGTAGCCAGCCATTCCCGATTCACCGTGCACAGATGCTGCATTACGCGGTGCGCGTACCAGCGGAACGGAGGCTCCCTGGGCAAGCGGAATCTCCGCATTCCAGAAATGCAGCAGTTGCAGGGCGTTGCGGGTGGTTTTCTCTACCGAGACATTACCCGCGACGGTGGTCATCAGTTGCAGGTCAAGTTCCGGGGCAAAAATCGCGGCGGCAATGGCGACAGCATCGTCAATGCCTGGGTCAGTATCAAGGAAGATGGGTATAAGTTTTGTCATTACTGTCTCTCCTGGCTTGTTACTTGCTCATGGCTTTGAACTCATCGCGGCTGATACAGATACCCGAAATATCTTTATTCGTCACCAGACGCGGGCTAAGTTTATCGCCTTCAACAAACGGTACTAGCGGGCAAAATTCCCCTGGAGACGCTTTATCTTCCTGCCACTGAATTTCAATGGATTCCGGCTTCATACCTGGTTTCTCTGACTGAATGACTGTGCGGATATCCGTGGTTAACTGAAATGGCTCACACCCCTTCACATCAGTAAAAGTCGGCGTCAGATGACCATTCTTACGTTCCTGCAGATAAAAAATGCGGCCATCGTGATAGGAAGGAATTATGTAGCAGGTATACATTTTACCTTTACTTAGCACGGGCTGAAGATAACTTGAACCTCTCTCGATCAATTCAACCTCTTTCCCCTTCCAGCGATAAACGTCAACCCCGTGACTACAGCAGCTTCCTCGCCAATGGCTGACGATCTGCTTATATTCTGCATCTGGCTCCGGCGAGGTGATTTCCTGATAAGACGCAGGCGCATCAACAAAACCTTGTGTTGAGGGATCGTAAAGCCAGGTTTGTTCGGGGATATTGGGTCCAGCGGGTAACTCTTGCGGAATGGAAAGATCCGGATAACCATCAAAATTAACATCCTTCCATTGAGGCGTAAAAATGCTACAAGTGCCGATAGAAGCAGTATATAAGGTCTGTATCGGTTTCCCATCACGATATAATTTTATTGCTGAAATGACCGGAACATTATTACAGTCGATCGCTTTGGAAGGGTCGTAATCGTCATTCACTTCCGCCACCAGCACCAGATCAATGCCCGGATCGTTTTTGGGTTTGTTATAGTTAAGCGCAATGGTGAAATGGTGTTTTTTATCGGCTGAAGTCCATACACCTTTTATCTCAATCGGTGAAACTTCAGCATCCCATTGACCAGAAAGTGTCTGTGCGTGCTCCTCAAGAAGCAACCGCTTAACCTGGAGAGATCCACGCAGAATTAATCGCATTTTTCTCTGATTGCAGGGTTCATAGCAATAGCTACCATGAAGGTCGTTGTTAATCCGCGTGATATCGACACTTACCTGCTTACCCGCAATCGTCCCGGAATAATTTCGATCCCAGAACGGAAATTCAAGCTGCGAAGCGCCATTGGCCGCTCCCAAACAAAATACAAAAGCCAAAAATCCCGCCAATCCATAAGCTATCTTGCTCATCATCCTTGCCTCCGCAGAAGAGTACAGCTAAATAAATATCCTCCGGCATAGCCGGAGGTTTTTCAAATGCGCCTGTAAGGCTCTGTTACCAGCCGCGCCCTAACAG
>NZ_VNXM01000054.1:0-188212 GCF_009820205.1 Escherichia sp. HH26CH
TTTTAATAACTGGCTCAAAGCTGAAAGCTTTCCGGAACCCCCAGCCTAGCTGGGGGTTTTCTGTGCACAAAAAAAGCGCCCGAAGGCGCTTTTTAGATTCAGAAAAATTGGGTATTAGCCAATATATTCCAGTCCGTTCATATACGGACGCAGAACTTCCGGTACTTCGATACGACCATCAGCCTGCTGATAGTTTTCCATTACCGCAACCAGCGTACGACCAACAGCCAGACCAGAACCGTTCAGGGTATGAACCAGACGGGTTTTCTTGTCCGACTTGCTACGGCAACGTGCCTGCATACGACGCGCCTGGAAATCCCAAACGTTGGAGCAGGAAGAGATCTCGCGGTAGGTGTTCTGTGCCGGGATCCATACTTCCAGGTCGTAAGTTTTGCAAGCGCCAAAGCCCATGTCGCCGGTGCAAAGAATGATTTTACGGTACGGCAGGCCCAGCAACTGCAGGACTTTTTCCGCATGACCGGTCATCTCTTCCAGTGCCGCCATTGAGTCTTCCGGGCGCACGATCTGCACCATTTCAACTTTGTCGAACTGGTGCATACGGATCAGACCACGGGTGTCACGACCATATGAACCTGCTTCAGAACGGAAACATGGGGTGTGGGCGGTCATCTTAATTGGCAGATCATCTTCATCGATGATTTCACCGCGTACCAGGTTGGTCAGCGGAACTTCTGCCGTTGGGATCAGTGCATAGTTACTGGTGTCTGCTTCTTCTTCCAGCGGACGAGTATGGAACAGATCGCCAGCAAATTTCGGCAGCTGACCCGTACCGTACAGCGTGTCCTGGTTAACCAGGTACGGAACATAGTTCTCACTGTAGCCATGCTGTTCGGTATGCAGATCCAGCATAAACTGCGACAGTGCGCGGTGCATGCGAGCAATCTGCCCTTTCATTACCACAAAGCGGGAACCAGTCAACTTAACTGCGGCTGCAAAGTCGAGGCCAGAGTGCATTTCACCCAGCGTCACATGGTCACGAACTTCAAAGTCAAACTCACGCGGGGTGCCCCAGCGGCTGACTTCAACGTTGTCATTTTCATCTTTACCTACCGGCACTTCATCTGCAGGCAAGTTAGGGATGGTTAGCGCGATATCGCGAATTTCAGCCTGTAAAGCATCCAGCTCGGCTTTTGCTGCATCCAGCTCTTCGCCCAGTTTGTTCACTTCCAGACGTAAAGGCTCGATATCTTCCCCGCGCGCTTTCGCCTGGCCAATGGATTTCGATCGGGAGTTACGCTCCGCTTGCAGGTTTTCCGTTTTGACCTGCAATACTTTACGACGCTCTTCAAGAGCGCCCAGCTTATCTACATCCAGCTTAAAGCCCCGGCGTGCCAGTTTTTCAGCGACTGCGTCTGGCTCATTACGCAGCAGATTGGGATCGAGCATGCTTATCCTGTGCTTATCGAATTAAATGGGAGATGTGGCCACAGCCTGCGACCACAGGGATACAGTAACAACATTACCGCAACGATAACATTAACGGTAGCGTTTTATGGGGCTATTTTGATCCTGTTCAGCCAGCCAGGCGAGCTTTTCGCCAATCTTGCCTTCAAGGCCCCTGTTTGTCGGGAAATAATAGCGTGTTTGTGCTATTTCCGGCGGGAAGTAAACCTCACCGGCAGCATAAGCGTTTGCTTCATCATGAGCATAACGATATTCCTGACCGTAGCCCATTTCCTTCATTAATTTTGTCGGCGCATTACGCAAATGAACCGGCACGTCATAATCCGGACGTTCGCGAGCATCGGCCAGCGCGGCTTTAAATGCGGTATAGACAGCGTTACTTTTTGGCGCGCAGGCCAGGTAAACAATCGCCTGAGCAATGGCACGTTCACCTTCAGCCGGACCAACGCGAGTAAAGCAATCCCAGGCCGCAATAGCCACCTGCATCGCCCGTGGGTCAGCATTACCCACATCTTCAGACGCAATCGCCAGGCAGCGACGCGCGACATATAACGGATCTCCACCGGCGGTAATAATTCGCGCATACCAGTACAGCGCCGCATCGGGTGCGCTCCCACGCACCGATTTATGCAGTGCAGAGATCAGATCGTAAAAGCGATCGCCTTTGTTATCAAAGCGGGCGCTACGCTCACCGGCGATTTCGGTCAGTAATTCAGGCTTCAGGACTCGCTTACCGCTATCATCGACTTCAGCCATATCCGCCATCATTTCCAGCGTATTTAACGCGCGGCGCGCGTCGCCATTCACCAATTCAGCGATGGCGCGTCTTGTTTCACCCGGCAGAACGATATCCTGACCACCATAACCGCGGGTTTTGTCTTCCATCGCCTGAGTTAGTACCTGTTCGATATCCTCTGTACTCAGGGATTTCAACAGGTAGACACGGGCACGGGAAAGCAGTGCCGAATTAAGCTCAAATGACGGGTTTTCAGTGGTTGCACCAATAAAAGTGATGGTGCCGTCTTCAATATGTGGCAGAAATGCATCCTGCTGGCTTTTGTTGAAACGGTGAACTTCGTCAACAAAAAGAATAGTGCGGCGACCAGCATTGCGGTTTTGCCGAGCGCGCTCGATCGCCTCACGAATCTCTTTCACGCCAGAGGTGACGGCAGAAATACGTTCCACATCAGCGTTCGCATAACGGGCTATAACTTCAGCGAGGGTTGTTTTGCCGGTACCCGGTGGCCCCCAGAGGATCATAGAATGCAAATGCCCAGCTTCGATAGCGCGCGGCAATGGCTTCCCGGCAGCCAGCAAATGTTGCTGGCCGATATACTGTGCTAAATTTTCTGGCCGCATACGCGCGGCCAGAGGTTGAAAAGTATTATCCGAAAAATCGAGCGACAGATTGCTCACTCAGGTGCCTCTACTTACGTTGATCATCTACCGTGACGCCTTGCGGCGGGGTGAAGGTAAATTTCGCTGCATCCACAGCCCCATTTTGCTGGGATTTCAGCTGATAACTGCTGCGCTGATCGTCCTGCTCCACCGCGCTAAACTGATGGATTGTGCCATCACGCCCTACGTTAATGGTGAACTGCTTCAAATTGCCATTGCTGGCTTTCGGCGTCAGGACAAAGTCATCGCCATTCTGTTTGATATTGTACTGCTGCCAGTCGCTGGACTGGTTGCGGGCAATCAGCATAAACGGCGTATTACCGGTGGCATCTTTCAGCCAGGTTGCCGTAGCTTGCTCAACGAACGGGTTATAGAACCACAGTGTTTTACCGTCAGAAACCAGAATGCTTTCATCAGGTTGAGTCATATGCCAGTTGAATAAGTTTGGACGTTTCACCCACAGATCGCCCTGACCTTCCTGCACCGCCGCGCCGCTACCGTCAGTCACTTTTTGTGTGAAGCTGGCGTGGAAGCTGCTGACTTTATCCAGGCGGCTTTTCAGATCGCTTGCGGCATCAGCCCAAACGCTGCTTGCTACTAAGCTTGAGAGTAATGCACAGGTGATGGCAATTTTTTTCATCATTGTTCCTCAAATTACGTCACTCCCGACCGGGAGCTCCCTCTACTCTCTATTCCAGGCTAATAATCAGCTTGAGGAAAGAAGAAAATACTGAATTTTCAGTTGATAGAGTGCCGGATGCGATGCTATCGCATCTTATCCGGCCTACGATACTCTAATTAGTCAAACGGAGGTGGGGCCAATACTTCACGATTACCATTGTGCCCCTGTTCGCTGACAATCCCCTGCGCTTCCATCTGTTCGATAATACGCGCTGCACGGTTATAACCAATGCGGAACTGACGCTGTACGCCTGAAATTGACGCTTTGCGTTTTTCAGTGACAAACTGCACTGCCTGATCGAACAACGGATCCAGTTCTTCAGCGCCATCGAAACCACCCGCACCACCTTCGCTTTCGCTGTCGGAGGTGATGCCGTCAACATACTGTGGGCGACCACGCGCTTTCCAGTCCTGCACCACGGCATGAACTTCCTGATCGCGAACAAAAGCACCATGAACACGTACCGGCAACGTGGAGTTCGGCCCAGAGTAAAGCATATCCCCCATACCCAGCAGTGATTCCGCGCCAGCCTGATCAAGAATGGTACGTGAGTCAATCTTACTGGATACGGTAAAGGCGATACGGGTCGGAATATTCGCTTTAATCAGACCAGTAATAACATCAACCGATGGACGCTGAGTTGCCAGTACGAGGTGGATACCCGCGGCACGGGCTTTTTGCGCCAGACGTGCTATCAGCTCTTCCACTTTTTTACCTACCGTCATCATCAGGTCGGCAAATTCGTCCACCAACACCACAATGTACGGTTCCTTTTTCAGCACCGGATGCTGCGCATCCATACTGTCACCCGGCTTCCAGTACGGGTCTGGAATCGGACGCATCATGCGATCGGCTTCAGCAATTTTTTCGTTATAACCCGCCAGATTACGCACACCCAGTGCAGACATCAGTTTATAACGACGCTCCATCTCGTTAACACACCAGCGCAGCGCGTTGGCGGCATCTTTCATATCGGTAACGACTTCCGTTAACAGGTGCGGAATGCCTTCATAAACCGAAAGCTCCAGCATTTTCGGGTCGATCATGATGAAACGCACATCTTCTGGCTGTGCTTTATAAAGCATGCTCAGGATCATCGCGTTCACACCGACAGACTTACCGGAACCGGTAGTCCCCGCAACCAACAAGTGCGGCATTTTCGCCAGATCGGCAACCACCGGCTCACCGGCGATATCTTTACCCAGCACCACAGTTAATGGTGACGGATTATCGCGGAACTTCGCATTATCAAGCACTTCGCGCAGATAAACGGTTTGTCGTTTTTTATTCGGTAACTCCAGACCTACATAAGGTTTGCCAGGAATAACTTCAACGACACGCACCGCCACCGTCGAAAGTGAACGGGCAAGGTCACGAGACAAGTTAGAAATGCGCGCCGCTTTTACGCCCGGTGCCAGATTCAATTCAAAGCGAGTGATAACCGGTCCCGGAGAGTAATTGACGACATCGGCTTTAATACGGAAATCAGCCAGACGCGCTTCCACCAGGCGCGCCATTTGTTCAAGCGCAAAGGTATCTACCGGTTCCACTTCGCTCGGTGGCGGTGTCAGCAAATCCAGAGAAGGCAGCGGCGTCGTCGGTTTATGCAACGGACGGCTGTCGCCATTGCGCATCAACAGTGGATGAAGCAGGGTATCCTGCGGCTGCGGCACAACCGGTTGTTGTGGCTGCTGATACTGCGGCTGCGGCGCAACTGGCTGTTGCGGCTGCTGATATTGCTGCTGTGGTGCAACCGGCTGTTGTGGCTGCTGATACTGCGGCTGTGGTGCAACCGGCTGTTGCGGCTGCTGATATTGCTGCTGCGGTGCAACCGGTTGTTGTGGCTGCTGGTATTGCTGCTGCGGCACTACCGGTTGTTGCGGCTGCTGTACAGGTTCAACAATTGGCGTAAACAGCGGTTCGTGTGGCCCATCATCCAGCAAAGCTTTCATTGGCGAAAATTCGAAATCATCCAGCGAGAACGGATTCGCCCCAGCCGGTTGTTCGCCGGAATAACGTTGTTGTTGAGTTTGAGCAAACTGACGAGCCAGTTCTGCCTCTGCCGCAGCATCTGCATCTTCTGTATTCACGGGCACATCATGTTGATACTGTTCGCCATAGCGTTGCTGCTGCGTCTGGGCGAACTGACGCGCCAGTTCATCCTGCTGCATCGCATCGATTTCATCATCGTTATAATGATCGCCGGAATCGTACTGATTGCGCTGGGCTTCACGGGCTTTTTCTTCTGCCGCACGCTGTGAGGGCAGCTTAATACCGTAAGACGCCAGTTCACGACGAGTTGGCACGCGGATGCGTTTCGGTCGTGGCAACTGCGGGCCAATCCCCTCTTTGACCTGCGGACGCGGTCCACCACTATTTGCCAGACTGAAAACTGTCGCGGCAACGGTTGCGGCAGCCCCCGTCGCCAGTGTCGCTTTTTTCACACCAGATGCCAGCGGAGAAACAGCGGCAGCGGCTTCTACTGGAGGTACTGCTGCAACAGAAGGTGCTTTCAGCGAAGATTTGATCGGTTCCGGTTCTTTAACCGGTTCTGGAATCGGTTGATACCAGGCCGCAAGTTGTTCACGTTCACGGGCTCGCTTCTCTTCCACTTCTTCAAAATAGTAAAGCGGCGGACGCGTGGGTTTTGTCTCTTCTACAACGGGTTCAGGCTCCACAACAGGCTGCTGTTCAACGGGTTGCGGCTGTTGGTACAACGGCTCCTGAGCGGCTGGCTGCTGATAAGTTTGCTCAGTCTGGTATGTAGACTGTGGAGCAAAAGTGGATTGCTGCTCTTCGGCTTGCCAGGCGTTACCTGCCACCGGTTGTTCTGGCGCAGGGGCGTAATACGGCTGTTGCGCAGACTGTTCCGCCGCAGTTGTGTAATACGGCTGCTGAACAGGTTGTTCCGCCGCAGGAGCGTAGTAAGGTTGTTGCACAGGTTGTTCCGCCGCAGGCGCATAATACGGCTGCTGTGGCTGTACAGGTTGTTGCAGCGGCTCATTATATTGCACTGCAGGCTGCGCATATTGTGGCTGCTGAGGGTAACCTTCCGGTGCAGGAGCAATAACCGGCTCTCCCGTTTGTGGCCCCGGTACAGGCTGCCAGGCTACTGTAGGTTGCGCAGGTGGAACATCAACAGAGGCAACTGGCGGCGTCTGAGTCACAGGTTCAACCGGTGCAGCCCAGCTTTGTGTCGCCGTGGTAGCAGCAGCTGCTACAGCAACAGGTTCGGTAATTGGCGCACCGTTTAATAATGGATCGTATTCGTCATATTCTGGCTGCGTTGCACGATTGCCCGAAAAGAGGACGTCGTCAGGGTCGGCAGCCACACCGCGTGCAGTGTAGGTAATCTCTTCTTCATCATCCATCCGCTTACCGGAGAACAACGCAGCATCTGTTTGCCGCCCCATCGGATTAATGAATTTTTCCGCCAGACGTTTACGACGCGCTAACGCGCCGCGAAGAATACGGGCACGGCGTGATTCATGCTGTTTGCCGTGATTTTCATCTTCATATTCTTCGTCGTCTTCATACTCATCTTCATCGACCCAGGTATCATCGCGACGGGTACGATTACTGGCGAAGGTGAGAATGTTTAAAATCCAGCCGCCGAGTTTTTCAGCAATGGTCACCCATGACCAACCGGTGAACAGCGTCAGGCCCGCTGCCCAAACGCAGAGCAGCGCAATAGTTCCCCCGCTACTGTGTAGCAGTGGTTGTAGCGTAGTGCTTAGTAAGCTGCCAATGACGCCACCGGAGGCAAAATACCAGATATCGTCAGCGTTGATTGCCGCCAGACCACAGGAGGTAAGGATGAGCGCCAAAACGCCAATGATGCGTAGCGAAACGGCAAAATAATCAATGTATTCGTCACTGGACTGATGACGCCAGGCAAACCAACAACCGCCGACGATAATGACGGGAATGGTGTAAGCCATCACGCCAAAAATAAAGAACAGCGTATCTGCCAGCCACGCACCGGGCATTCCACCTAAATTATGGATAGGCTCATGCCAGGCCGTTTGCGACCAGCTGGGGTCCGAAGGGTTAAAGCTTAGTAAGGCAGCCATCAACCAGACGGCAAACAGGACAATAAGGATCAGCAACGCCTCCAGAAGTCGGCGGCCGCTACTTAACTTTGTCAATGTGACTTCTTTGTCTTCAGTGTATTCCTGGCTCAAGAAAGGCTCTCCAGGTTACAGGCTTTTCCTGCCCGATGCTAAAACGGACAACAGTACCAGGTTACCCTAGTACTGTTGCTGTATGGATTAACAGGAGTGTAATCAAAATACGCCGATTTTGCACCTGTTCCGTGTTAGCGCGTCTTAATAACCAGACGATTACTCTGCTTGACTTCTTCCATAACAACGTATGTCCGCGTGTCATTGACGCCAGGCAGACGCAGCAGGGTTTCCCCCAACAACTTACGGTAAGCCGACATATCCGGCACGCGTGTTTTCAACAGGTAGTCGAAATCACCGGATACTAAATGACACTCCTGAATTTCTTCAAGTTTTTGTACAGCGGTATTGAATTGTTCAAACACATCCGGTGCGCCACGATTCAGAGTAATCTCAACGAATACCAGAAGTGATGCATCCAGATAATGGGGGTTCAGCAGCGCTGTATAGCCCTGAATAAACCCTTGTCTTTCCAGCCGACGCACACGCTCAAGGCACGGCGTTGGGGAAAGTCCCACACGTTTAGAAAGCTCGACGTTAGAAATACGCCCATCCTTTTGCAACTCATTAAGAATGTTACGATCGATACGGTCGAGATCTTTGCCAGGGCGCTTCTTGCTATCTACCATTATTATTGTCTCTCTGTATTCCTTCCCTACTCCTGTCTGACCCTGAAACATCACTGTTCAGAGTCGCTACCCGTCACGATAGACCGAAATCATTAAGATTCACGGCGCGCAATGCCTGGTCTACGGTGAGAAGACCGTTGCCTGGTGGCAGCTATCGACATCACGAATGGCGTCTGTCCACGCCATACGTAGATTTCACTAGCACGGTAAACATGGTATTTACATGCATGGTTATGCGCATATAAGAATACTGTTTTTTTTCTTCCTCGAATGTTTTCGCAAAACACCAGGGGATTGTCAAAGCAAAACATCGATTTTTAGTACAACATGCCAGATATTCATTAACAGGGGCGTTTATTCATCATTTAATCGGCTTATAACGCGGGAAATTTAAGTAGCAGAGGTGATAATGACGGGAGAATTTGACCTGCTTATCGATACTGCCGATTGCACAAATTGTTAACAAAATCGTCATACTCTTTTTTTACGTCTGTAAATTCCCTACAATCCTGCCCATTGTCTGCCAACAACTATGGGGATCTCATGGGCACGACCAAACACAGTAAACTGCTTATCCTGGGTTCAGGCCCGGCGGGATACACCGCTGCTGTCTACGCGGCGCGCGCCAACCTGCAACCTGTGCTGATTACCGGCATGGAAAAAGGCGGCCAACTGACCACCACCACGGAAGTGGAAAACTGGCCTGGCGATCCAAACGATCTGACCGGTCCGTTATTAATGGAGCGCATGCACGAACATGCCACCAAATTTGAAACTGAAATCATCTTTGATCACATCAACAAAGTTGATTTGCAGAATCGTCCGTTCCGTCTGACTGGCGATAGCGGCGAATACACTTGCGACGCGCTGATTATTGCCACCGGAGCTTCTGCACGCTATCTCGGCCTGCCCTCTGAAGAAGCCTTTAAAGGGCGTGGAGTTTCTGCTTGTGCAACCTGCGACGGTTTCTTCTATCGCAACCAGAAAGTTGCGGTCATCGGCGGCGGCAATACCGCGGTTGAAGAGGCGCTGTATCTGTCTAACATCGCTTCGGAAGTTCATCTGATTCACCGCCGAGATGGTTTCCGCGCGGAAAAAATCCTCATTAAGCGTCTGATGGATAAAGTGGAGAACGGCAACATTATTCTGCACACCAACCGTACGCTGGAAGAAGTGACCGGCGATCAGATGGGCGTCACTGGCGTTCGTCTGCGCGATACGCAAAACACCGATAATATCGAGTCACTCGACGTTGCCGGTCTGTTTGTTGCTATCGGTCACAGCCCGAATACTGCCATTTTCGAAGGGCAGCTGGAACTGGAAAACGGCTATATCAAAGTGCAGTCGGGTATTCATGGTAATGCCACCCAGACCAGCATCCCTGGCGTATTTGCCGCAGGCGACGTGATGGATCATATTTATCGCCAGGCTATTACCTCGGCCGGTACAGGCTGCATGGCGGCACTTGATGCGGAACGCTACCTCGATGGTTTAGCTGACGCAAAATAATTTTACAAATCAGTAACAAAAGTAAAGAAGGCGACACCATGCGACTATGGGTCGCCTTTATTTTTTCCCCGTTGTAACATTGCTCTGCAAATAATTCTGATAACTCACCTGCTAAGCGTGCAATGAATAAATCCCGTCAAAAAGAGTTAACCCGCTGGTTAAAACAGCAAAGCGTCATCTCCCAACGTTGGCTGAATATTTCTCGTCTGCTGGGCTTTGTGAGCGGCATATTGATCATTGCCCAGGCCTGGTTCATGGCGCGAATTCTGCAACATATGATTATGGAGAATATTCCCCGTGAAGCCCTGCTGCTTCCCTTTACGTTACTGGTTCTGACCTTTGTACTGCGCGCATGGGTGGTCTGGTTACGAGAACGGGTGGGTTATCACGCCGGGCAGCATATCCGCTTTGCTATCCGACGTCAGGTTCTCGACCGTCTGCAACAAGCAGGGCCAGCGTGGATTCAGGGTAAACCGGCGGGGAGCTGGGCGACGTTGGTACTCGAGCAAATTGACGATATGCATGATTACTATGCACGCTACCTGCCGCAAATGGCGCTGGCAGTGTCGGTGCCGTTGCTGATTGTGGTGGCGATCTTCCCCTCTAACTGGGCTGCGGCGCTCATTCTGCTGGGCACTGCTCCGTTAATTCCGTTATTTATGGCGCTGGTTGGAATGGGGGCTGCCGATGCTAACCGACGCAACTTTCTCGCTCTTGCTCGCTTAAGTGGACATTTCCTCGATCGCCTGCGCGGCATGGAAACATTGCGTATTTTTGGTCGTGGTGAAGCTGAAATTGAAAGTATTCGTTCTGCTTCGGAAGATTTCCGCCAACGGACAATGGAAGTGCTACGGCTGGCGTTTTTATCCTCCGGCATTCTCGAATTTTTTACCTCGCTGTCAATTGCTCTGGTGGCGGTCTACTTTGGTTTTTCCTATCTCGGTGAGCTGGATTTTGGGCACTACGATACTGGCGTGACGCTGGCTGCGGGGTTTCTGGCCCTGATCCTTGCGCCGGAGTTTTTCCAGCCATTGCGCGATCTGGGTACGTTTTATCATGCTAAAGCCCAGGCTGTTGGCGCGGCAGACAGTCTGAAAACGTTTATGGAAACCCCGCTCGCCCATCCGCAGCGCGGTGAGGCTGAATTAACGTCGGCCGATCCGGTGACCATTGAGGCCGAGGATCTGTTTATTACGTCGCCGGAAGGTAAAACGCTGGCCGGACCGTTGAACTTTACTTTGCCAGCAGGCCAACGAGCGGTGTTGGTTGGTCGTAGCGGTTCAGGTAAAAGCTCACTACTGAATGCGCTTTCCGGTTTTCTTTCATATCAGGGATCGCTACGAATCAACGGAATAGAATTACGTGATTTATCACCGGAATCATGGCGTAAGCATCTCTCCTGGGTTGGTCAAAATCCACAATTACCAGCAGCAACACTACGAGATAACGTACTGCTGGCACGACCTGATGCCAGCGAACAAGAGTTACAAACAGCACTGGATAACGCGTGGGTCAGTGAGTTTCTACCGCTCCTGCCACAAGGAGTTGATACGCCTGTTGGCGACCAGGCTGCCCGCCTTTCCGTAGGCCAGGCACAACGTGTGGCGGTGGCGCGTGCATTACTGAATCCCTGTTCGCTATTACTGTTGGATGAACCCGCAGCAAGCCTTGATGCTCACAGTGAACAGCGCGTAATGGAGGCGCTGAATGCCGCCTCTCTGCGCCAGACAACGTTAATGGTCACCCACCAGTTAGAAGATCTTGCGGACTGGGATGTCATTTGGGTAATGCAGGATGGTCAGATTATCGAGCAAGGACGTTACGCGGAATTAAGCGTGGCTGGTGGTCCTTTCGCCACATTGCTGGCCCATCGTCAGGAGGAGATTTAAATGCGCGCTTTGCTACCCTATCTGGCACTGTATAAACGTCATAAATGGATGTTAAGTCTTGGTATTGTGCTGGCAATTGTCACGCTGCTCGCCAGTATCGGTCTGTTGACACTTTCCGGCTGGTTCCTCTCGGCCTCAGCGGTAGCGGGGGTTGCCGGACTGTACAGCTTCAACTATATGCTACCCGCTGCGGGCGTGCGTGGTGCAGCAATCACCCGTACTGCCGGGCGCTATTTTGAACGTCTGGTAAGTCACGACGCGACTTTCCGCGTGTTGCAGCATCTGCGCATTTACACCTTCAGCAAATTGCTACCCCTCTCCCCTGCCGGACTGGCGCGCTATCGTCAGGGCGAATTGCTCAACCGCGTGGTGGCGGATGTTGATACGCTCGATCATCTTTACCTGCGCGTTATCTCGCCGCTGGTGGGCGCTTTTGTGGTGATTATGGTGGTGACAATCGGGTTAAGTTTCCTTGATTTCACCCTCGCCTTTACGCTGGGTGGCATTATGTTACTGACGCTTTTCCTGATGCCACCGCTGTTTTATCGTGCGGGAAAAAGCACCGGGCAAAATCTGACTCATCTTCGCGGGCAGTATCGCCAACAACTGACAGCCTGGCTGCAAGGGCAAGCTGAGCTGACCATTTTTGGTGCCAGCGATCGTTATCGCACGCAATTAGAGAATACTGAAATTCAGTGGCTGGAAGCGCAACGCCGTCAATCTGAACTGACAGCTTTGTCGCAAGCAATAATGCTGTTAATTGGCGCGTTAGCGGTGATCCTGATGCTGTGGATGGCGTCTGGCGGCGTTGGTGGCAATACTCAACCAGGCGCGTTAATTGCCCTGTTTGTCTTCTGTGCGTTAGCCGCCTTTGAAGCACTGGCACCAGTAACGGGTGCATTTCAGCATCTGGGGCAAGTCATTGCCTCTGCCGTACGGATCACCGATTTAACGGATCAAAAACCTGAAGTCACCTTCCCTGATACCCAAACCCGTGTTGCCGATTGCGTTTCGCTGACGTTACGGGATGTTCAGTTCACTTATCCGGAGCAGTCCCAACAGGCACTTAAAGGGATTTCTCTTCAAGTAAACGCCGGAGAACATATGGCGATTCTCGGGCGAACCGGATGCGGTAAATCAACATTGTTACAACTGCTGACCCGCGCATGGGACCCGCAACAGGGCGAGATTTTACTTAACGATAATCCCATAGCCAGTCTGAACGAAGCAACTCTACGACAGACCATCAGCGTTGTGCCACAGCGAGTGCATCTGTTTAGCGCCACACTGCGTGATAATCTGTTACTCGCCTCGCCTGGCAGTAGTGATGAAGTTTTGGCGGAGATCTTGCGTCGAGTTGGTCTGGAGAAGCTGCTCGAGGATGCAGGTCTCAACAGTTGGTTAGGTGAAGGCGGACGCCAGCTCTCCGGTGGTGAACTACGCCGTCTGGCTATCGCCCGTGCGCTGTTACATGATGCGCCACTGGTATTGCTGGATGAACCTACCGAAGGCTTAGATGCCACAACTGAAAGTCAGATCCTTGAATTACTTGCAGAAATGATGCGTGAGAAAACGGTGTTAATGGTCACCCATCGACTTCGCGGGCTCTCTCGTTTCCAGCAAATAATAGTGATGGACAACGGGCAAATTATTGAGCAAGGTACTCACGCAGAACTGCTTGCCCTACAGGGGCGTTATTACCAGTTTAAGCAGGGTTTGTAAGCTATTATTGAACGATCCGACTTGCGTGGAGTTTTGCGGTCATGCGCCTGGTTCAGCTTTCTCGCCATTCAATAGCCTTCCCTTCCCCGGAAGGCGCATTACGTGAGCCTAACGGCCTGCTGGCACTGGGGGGCGATCTTAGCCCTGCGCGCCTGTTAATGGCGTATCAGCGTGGTATTTTCCCGTGGTTTTCTCCAGGCGACCCCATCCTCTGGTGGTCGCCCGATCCTCGCGCGGTACTATGGCCTGAATCATTGCATATCAGCCGTAGTATGAAACGATTTCATAAACGCTCGCCCTATCGTGTCACGATGAATTACGCCTTTGGTCAGGTCATTGAAGGCTGTGCCAGCGATCGCGAAGAAGGAACCTGGATCACGCGTGGCGTGGTCGAAGCCTACCATCGCCTTCACGAACTCGGTCATGCCCACTCCATCGAAGTCTGGTGTGAAGATGAGCTTGTTGGCGGTATGTACGGCGTGGCCCAGGGAACGCTATTTTGTGGCGAGTCCATGTTCAGCCGGATGGAAAATGCGTCTAAAACGGCGCTTCTGGTCTTCTGTGAGGAATTTATCCGTCACGGTGGCAAACTTATCGACTGCCAGGTCCTTAACGCTCACACAGCTTCGCTTGGTGCCTGCGAAATTCCCCGCCGGGATTATCTAAATTATCTCAATCAAATGCGCCTCGGACGATTGCCGAATAATTTCTGGGTACCACGGTGCTTGTTTTCACCACAAGAATGAATGTTTTCGGCACATTTCTCCCCAGAGTGTTATAATTGCGGTCGCAGAGTTGGTTACGCTCATTACCCCGCTGCCGATAAGGAATTTTTCGCGTCAGGTAACGCCCATCGTTTATCTCACCGCTCCCTTATACGTTGCGCTTTTGGTGCGGCTTAGCCGTGTGTTTTCGGAGTAATGTGCCAAACCTGTTTGTTGCGATTTAGCGCGCAAATCTTTACTTATTTACAGAACTTCGGCATTATCTTGCCGGTTCAAATTACGGTAGTGATACCCCAGAGGATTAGATGGCCAAAGAAGACAATATTGAAATGCAAGGTACCGTTCTTGAAACGTTGCCTAACACCATGTTCCGCGTAGAGTTAGAAAACGGTCACGTGGTTACTGCACACATCTCCGGTAAAATGCGTAAAAACTACATCCGCATCCTGACGGGCGACAAAGTGACTGTTGAGCTGACCCCGTACGACCTGAGCAAAGGCCGCATTGTCTTCCGTAGTCGCTGATTGTTTTACCGCCTGATGGGCGAAGAGAAAGAACGCGTAAAAGGTCGGTTTAACCGGCCTTTTTATTTTGTACGAAGAACGTTGGAAGTATAAGTACATAACTTGTCTCGATGTAGATATACTGCACAACTTGTTTACAGTATGAGCAAACGAGAATTGTCAGTAAAATTCTTCTTGACCGTTTTACTCCAACTCCCTATAGTAGCGCCCCGTTGCCCCCCATGAGGTCAGGCAGCAAAACAATTTGGTGAGGTGTCCGAGTGGCTGAAGGAGCACGCCTGGAAAGTGTGTATACGGCAACGTATCGGGGGTTCGAATCCCCCCCTCACCGCCAGATTACAAGCGCATGTTATTGTTTAACATGCGCTTTTTTATTTGTCCTTCTGGACAGTATGCCATCGGGTATGCCATCTGAAACCGGTTTATATGCCCCACGATCATATCTTATCGGACAATTTCCGATCTTTGAGCATACTGGCAAAGCTATACTGCCAGCATGTCAGGATAGTGTTTTGCGATAATATCATTCAGTCTGTCAACCAGTTCTGGTTTTCTGAACGTGATATGCGCGGAGCCCTTCTTAAAGTATCTGATGCTGAACATCTCATCTTCATAGTCCTCTTTACCCTGAACAGACTGGATGTGGTCATCCAGATGAATGGTGATGTTTTCCCGGTTGTCGGGGATCGGTTTGCCGCTGAACAGATACAGCATTCTTTCCAGGTCGGCAAGTCGATCTGCCTGTTGCCCGCTGTTCAGATGAAATCCCCACCAGTCCCATCTCACCAGATTGTTGACGATAATTTTATTACCAAATTTACAGGGGGAGTTGGTTTTGTAATTCCAGCTCAACCCTCTGAAGACGTTGATCACCCCCCGCTCAAACACTTCATCCTTATTCTGGTGCAGTTGTTTAAATGTGCTCAGAATGTTCGCTTCACTGATTTCCGGAAAATTATCGTATTCCAGTGACCGGTACCATGTATCACGGGCCTGTGCATCCATTAAGGAAAGCATCCCGGAACGTTGCATCAGGTCACGCCAGATTTCGCGGTCAAGGTTGCGGGTGATGGCTTTCATTGCGGTTTCCGGTTTCTCCATCAGCCAGCAGCCGCAGCAAAAATCCTGTTTCATGGCCCAGTCCGGGGCGGTTTTACCGCCAATACTTTCTGTCATTGCTGATATTTCAGCCAGTTGCCGGATAAGTGTGTCGATTTGCAGCAGTGTACTCTTTCGTACAGCCAGAATGTGGTGGATACTGGTTGAGCAGATAACGTCCGTATGCCCGGTGACCAGTTCCGGGCGGGAGATTGTGATGTCTGACATTATCGGTTTCCCTTTTGGTTTATAAACGAAAACGCCAGCCCTGTTCAGGCTGACGTCAGTGGAATGAAGTCTGGTGAGTGAGATGATGAGTAAGACTCACCGGTTCTGGTGCAGAAACTGCAACTGGCGCAGGGTATGGATATCCTCCCTGGCCTGTTCAATGCAGGGCAGCAGTGCTGCCGAATCCGTTTTATCCTCATCATTGTCAAAGATAATTTCCGATTCGCAGTCGATATTGTCCTGCAGCCACGCAATCAGAATATCCAGCGCCGTTTCTGTGGTTAATGATTTCATGTTGTTCCTGGTTACCAGCCGAAAGTGGGTAAACCCGGCAGGCATTCAGCCCTGGCATCCAGATGAATGAGACTGACACCATAACGTCGGGTAAGTGTGACAACCAGACGGCGGAACGTTTTTGACAGCCCCAGGCGTTTAAGCCGCAGAACCGGGTATGACCACGCATCGGTACGTAACAGATATCCGCTACCTGTGAAATGAATCCATTCTGATTCGCCAGTGTCATTCGTCTGATGTGACAGCGAGTACAGCCAGGCGTTGTCCTTTGCCGTGATATGCGCGGTACTGCAGCGTATGCCGGTCAGGGCAGCAAATGGTGGCGTGCGCTCTGCTGATGTCCGGTCAGATTCATCAACAACACGAAGGGAGTAGCCATTGTCGCAGGCCACGTTAATCAGTTCAGCGAGATTAACACCATCGACGTCAACGACAATTCGTCCCATGTTCAGCGCCTGCACGTTAACGCTGTCGGCTTCCAGTGTCAGTGCCAGTTTCATCGTTTCGCCTCCGGATGCTTACCCAGGGTAATGTTATTTACCGTTCTGTAGTTGTCGCGGGTCATCAGGCCGGTTGCCCGGCGTGCCCGGAGGATATCGATACTGTTGATTAACTGAGAACAGGTACAGGCGCCGAATCCCGGCTGGTCGGTACGTACCAGGGCGTATTTTTCAACGAGAAAGTTCACTGCATCGCACAGTGAAATGCCGGCCTCAATATGCTGCTCAATCACACGTTCATCAGCGAACGGTGTGTCATTCAGTGTGAGGCCATAGTGCTGGTCCAGCAGACGGATGAGCAGTGTCTGCCAGATGGTTACGGGAGACGGGCAGCGCGATACCTCCCGTACGTGTGTATCGGGTAATGTTTTCATACTGAAGATTTTCCTGATATGAGAGATTAAATTTTGAGGAGAGTGTTGCTGTAGCGCACCAGGCCGGAGCAGACGATTATTCCGGTGGTTTACTTTTTCGTTTCGGGTGTCGGATAAACAGCCATATAAACGTAACCACAGCTGCCGAGGGTGTCGGCTTCGCAGGTCAGCCCTCTGGCATACAGCGTGACGGTATGCTGATGGCGGGGGCTGAGTTCACCGCTGGTGAGCATGAGTTCCAGTTGTTTCATCAGCAGCGGAAAGGCCTGGTCCAGATGGTATGCATCTGCATCGCTGAACCGGCCTCTGATGCCGGCGCGGTCTGCAAGGTAATGCAACTGATTGCCCTCCTGCACCAGACGGGCGCCAAAACAGGGCGTCACGGTGCAGGGTAGCCCCCACCAAGGGCGGTCGTTGTTGTCGTCGGGATAATTTGTTTCATGGAGCGTGTCTGACACGATAAAATCCTCACAGGAAATCAGTGAATGATAGTTTAACGATGACGGGTCAGCCGGCGCGCAGACCGGCTTCAGTAAAGGTGTATTCGTTGATGAGCAGGACCTCATCCACAGCGGTGTCTGAGGTCAGCCAGTTGTACTCGTTTTCCAGCTGACGGTACAACCAGAAGGCCAGGTCGCGCAGGGCTTCGCTGACTGCAGCTTCCGCGTCGGCTGTCACAGTCTGACCAGTCGGACTGTTCCGGGTGACGGTGATATCCATGCTGTACGGATGGCAGTAACGTCCCCGGTGACTGATTTCAGCCTGCAGTTGCCAGAAGTTACGCTTCTGTACTGCCTGCAGGATATCCGCGATACGATGGAGTTCATGGGCCTGCGGGGCATACTCCCGGATTCTCCAGACTGTCGCTGGTTGCCAGCGCCAGCGCCCTTCAAAACAGGCTCCGTCCCCCTGGCTGCAGAATCCGCTGAACCAGATGCACGGCTCTTCCATAAACCTGCCGTTGCTGAGCCGGAAAACGCGCTGGCGGAGGTCAATCCCGAAAATGTCACAGACCGCCCTGAAGTCCTCATACACGTTTTCATACCAGTTGCTGTCAGCATGATGCTGACGGTACCCGTCGCGGGCTTTTTCCTGTGCGGTGGAGGATAGCTCATTCAGTGTATACACGGTGGTGGTGATAATTCTGCTCATCAGAATGCCCTTCCAGACTCAGTTCAGGGTGACGCTCATCAGCCGGACATACGGGCCAAAACTGTCCTTACGGCGTTCTGCAAACACAGCCAGCACACCGGGAATATCCTGCACTTCACGACCGGTATACGCCTCAGCACCGCCGTGCCAGCGGTATTTACCGGTACAGAACGGAAAAAGACGGAATGCCGGATGTTGTTGGTGAATACGCATGGCTTCACCACGGGTGATGATTTTCATAGTGTGATACCTCTGAAGACAGAAGATAAAAGTGAAAACAGGTGTGATGTGATTGTGGCGGTGACGGGTTAAAGCAGGCCGTGTTCCGCAAAGGAGAAAACCTGGTTGCCACCAACTATCAGATGGTCCGGTACCCGGATATCCACCAGGGCCAGTGCCTGTACCAGACGTTCCGTAATAAGGCGGTCTGCCTTACTGGGGGTGACTTCACCGGACGGGTGATTGTGTGCCAGCACCACGGCAGCGGCATTGTGGTACAGGGCGCGTTTAATCACCTCCCGGGGATGGACTTCCGTGCGGTTGATGGTGCCGGTGAAGAGGGTTTCACCGGCAATCAGCTGATTCTGGTTGTTCAGATACAGCGCCCGGAACTCTTCACGCTCCAGTCCTGCCATGTTCAGAATCAGCCATTCCCGTGCCGCATGCGTGGAGGTAAAGGCCACGCCGGGTTCATGAAGATGGCGGTCCAGGGTTTTCAGGGCCCGCTGAATGAGGCTGCGTTCGCCGGGCGTCATCTCTCCGGGCAGAAAGGAAAGCTGTTGCATTGTACTTCTCTCCATTCAGTCAATGATGCGCATAATGGCGCTGCATTCCGGATGCTGCAGGGCGTAATCCCGCAGCCGGTAATAGTGGACCGTCATGGCATAACACTCCGTACGACAGGCGTGATGACTGTACGTCATCAGACATGCGGCAATGCCGGCGGCTTCCGGACTCATTTCAGCGCGGTTACCGTTCATGGCATTGAACAGTACCCAGGTTTTTCCATCATCTTCATCCGGTTCGGGTGCCATAAATGCGCCACCGTTGTTCAGGGTGTACAGATTCCAGATACCGCCGCAGTAGTCTTCGCACAGACGGTCCATCCAGCCGAAGATACGGGGCTCCAGGGTCACCCACTGTGGAATGAGGCCAAAGTGCTGCGGCCAGAAGCTGATGCGCTGTTCATCAGGGACGGGAGTGGCAACCAGCTGAGGTGGGTTATTCCCTGATGCAGCGGTTACGGAAACAGAAGGTGTGATGGAGTTATGCGAAAAGGTTGTCATGAGATGATTCCTTATAAAAAGTAAATGAATGGAAGAATACCCGGGGGAAGGGACAAACGTGAGTTCAGGGCTGCACTTTCAGGGAAACGGCATCAGCGCATGCTCTCCAGCAGTGTTTCTGCCATCACCCACAATGCGCGATTGAGCTTAATATCGGTGTCGATGCTGTGAATGGCCCGGGTATGGATACGTTTTCCTTTTGCGCTGCGGCCGGAAATCCCGCCTTTCAGCATATTCTCCTGGATGGTCTGATAAGCACTCCACAGGTCCTTACCGTAATCCTCCCTGCGTCGTGGTGTCAGAATGTCAGCGGTGGTGACGGGCTGATGTTCGTCACCATAACGGTAAGTCAGTGCCGCCTGTGCCAACGCCTGGCGTGCCGGTGGCGGCAGGACCAGCGACTGCATGGCATCACGCTTTTCCTCAATCCGGTCAAAAACGCCCACCACTTCGTAAGCCCCTTCGATGACCCTGTCCACCACGTTTCCCCGGTGTGGAACACGCACTTCTCCCAGAGACTGACCGCAGACCAGTCCATTGGTACAAATGGCACGAAAATATCCGGGTAACATCTGGTAGCTGGATGAACCGTCATGAGAGTTGAGCAGAATAATTTCAGGGACATGCTGACCGGTTATCTGTCCGGCCCGCCGCAGACGCAGCATGTGTTTTGTGTATTCCCGGCGGCTCTGGTCGCGCACGCGGGTCTGGCAGGCAAAGAACGGCTGAAAGCCTTCCTGCTGCAGATTTTCCAGGACGGTGATAGTGGGAATGTACGCATAGTGTTCACTGCGGGAGGTATGTCGGTCTTCCCCAAAAATACTCGGTACATGGCGCATCAGTTCTTCGTATGTCAGCGGACGATCACGACGTATCTGGTTCGCATAACCAAAACGACTGGCTAATCTCATGATTTGCTCCTTATGAATGATTAAGCGATATAAATGAAAAAGCCGCGTCTCCCGGAGAAGACGCGGCCTGATGGGTGAAATGAATGAGGTTTATTGTCTGAGAAGCCCTTCACTGGCGAACCACGTATTAAGCTGTATTCCGGCATCGCCAGTGCAACTGACCTTCAGCATTGCGGATAACCCGCCGGAAATATGTTCACTGGTTGTTTTTGTATCTTCCCCCAAAATTAAATAAATTCATCTTAACCATCACCCAGATAATATATATCTGAAAATATTTTCAATAACACCAGACAGGAAAAACACCACCACAGGCGGTGGCGTTTCTTTGGGGCGTCTTTATTTAATCCGGACCATCGCGTTTCTCAGTGCCAAATCTGCCTCTTCCGTTATCTCCAGACTTTTCTGCAACACCGTTTCTGACCGGGACAGTGCCTGACGTGCTGCCAGCGGTTTCCGGATATGCTCCATCGCCAGCATCGTGTCCTCGTAGCCCTGCTGACGCCAGGCGTCGGTATGTGCCGACGCGAAACTGAGCAGACCGCCTCTGTTGCCACCATCACCTGCATGTTTCAGCCTTTTCCGGGGACGGATCTCAAGGATCGTTGTGTCCGGAAAAACCCGACGATCCCATAAAGAACCGTCACTCAGATGCGACACAATCACCATATTGCATCCGGCATCCACCAGTGGCGTTACAGGGGTATTTCCCTGCATATTTCGCCATCCTCCCATACCACCATCACCATACATTGTCCCCTGAACCTCACGGGGACGGAACAACAGGGGCAGCGCGGCTGACGCAAGCAGAGCCTCTTTCTGCTGTCCGCGGGGCAGACTCTGGATATGCTGAAAAACGGCGTTTTTCGTGGTTCCGACACCCAGTTCAGCACGAATGCAGTCAATAATATCCTGCCTGCCCCCTTCTGTGGGGTACAGCGACACATACAGCGGTAGCCCGTCTGCCAGAGCATCAGTATCAAGATAATGATCCATCAGCGCTGTCAGGGGCTCATCTGACAACAACGGCTGAGTCATCGGATTGTCGAACCCGTTGATTATCGATATATGGCGAAGAAGCGTCGTAAGCAGTGCTCCTGCACGTCCGGGGATCTGGCAGAGCTTCATTGCCTGGAACAATTTTTTCAGCAATGAAAAGTAAACCGATCTGTTTACCGACAGCACCTGATTATTCCCCAGATGATCCCAGAGCGCCTCCAGGCGTACGGCAGCTTCTGACAGATCGGGAGAGGCCGCGATAATGGCACCATTGAATGCGCCAATGCTGGCCCCTGAAACCATGCTGATCTGTGTGCCACACTCTGCCAGTGCCTTAACCACTCCCGACTGATAAGCGCCCACCGCCCCGCCGCCGGACAGCACCAGCCCCGTTTTCATTTCTGTACTCATGCAGCCCCCTTCTGAAATATCTCATCGACCATACTTTCAGAGAGGCGTTCTGCAGAGCAGAGACGGGGCATGCGAACCGGTAAGTGTTCTGCAGCCTGCGTGGTCGACCAGATCACAGGATGCCGCTCTTCACTGCACCATTCCCCCAGCCAGTTAATCGCTTCATACCATTCATTATCTGCCTGCTCCCGGCCCTGACCACCAAGCCAGTCCAGAGTGTTCAGACGCACGGTTGCACTACCGCCACTTTCCTGTGCCATCTGCGTTAATGCTTTATGTCTGAGAATATCCAGTAGCTGGTTAACCTGGCCTGTTTCGCCCTGACGTATCACATCACCAAACGCGCCCCAGCGAAGCTCTTCAAGCGCCACATAACAACGTCCGGCCGGGGAAAAGGACGCATATCGCCCGGCACTCCACCATGAGAATATCTGCTCAAGATGTAACTGTGCCCGCTGAACCTGGTCAACAAGGTGGAGTTTTTCTTCAAGATGATTCAGTTTCTGGTGAACCTGATCGGCCAGGGTGAGTAACTGCTCCCGCGTATCTGCGGAATAATGCGCCAGCCTGGCAGTATCACTGACCAGTGAACTGACCCTGTCGTTTACCCGGGTAATCGCGTAGTTTGTGGTGGCAAGTGACGTTGTCAGCTCCGTCAGCCAGCGCAGGGACGCCTCAACGCCCTGTGCAAGCGAAGCATTGATGGCATTCTGCCGTGCAGCACCTTCGCCGCTCAGCCCCTCTTTTAACCGCCGGAAGAACGTGCGCTCTCCGGCCGTGCGGATATGATCCTGTGCAACATCAATACTGTTTGCGAAATCAACCACAAATTTTTCAGGAAGACAGGTGAGTACCTGACATACCCGGTTATCAGCAATTTGTTGAATAAATGGTGAGGTCACAGCAGTGTCTCCAGTTCTTCCTTTAACGCCTTACTGTCAGTAATCAACTCGGGAACCCTTTCATTTAATGCCTGAAGATGCTCCGTAAGCCGTTCCTGTGCCTGCTGATCGCGTTTATGATCTTCAGAGCTCTGAATAAGCGTGTTACGTAGCTGTTCAACTTTCTCCCTGAATGTACAGAAAAAAGCATCGATTTCCTGGCGGACGGGCTGGTTAATATTCTGCTCAATGGATGCCTGCAACTCCCCGAAATATGCCCGGGTCAGTGACATCACTTCCTTCCTGACCTTGTTGATATTGATAACACTGCGACTCACATCCTCCTTATAGGTTTCCCAGCCCCAGTCACTGGTACCAAACCATCGACAAAAGGTTCCCCAGACGCCACTCTGCCGACGGTGACGGGTGACTGTCTCCGTTCTTTCCTCCATAAGTGCACTCAGATTTGTTTTTACCGCGAGCCGGGTCTGTAACTGGCTGACTGTCGGGAAACTGATTTTTACAGTGAAGCCCTCGCCCTCCAGGCGGGCATTGATGCGTCCGGCAATATTTTCTGTGGCATACAGGGCCGTACCACGAAAACCTGTTTCGATACCTCTGACGATTTTTTCCAGTTCAGGCCGGAACTGTGCTTCAGCCTCACGGTGCAGGCTGGTCACGGTCGATTCGATTTGCATCATCAGTTCAAGGGCTTCCTTGCGATCACTGAATTTTATTTCGGGGCTGTCCGGGTCAAAGTCCCGCATCCTGTCATGCTGATTTCCGGTTCCGAAAATATCGTGAAAGAAAGCGAATGCGTTTCTCTCCCGGGGCTGCGCTGAATTTTCTTCCTCCAGCATTTGCTGTTCTTTGCGTTTACCGCTCCTGAAATAGGCATTCAGCTTTTCTTCCAGTGAGGTGCTGACCCCCGTCAGTAATTCCCGGGTTTTGGTATTGATGTTATCCATGGCAATTTTGACATCACCAGTCACCCGATTCTGACATTTCTCAATCTCCTGGATATCCGCAAGCAAGCTGGTGATATGCACCTGTAGTGACTGAATACTTTGTTGCAGCCCCTGATGGCGTAATGACAGATATTCACTGACATTTTCTGCATTCTGCATGAGTTTTGCAGCCGCAGAATCAACGGCCAGTGCCGCAGATCTGGAATGTGAGCTCTGTATAACTTCTGTTATCAGTTTATCGATCAGGGAGCCTTCCCACAGGTCTGTTGCCCCTTCGGTTGCCAGTTCGCTGTCTTTACAGATGTGTTCTTTTTTCATGCGACCGAAAGCTTCCCTGACAAAATCATCGACCCAGGCTTCATCATCAGGAAGTGTGCCGTATTTCTGTAACTCATGAAGCGCACGGTTAGCAAGGTACGCCTGGCGCGAGGAGCCGGGATAAACGCGAGAGCCAGGCAGCACATCGCTGTTCAGCATTGCTGGCACCTTCTGGCGTACGGCATCCGCACCATCACCATTGCGATCTTTTTCATCGAATTTATTGACCAGCACAAACAGACGACCGGCTGAGACGTCAGCAATGGCATTAAGCTCTTTACGAACCTCCTCATCGGCTTTCGAGTTCATCTGGGTGTAATCCATCACCGCCAGCACTGCAGAGGCTTTCTGTAGTTGATCCCGCATCATCATTTCCATCTGTGGTTGTCCGGCTTCATTAGGGCCGGGGGTATCCAGCAGTGTGAGTGTTCCCTGACATGCATCCATTCCCACCAGGTGGCTGAACGCCACGTCGATCACCGGTAGTTTCTGCACTTCTGCGTATTCGTCAAAAGGAAATTCAGTCCCCATTGCCGCAGCAAGACGAACCAGGTCATTTAACGATGCCAGTCCGGTAAAGATTTCGTCTTCCCCGTGGTATTCATTTTTAAGCCAGACATCATCTGCCAGAATATCCAGCAGTTCGCGGGTATCCCCGGTTTGCTGCAGGGTCTGTGCGACTTGCTGTCCTGCCGGGGTGGCGAGTTTTTGTTGCAGTGTGATTAATAAATTGCGGACGGGCTGAATATGTTCCAGATGGAGGACCGGTTCTGTTTTTCCGGGAACGTGGCGGATCAATGTCGGTACCGAGGTCATGGGGCGGTTACGGTTGGGCAGAATTTCCTGCCCCACAATGGCGTTGATGGTGGTTGATTTGCCCGCCTTCATTGTGCCGACAACAGCCAGCACCATCTCCCTGCGGGCGTTTTTGATTTGTTCGCCCTCCAGCTCTTCAATTCTTTTCAGTGCTTTCTGTTTATCAAAAAGCTGCCCGTTTTCGTTCTTACTGTCAGATAACACATCCGGCTCATCAACCATTTGCCGGAGCAGATTGATATTCAGTTGCAAAAGCCGGTCGGCTTCATCACAAAGCAGGGCGATGTTCTTTTCGTGCATCATTCACCTTTATAAATTCAATAATTCAGAACTGCGGTGAACAGCAATGAGCGTCCTTTCCCATTACTGCATGAATTCCCCTGAAATCGTATTTCCGGGATACCGTATAATCAGAAAGTCATATTCAGCGTGGCCTGACCGTTATAACCTTCAGCGCTGCTGCCGCTGACACTGTGGGCATAACCGGCCTGAACGCCCAGGGTGATATTTTCCCGGACACGGGCTTCCAGTCCGGTCTGCAGGTCCAGTGACGTGCCATTCTGGGACGGTGAGAACGTCATGTTACTGCCGGCTGCGGCTGTACCCATGCTCATGTCTCCCCGGGAGCTGAAGGTGCGGATAACAGAAGGCTGTACCCACCAGTTCACCGGCAGTTCACTCACACTGTGTTTTGCACTGTCGCGCAGGGTGTCACGGGATGAGGTGCCTTCACCAAAGGTCATATCGTTGTGGCTGCCCAGACGGAAACCGGCACGCACATGTTGTGCACTGCCATGCCCGAACTTCACATAACCGGCGTTATCCTGGCCGTCATCCAGGGAAAGTCCCTGCCAGGTGTACTGCAGTTGTGGCTCCAGCATCAGATTGTCAGTGATACTGAAGGGCAGACCGGTTTCCAGTGAGCCCAGCCAGCCCCAGCCCCGGGCGCGGAAGTCGTTATTGTCCGATGACGCTTTCATGCTGTGGCGGGTTCCCTGGGCCACAATGTCAGCCCACAGGCCGGAGGATGTGTGTACCAGATTCAGGTATCCGCCAAGGCTGCCGGCATCATCCCGGACCGTGCCGGCGCGGGAACCGTCATCATCCTTAACATCAACGGAAGAATGGCCTGCAGCACCATACACCCCTGTCGTCAGAGACATACCGGCAACCTCTGTTCTGAGCAGGTCACCCTCCAGACGGACGAAGCCATAGCTGCCGCTACTTTCCGGCGTGGCTCCACGGGCAATACCGCCGTTGTTATCGTGACCGAGATGACCGCCCTGAATGCTGAGACGGACGCTGTTATTTTCACCGCTTACACCGGTCTGATGGCTGCGGGAGCCTGCCAGAATCCGGTCATAGTCCATTGCCTGTGTCAGCATGGAGGCATACAGGGGGACTTCAGCACGATAAGCATTTTCACTGCGTAGGTACCAGTCTTCATCGCTGTCACGGTTCAGGGTGTAGTTAAAGGCGCCGGCCTGAAGCGGGCGACTCAGGGCAAACGCACCTTCTTCTGTGGTGGCACCATTCTGTGCATCCACAACCCGGATACCCTGTCCGGAGGTTGCCACCCCGAGGTTACTGTTTCCGACATTTGTAAACGCAAGCCAGGTTTTGCCGGTTGCCTGACCACCATTAATCACCAGCTGGTCAGAGGCATTGCTGCCATCAAGGCTGACACGCATATTGATGGTGCCGCCCTGGCCGGTGAGGTTCGTGGTGGTCAGTTTATGGAACGTTACCGGGGAGTTACTTTTTGCAACAGCACGGCTCAGCGCGGCTTCCTGTGTCGTCTGATTGTCAAAGTGAATCTCTCCTGCGTTAACAATATCGCCGGTACTGACCACATCACCATTCAGTACCATACTGGCGCCTTTACTGAGCTGTGTTCTGCCACTCAGACTTCCCCCGGCAGCCAGCGTCAGTGTTCCACGATGTCCGACAGTGGTGTTGCCAGCCTGTCCCCCGGCATTAACCGTAAAGCTGCCGCCATTTTCCAGCAGCAGGCCGCTGGCCTGACCGGATATACCATCAATACTGAACTTACCGCTGGCATTGGTCCCCTCAACAGTGGCACCACTGTCTGCAATCAGGGCACCACCGGATGTCATGGTGACATCTGTTGCCTTACCACCGGCAGACACTGCCAGGGTACCGCCGTCATCCACCCGTGTTTTCTGCGCTGAATGGCCCTCCAGTACATCCAGGCGACCGCCGGACTCCAGAACAACGCCGTCAGCCTTACCGTTTTCCACCGTGAAATTCCCCAGACGGTTGCTGCCAAGAACCGTTGCTGCAGTACTGGTGACCAGTGCGCCGCCCTGCTTCAGGGTGACATTCGTGGCTGTACCACCGGCGTTCACCTGCAGTTTGCCTTTCTGGTTAACGGTGGTGAAATCCGCCAGACCACCTTCCTTGATAATCTGCCAGCCGTCACTGTTTACAACAGTGCCAGACGCCGTACCGCCGTTGTGCACATACTGGTACCCCCCATTCAGCGTGGTATCCAGTGCGTGACCATGTACAGTCTGGTCGCCGCCGGCATAAACCACAGTGGTATTTGCCGTTCCTTCAGCAGCCACAATCTGACGACCATTTTTATTGATGGTGGTGCGTACGGCATCTCCGTAGACGGTCTGCCCAGTATCACCATTTTCTGCATCCGGTCCCCCTTCCGCGCCGGTATTCACAACCGTGTCGGTTGCCACTGCGCCGGATTTGACGGCCTGCCAGCCCTTCTCATTAATGACGGTACCCGTTGCAATCCCGCCTTCATGTACCCACTGCTCACCGCCGTTCAGAGTGGTATTCACTGCCTGCCCCTGAAGGCTCTGTCCGCCTCCGGCACTGATAACCGTGTCTGAAACGCTTCCTCCGGCATTCACTCTCTGAAGACCACCACCGGTGACAGTAGTGTTGTTGGCGATACCGCCATTTTGTATCCATTGTCCGCCGGTATTGGCCTCGTTATCCGGCCCATACTCCAGACCGGTACTGATGGTCATTCCGTTGGCCGTACCGAAGACAATCTGGTTGTCATGATTTGTCAGTGTTCCGCCGCTCACGGTTTCTCCCGCCTGTACGACCGTGTCAGCAGCCAGTACCGGGACTGACGTGACAGCAGCAAGAGACAGCGCAACCGCCACACCGGTGCGTTTTCCCCGTGAGCGCGCCAGTTCGGAAGCCACCACCAGGGTGCCCGTAATGTGATTCCATACCAGCCTGTAGCTGGTGTTCAGATGTCGTTTCATCAGCTTTTCCTTACAGAGGGTGAATAAAAAAGCCGGTACCCACAAATGTGGATACCGGCAGGTACAAAACAGCATGGTCAGATAAAGTGGTTTTTCCCGGACATAAATGCTTACCCTCTCTCATCCGCCAGAGAAGTATCAGTCCGTTGTGTGCAATTCCGTTCTGCATGATGAAGAGATTCAGCTGCCTTTTCGCAGGCCATTAACCACTATAAACGATCGATAGTAACGATCAATACCCATTTTATCGATCGTTTTATTCTATTAATAACAAGGCAGCCACGCAAGAGAAACAGGAGGAGTATGAGGGGTTTGTGTCATGTTTTCAGTTGGTTAACGTAATGTAATCAGGCATTTCCCTGGCAGACTGTTCAGAAGAAAATCCAGTTCCATACAGCGCGGGCAACAGAGACCACAGTGTCACGGACGGCTCGCAGAACCGTGCGTGCAACAGAGGCAATACAGACGCTCTCCGCCGTGTCAAATATCCGGTCCACCGCACCGGTAAACTGTTCACGGGCCTGAGCGCGGACAGATTCCGTGCGCAGCTCGTCCTGCAGGCGGGTCATCAGGGGACTGGCGGCATGGTCGGGAAGTGCTGTCATGAGCGCACTGACCAGCGTATCCAGTTCCCAGCCGGTGCGGGCCGATACGGCAACAACCGGATGTACGGGCCGGAACAGCCGGAATACCGCCTCCGTTTTTTCGCGAATGTTCTGTACCTGTGCGGGGGAAGGCTGAATACAGGCCATATCCCATTCATGGCAGGGCTCCGTTTTGTCGGCCTGCGTCACCACAAACAGCACCTGCTGATGTCCGCACTGCAGGATGTGTCGCCAGAAATACTCATCCACAGACAGGGCACGGTCATCGGCTTTAATCAGCCACAGTACCAGGTCCAGTTCAGGCAGAATGTCACGGTACAGGGCTTCATACTCTGCATCCCTGTCCCGGCTATCGCCCACCCCAGGCAGGTCAGTGATAATCATGCTGTGACCGTGGCCACTCAGACGGAAGCGCTGCACTTCCCGGGTGCCGGCGTAAACATCACTGACCGGTGTGACTTCCCCCTGAAACAGTGCATTACAGAGTGAGGATTTACCGGCCCCGCTTTTTCCCATAATGCCAATCACGGGTTCGTGACTGGTGAGTTTGCGCAGATGTTCCAGGATGTGACGGGAAAGTGAGTAAGGCAGGGAGGAGAGCGGTTTTTCAATTGCCTCAATGGCATCAGACGGATTTATACATGTATTCCCGGTGAAAAAAGACAAAACCCCGCGCACCGGAAAGATGGCGGGGGATTCACGGAGATAATATCTGTCTGAAATTATTTAGGATGCAGTTATCTTCAGATAATCACACCTCCAGAATTTTATTCTTAATAGTTGAATAGTGGTATTTGGTTTCCCTGAGAGAATATAAAGGTGAATCATGCTGTATTGAGTTTGATTCTATTTGTACTAAAACAGGTATCTTCATGATTATAATCAAAAGTCGTGTGAATTGGTCTGGCGCTCATTATTTTTTCGAATAAACTCACTAATTATTGTAACCATCCCAAAGGAGATGATTTTATGTATAATTGTGGTGAATCATATTAAGAATACGACATATCATTATCTGACGATGAAAACTATGACGATGACTATTATCGTGAACGCCCGTGCCTGGGGAGGTTTTCGGCTATGATAATACTGAGAATAATGATGAGGCGGCATCTGATTATGCATTAAAAATAAATGAAAACTCAGATTAATACGGGGGATAGCTGTCAATAAGACAATCAATGACAGATATTAATGAATAAACATAATCAGGCGCTCAATATTTAATTTAATCTGGGGGCCTGATTAAAATCCGAGGTAACATATAATAATTTTCATCAAAATAGTATTGAAGTATTAACTAAGCTGGATTTGAATCTATATTTCTGGGCATCTGTGATCACTTAATCCATTACTGATCCTCCTTCAGCATATGTCTTATCCGTTGAACGATTTACGTATATCGGTAACGCCGGCAACCAGCCAGATGCGGGTACCCGATGGGAGTGAAATCATCTTTCCCCTCCCGGTCAGTTCACGGATCAACACCGTGAGCAGCTCTGGTGAAGGATTTTCCAGTGTCATTTTACCGTAATGGAATTCCACATGGCAGGAAGCCGCACAAGCAACTGATAATGCCTCCGGTGCAGGAGCATCTGTAGCACAGCGCGGGGTGTCGATAAGTTCCACTGGAACCAGAGTCGGAGAGGCCGGAAAAGATTGTGGTACTGTAGGGCCTACAATAGTTGGAGGCATTCTACGAGAAATACGTCCTTCTCTTTGCCAGAGGCGTAGCCATTTAAAAATCAGGTTGTTATCAACGCCATGTTCCCGGGCCAGTTGTGCAACATTGGCATTTGGTTTCGAAGCCAGTTCAACCATATGAAGCTTAAATTCATTAGAAAATATCCGGCGGGTCCCAGAGCGCCAGTCTGTAAGTTTATCCATCAATAGAACTCCGTCTAATTTAGAAGGAGCTCTAATTTAGTCTGCAAGGATCAGGAGTTACAGACGGCATTGGTTTTACGCTTACAAATATACACCTGAACAGAGTCAGATTTTCATATGCCGATAGGCCGCGCAGACCCGCAAAAAAACCGCATATAACATGTGTGATTCATAAACATCGTTTCACTATAATGCCTAACTATGAGAAGGGAAATTCAGCAGCGGCTACAGTGGGTAAAACTCTATGAAACGTCCGGTGATTCGGGGTTCGTATGCCGTCGCTGTGGCATTTCTCGTCCTATATTGCGTAAATGGTGGCGCAGGTATCTGGCTCAGGGCATCGCTGGTCTGGAAAGCCACAGCCGTTGCCCTAAGCGTTCGCCATCAACGAAAACCGGCACTTGCGAAGTCGCTCTGATTCTGGAGTTACGTTCCCAGCGAAATCTGGGTGCAAGACGGATTCAAAGCGAGTTAAAACGACTTCATTCAATCTCACTTGCAATGGCAACAATCCACAAAGTTCTTTACCAGAATCCGGTTAAACCTGCGGCGTAAAGCTGATTTCATTCGCTACGAACGCCCTGTTCCCGGTGATCGGGTTCAGATGGATACCTGTAAAATTGGCCCCAGCTTATATCAGTACACATCTGTTGATGATTGCACTCGCTACAGAGTTCTGAGGCTCTATTCCCGTCGCACGGCTACAAACACACTGGATTTCATTGATTGTGTTATTGAAGAAATGCCGTTCCCGATTCAGCGCTTGCAGACAGACCGGGGAAGAGAGTTTTTTGCCGTTAAGGTGCAGGAAAGACTGAAAGAATACGGCATCAAGTTTCGTCCAAATAAACCAGCATCACCCCATCTTAATGGCAAAGTTGAACGCTCCCAAAAGACAGACAAAGCTGAGTTTTACGCTACCGTAGATATCGCTACTGATAACTTGGAGGAGCGACTGGCAGAATGGCAGCATTACTATAACTGGGAACGTCCTCGTAGCGCTCACAACGGTAAAACGCCGATGGAGCGCTACTTTGAACTAGCTGAGAAAACGCCATACTCGGATGCCGTTCACGCAAACTATCAGCCCAATGAGGAGCATATTCAGGAACAGAATTACAAGCTTGAACTTGAGCTGAGAAAATTGAAACGATGTCTATGAATCACACACATTAGAATATGTATCCTTCACGGCAGGATCTGCTTCTGCCGTGAAGGTGGGGGAAAGATTATCTCATCGCTTACTTTTTAAAACCGTTTTTTGAAATCAGAAAGCGCGAATTTTAAATCTGAACTGCAAAGATTTCTTTGAGTTTCATTTAACATGCTTTCTGCTGGTATTATTCCTTTTTTTTTCGATGAATAAAAAGACATATCATCAGTATTTTTTAATCTCCAGTCTCTGGATACATCTATTTCTCCAAGATATCCTGTAACTACTAAGTTGTGATATCCATGTTCATGCATAATCTCTTTCAGGCGTTGTGCGAAAGCTGGGACTCTTGAATGTATACCTGAATTGCAACTCAGTAACCTGAGATCTCTGAAACTTTTTGGCAAACGTTTCTGAATTAATTGGGTTGCTAATGCCTTTGGGCTCAATGTCGGTCCTGTTGCAGAGCCAGTGCCTATAACGGAGGTGTTTCCATGAGCAACGATGTATAATTTGTCAGTTATCTTTAAAAAATGCAATGGTGTTTTGTCTGAGGCTCTTACGCCAAAAGACTCTTTATTCTTGGCTCTTTGATGTTTGATCTCATCATCAAGAAAGATGTCATTTTCTTCCATTTGAAATGGGAAATAGTATATTATCATAATACCTCGACATAAAATAATTTAAACGCCAAGTCAAAAATAAGTTTCGTGAAAATTAAACATTCCCTTGTTTGATAGAAAAATTTGCATTAGTCTGCCTGACTAGCTGTCAGGAAAGTCCCCCCGCTTTTCTGAGTTTATTATCTGATAGCGATATCTCAACTGATTAAGTACCGTTTCTGCCTGTTTTTTATGGTGTTCACTGCCATTTTGTTTCTGGGTTTCACCATAGCGACGTAACAGCTCTTCTGCCGGGATGTGGCGGTTAAAAACCTGCATGATGCTAAACACCGCTGTTTTAAGTTCACTGACCGTTATGTATTCTCCCCGATGTTCATCCAGACGATTCAGGCGCTCAGCCAGCTGCTGTAAGAGGGTCATGCCTTCATTCCAGCCCGTCATCGCCTCTTCCGGAAGCGCACGACTCCTTATGCTCTTCTGCCAGTTATCCACCATTTCCTGAACACAGGGATTATCAGGAAAAAGTACCATCAATTGCTGCAGCAACTGCGCACTGCGTTGCAGGTTGTATGCCAGCGGTAGTTCTGTCAGTCGCGTTATCTGCTGACCGGAAAGGGTTATCCACTCTGACGCATGATTTAGCAGTGAGGGGGTTCTGCTGAGCTGCGTCATCTGGTCTGCTGAAAGCGCATCCGGTGGGGATGTCAGCAGCGCCCTGAGTTGCTGCTCCGCTGGTGATGGCTGTGTCAGAAACTGCCATCCCGGAATGGCCACGCTGACAGCCAGCAATGCCGCACAGACACCAGCCAAAAACGGCTTCAGAAACGTGGGCGGGGATTTCTGAATGGAGGGTGTGGGCTCTGCTTTTGTTTCAGAAACAACATACACCAGACGGGAGTGCGGCAGGGGCTGATGTTCCTGTACGTCCGGAGCATCAGACCGGAGTACCTGAGCCGGAAGGGTTACCGGAGACGACGCTTCGCCCTGCACCGGCTGATTTTCCAGACGGGTGATATATCCCTTCACCATGGCTTCCGGTAAAGCCACTTTACTGCTCTGTTTAAGTTCGTACCGGGCCAGTGTGTCACTCAGTTCTTTCAGGAATGTTTCGGTCTGATACAGCAGGGGCAGGTTGTCACGGTCATCCGGTGGCATGGCCCGGAGCGTTTTTTGCAGACGGTTGAACAGACCGGTAATAATTTCCAGCCGGGCGTGTGTATTCAGCGGCCACATCACTGACCAGTGATGCCGGGTCAGCGCCACAATCAGAGCCAGCCCTTCATTCAGGCCACTTAACCCTGTTGTATGCATCCGGGCGATGGTGTACCAGGATGCCGTCTGTAATTCCACGCCATTGTGTTCATACAGACGCAGGCAGAGCGTTTCCACGTAACGCCAGTCCACATCCGGGCGTGCCGGGTGGGTCAGTTTGCTGATTTCATCGCGCAGGGCAGCATAATCCGGTAATGACCGGGGGTCACCACCGGTTTTCAGTTTCACTTCAGAAGTCATCGGCAGATTCGGTGTTGCTGTATTAAATCATGATTAACAGTTACGGAAAGAACGTCAGTGTGATACCGGGCCCCGGGAAAGATATTCCACTGTACGGATGATTGGTGGTGTCACATCCCACCGCCGTTTCAGAATCGGTAACAGCTCATGAAGGTTTCTGATATAACGCTCAGTGAACAACCGTTGTCCGTTCCGGGTTAAATGAAAACCGGACTGATTACAGGTAATGGTGATATGACAGGTATCGTTGCCAATATACACGGCTTCCTGAGGTCTGAATCTGACATTCCAGTGCTAGGAGTACGGAGAGTGGTTCAGATAAAAAAGACGCATCTGAATATCATTAAATAACGGGTTCATAATCAAAATCACAAAAATATATTTTTCATCCGGACCACCCACACAGGGGCTGCCCGGATAAAAATCATACATAATAATGAGATTAATTGTCCACAAACTGCTGTTGCTTAAGATGTCGCAGCAACACCCTGCCCTCCGGCATAAATGTTGTTCCGTAACGAACCAGTCCTGCGTCTTTAAGTTCTGCATCAATGACATAATGCAACTCACCTAGCTGAGTCTGTTCCTGCATTGTCACGTCGACGTGCTTAATACGTGGCTCATACTTCAGCAGAACATCTGAAAGCACGCGCATCAGTTGATGCGCCGTATCCGGCATTCCCTGCAGAACGGTTGTCATATCCGGCAGCCCATAGTCCGGAAGATGTTTAAGGCTCCCGGCCCGGGTATTCAGAATACGCTGCATGTTATCGAGCACCGAAAGAATAACCTGCTCTTCCTCACCAACCTGATTCAGCTCCAGCCCGCCAGTGAAATTACCATAGAGAATTTCATATAATGATGGGGATTTTCGGTTCATAATAATGATCCAATTTGTATTACTATCATGTTAAATGTCTAATTTAATACTGCTATATAGCATATGATGATATTATTGTTTTCATAAAATTTTAACCTACGCCCCTTAAATAAAGGAAGCCCTCGCAACTCCGTCCATTTAATTATTTCATTCAATGCATCTTCAGATAAGTCATTATCAAGTGTATCTGGATAGTATATAAAGACACTGACCTATCCTGTTCCAACTCATACAGTCATAATGTCAAGAACATTATCTAAATGATTTTTTTCAGTTCCTCACCCTCCGGTGATGGAGTTGAATTATAACTCTCGCAAAATCCACACAATATTTTCTAAAATTCACTTCCGGTATGATTTTCTGATTTCTCTTTAATGCTATTAATATCCATTATAACAAACTTTACATCCCTGATAGTGTGCGAGTAGAAATTTTTGCTCATATTTCCCAATCAACCAACTACATTAAGTTCTGGTATCAATACTTAACTATCCTTAAAAAGCGGGAGCCCTTGAGATTTTCTCCATGTTTTGATCGTTTGGACAATTCCCTCAGGAGAATCGTCCTCACCATCTTCTGGATAATGAATAAGGCCTTTGCCCCTTGGATGTTGAACCAGCTCTTCGAATTTTGATACCAAAGCATGATGTTCTTCCTCTGAATTTGAATTGACTTCAAAAATGTCGGTTGCGAATTGGATAAACTCGTTTTCAGTATAGTCATTAAGCTGTTTATATGAGGTTGTCATTCACTTTTTCCTCTATGAATATAGATATGCCTTCTCGGAGTGGCTACTGACAAGTTGTCCATGTCAAATACCTCCCCCTATCTACTATTCTCTCATTATGATGGATTTCAAATGTTTTGCGACCACCAATCTGCTCTTCTGGAATAGTGAAAGGTGCGTATCCCTTTTTGATTAAAGCCTTGTTACCTCTTGTAAATTGAGAAAGCAATGCTGAGTCCTCAGCTACAGCTTTCCAAAAGGCAGTCCTAAACGCATCAAAATTACTAAACTCTTGCCCTCTTAGTTTATCTGCGATTTGGGATGGCACTGGTGCCCCTACGTATTTTCATGGAAGGAGAACACCCAATAACATCCATTGAGATCGGGTAATAACGGCGTTTTTCAAGGCAGTTGTCGCTTTTGCACTAGTGAGGGCTTTCTGCCGCAGCTCTTCCTCGTACCAGAATTCATCCCGACCAGGAACTCTGTCACTCCCCTCGCCTGCAGATGGAACGTAAAGCGCGGACATCATTGCTCCTATATACGGAATTCCCCGAGCTGCACTCAATACGCCAGTCAGGGCCCCCTCCCCCAGACCTGGGTCATCACGCCCGTAGCAGCCCCCAAAGCAAGCGGCGCAGCCGTTGCCCCTACAGGGGCCGGAGCTTTTGCGCCCCCGACGTCAGGCTTACGTTTTCTGGCTGACTGGGCATGCTGAACGACTTCATCATCTGTATGCTCATGCTGATGACCGTAACCACAGCAGTCGTCCTCGACAGGCTGGGCAAAAATCGTCATCTGTCCAAAGTGATCAACAAGCTCTTCGGCTGTACCAGCATCCGTGCAGCCTTTCTCCTTCAGGCAGGATTTTGCATAAACTGGTGTCACCCATGGAGTGAGTGTTTCTGGGTTAAATTCTCGCATGGTCACCGGAGTCGGCAAGGATACGGTCTGTGCAGCTTCAGAGCTGGCTGATGCGGCCATAGTCCGCTTAACTTTGCGCAGATACGTCGCCGTCGTACCATACTCGATCTTCCCTGCCCCAAGTCGCAGATAACTTCCGCCACCGATAAGCGTGATACGTTTTTTCCCTGCAATGGAAATATCACTTGCCGAGCTCAGCGTCAGCTTCTTCTCAGCAAACAACCGCATGCTGCCGTTTTGTGCCTGAACATCCACTGCCCCTTCCCCGGATTTCAGGCTAAGTTGACCGGTCCGGGCAAAAAGCCCCAGCCTCTCTCCGGCCAGCGCGGTCAGGTTGCCCATTGTTCCGGTGCAGATATCACCTCCGGCGTTAACCGCCAGATTCTGACCAGCAGCCAGCTGCATATCTTCACCGCTGGTCAGGGCAATGCCTTCCGGCGCCGAGAAAAGCACAGCTTCATTGAGCGGTTTCAGCCGCTGCTCAAACATCTGTATCTGAATGTCAATATCAGCCTTCAGCGCCTGTGCCCGTTCTGCGGCATTTTCCAGTTGCTGCAGTTGCTGATTAAGCCTGTCGATTTCCTTCAGCGCGTCATCCATGTCCAGTGCCTCGCCCTGTGCTTTCGCCTGCGCATCCGCAGCAACAAAAAGTCCCTTCCCCGCCCTCAGGGTTCCCCACTCATCGGTACGCAGCTCTGTGCCTTTACCCCGCAGTTGCCCCTGGCTGTCCACCAGATGCCCGCTGTTAAGCTGTGTCTTACCGTACTCTGTGGCGAGTTTGATATGCTCCTCGCCGCGCCTGTCCTCCATCCGCAGTTTTGAGTTAGCGGGGGTTCTGAGGATGTTCCGGGTGTGATTGTCCCGGTTCACGGGGTCAGGATGCCCAGCATCGTGCAGTGCATACGCGATGTAGGGCAGGTCAATATCGCCATTGCTGTATGCAATCGCCACTTCGGTGCCATCAATGAGCGGCGTATGCCAGCCCAGTGTTTCACCTGCACAGGGTTTTGCCATCCGCAGCCACAGGTAGCCGAATCCGGGTTCCGTCTCCTCCCGGTCAAAGTCCATCTTCACCCGGTAGCGCCCCTGCCCATCCAGATGGGCATAGATATCGTTCTTCTCGCGACTCTCAATCCGTGCCGGAAGCGTGCCCGGGATGACCGGACGCGGGATTTCTGCCGGACGGAAACAGTAACGTTCGGTGTAAGACATTCCCCATGCTGACACATGCAGCCGGGAATCCCGGGCTCCCCGATAAGTCACCAGTGTGAGGACAATCCCTTCCTTCAGGTCCGTAATGACATCCCCCTGCGGCTCCAGCACCTGCCCCGGGGAGAGATGTGCGGCGTTGCTGAACAGGTGAATGCGGGCCGACCTGTTGAGTTCCCGCTCGTGGTGAAGCCGGGCGTAAAACGCACCAGATTCGGTTTCCGGCTCCGGGCTGGCATCGTCTCCCGCTTCACGATAAGGTACTGCGTAACCGTAATGCTCCCCGGTGGTGACCGCATCATTACGCACGTTGACCGTCGCATTCATCAGCGTGGTGGCTGTCCGGTAGTTGTAATCACGCGTGGTGACAGCGCCGGTGGCGACGTTGTGCCAGGTCCGCACATCCCAGACCGATTCTGCTGCGCCGTCGAACAACCCCGAGGGCTCGCTGTAAGGCAACTGCACATCAAACTGGTAGTGAAGCTGGCTGTCGGCAAAAATGTACGTATCCAGTCCGCGCACATCATCCATCTCCGTGCGCCAGTAAATCCCCACCTCAGACAGAATGCGCTGAATGAATTGCAAATCCGTTTCCTGCCACTGGGTGATAATTTCACGCGACGGGTAAGCGCGTTCCAGTCTGAATTCAAAATCAGCGCCCTCCAGCCCGTGTTTGCGCAGCACCTGCTCCACCACCTCAGGGACGGACTGGTTCTGAAATACGGCGCATTGCCGGGTGTATTCCAGCAGCGCCAGACGGGAACTGAGTGTAAGCCGGTAATGGGACTGGTCTTTTGATGTGGACAGCCATTCCAGACGGGTCACAATGCCATGGACATTTTTGCCGTTACGCATCCGCAACGACGCATATTTCATCAGCACCTCTTCCGGAGGAATGTTCGTATTCCGGGAGGTGAACCCGATGTCCCATCGGAACGGCTCACTCAGTGCTTCCCTGCCACGAAAACGTAAAACATCAGGCTTTACTGCACTGCCATTAATTTCCAGAAAGTAACGGGTCTGCCCGTCAAAAAACGCTGACCGGTTATCCATCACGTCACTCCTTTACCGGCACAAGGCTGAGCCAGCCATCACCCAGTTCAATGGTGCGGGGCTTATCCGGATTGAGGTCATCACGGGTCAGTACCAGGCGCCAGCGATTGTCCTTCTGATCCGGGCGGTTAAACAGTCCCACCACAGCCACGAACTGCGCATTTTCATCCATGGGCATATTGAGCGTCACGCTACCATCGGGCATCACCAGCAGTTCTTTTGAGGCCAGCACGTCATCCTTAAGTACGGCATCGGCCCGGCGCAGTAGCATCTGGTAATCGGCAGCATCAACCGCTTTACGATCCCTGAGCTGGTAAACCAGCACCATCGTCGCCAGTGGTGTCTGTGCACCATCAGCGTTAATGGCCGTACGCGGGGTAAAATCCAGATGCAGCGTTTTGATTTTTTTATAGAAGATGGATTTCGTGATGCTGATCGTGCCGTCCGTGACGGTCTGCGTCAGACCGCAGCCTGCGAGCAGGCCACAGGCAATAAACATCGGCGCCCACCAGCGGATTACTGTTACCATTCAGGCGTTCCTTTATTGAGAGAGAACATGTGATTATTCGAAGCGATAATGTCCGTCTTCAGCAGGCGGTAGCGCAGCACATTTCAGCCCTTCGTAGCAGCCCAGACTGACCGTAAGACTCTCCCGGCCATTGCTGAGTTTCCCCGCTTTCAGCCCCAGCAAACCGGTACGACCCAGCTGAACAGGCCTGCTTTTGCCCAGGCGGGGCTCAGGCAACAACTGCACGGGTACAGTAAGGCGCAGCCGGACGTCACTGCGGTAGCCAAGATAAACGCGCAGCAGGACCAGCAAATCGGTATGGAGGACACCACCGGGCAACCAGCCTTCCGCCTCGTTCGGATCCGCTGTTTCCAGTGTCATCAGGAACCGGCTGCATGCTTCCCCTGCCGTTTTACCCAGCGTGGCCCGCTGCGAAAGACGGATGCGGTTTCCGGCACCCAACCCACTGCGGTTATCGATATGGACCTTAACCGGATCGGGTTCGGTGATAAGTGCGCGGGTATTCGGTGCCAGCAGACTCACCAGAGCCCGGATGCCTTCAGCATTGCGGGTGGGTAATCGCATGGCACCCAGTAAGGCCAGGAAACGGGAAACCGGCGTTGCCACCTGTTCAGCGGTACCGGGCATACCGAGCCCGACCAGCCCCAGCAGACACTGCGATGTGGCATCGCGTCCCCCTTCCTCAAAAGTGGCTGGATACGCATATTTTCGCCAGATCCGGTAGTACTGCGTGGTTATGCGGTGGCTGAAAATATCCAGAAATGAGGTGAGCGCCTCATGTCCTTCACGGCTCTGCGCAATATCATCCAGCCAGGACGTCGGCAGAGGTGAGTCCACCCCATACATTCCGAGAAATGTCGTGCGGATCGTTGGGGGTAATGTCGGATGGTCTTCGTCGATCTCCACCGCTTTCAGGGTGCTGACCGGGAATCCCATCCCGGGCCAAGGTCTGAATCGCACCGGATCATCGCCCGGATGGCTGGACGTGCCCAGTTTTGGCCCGTCCGGGTTTTCCTGCTCCAGCAGCTGGCAGAAACGATAAAAACTGGCCCGCCAGATATCGTTGTTAAGGGCCAGGGCCTGCGTCAGCCCGGTACGTGCCGGCTGTGATTCTCTTTCCATCTCAGTCGTTTCCCTGTGGGTTGCAGTACCAGTGTGAGCTGGTTGAAAAGGTGGACATCAGCATAGAGCGCAAAAAAACGGTGCAACATCTCCCCGAAGAGATTCACATCGCCCTCGCCGGCAAAATTATCCATATTCAGCGTGACCTCAATGTCCACGCCACGGAGCATAAAGCCCTTTTCAAAACGGCGGATCAGGGTGTGCTTCACGGCAACGATGGCTTCAAGCCGGCGGCGGTTCATTTCATCGTCGGTCCAGTCATAGAGCGCCAGCGTCCCCCGCAGCACCTCCGGATTGTCCATCATGCTGAGAAAGTTTGATCCGAGGTGACTCATCACCCGCCAGTGAAACCGGTCATTTGCCGGGGGATACAGTGGCATCGTCGGTGCGGTGAGGTTCATGACTCTGACGGGGACTTTGCCGGTTTTGACCACCCTGTCCAGGAGCGTACTTTCCAGCGCCCTGCGCGGAAGCTGCCCGTTGGTAGCGGTTATTCGTATCGAGAGGGACTCCGGTTTATCAGACAACTGCTCCAGTTCGAACGAACGTCCCCCGAGAACTAACCATGTGTCATACAGGCCGGAGGGTCCCCGTTTCACGCGGGTGTGGTAATAACGTTCAGGAGCATCGTGGCGCATCATACCGCCCCGGTGCCGGAAGCTGGTGAACGGGACATAAGGGTGTCTGCCATTCTTCACCGAACCGTGAATGTTATCGACGCTGTAAATTTCGGTGTGACCATCCTGAAGACGCAGGGGCCTTAGCAGGTACTCGTTATCCAGCGGGTTAAGGATCAGCGGGTCGGCTTCCAGGGTAAAGAGATTGATAACCGGCGCACAGTGCAGGCGAAAGTTTTCTGTCTCAAAAGGCAAACCGGATGACCAGACTTCACTGAGCACAATGTCGATTTCAAACCAAGTACTGCCCGCCGTGAGCCCGATGGTGTCGAGGCCGCGCAGTTCAACAAACATAAACTTCGGACGGAAGCTGAAATACTCCAGCAGCAACTGGTAACCACTGAAGGCAGTATCGGCTTTCTTCCACAGGCAGTCATTGTCGTCAAAGCCCATAGGTCTGCACCATCCGTCAAACTGATGACGTCCGGTATATGTCCCGGAATGACGCGCATACATGGCATGTACACGCCGGGTCATTGCCAAATGCAGAGCAGCGCTTACCGGCGCCTCTGCGCTAAGAAAAATGGCGACTTTGTCGATCCCGGCTTTACTCCAGTCCACTTTTTCAGGGCATTCGAAGCGCAGACGGATAGCAGAGCGGCCATCGGATTCAGTATGGAGACAGGCATCTGCAAGGTGCAGCGGTTGTAGTAACACATCGCGGGTCGTCCGGTACTGACAGGCGGTTTTATGCGGCCCGACAGGACGGGACAGAACGGAGAAGCCTTCAGCCAGTATTTCGGCCTGACGCAGACTACGCCAGTCAGGCGAGAACTCAACAATGGCCAGCGACGGGATAGTCCGCATATAGTGCGGCCACAGCAGACTCACCAGACCTTCGGTGAGCTCCGGCAGGTCATCATCCAGCTTTTCACGCAAACGTCCCATCAGGAAGGCAAAGCCTTCAAACAGACGTTCCACACTGGGATCGCAGGCGCCAGGCTTATCCAAATTCAGCATTGCTGCCCGATCAGGATGGGCACGGGCAAACTCTTTACCGGCTTCCCGCAGATAGCGCATCTCTGCTTCGTAATAGCGCAGGGTTAAATCATCCATACACGGCATTCCTGAAAATGATTAAAGAGAACATCAGCCACAGAGCACCATGGCACGGGCCGGGTCAATGGCGATCAGCCCCGCCAGCAGCGTATCCATCTCAGGCATCAGACGGGCTTTATCAGATTCACTGCGACCGGCTTTCATCCGTAGCAGCTTCAGGCGCCGGGCCCGGACTTCAAACAGCAAAGCGGGCTCCCAGTCCTCCAGCGTCAACTGTGGCGCACGGGTAATGAGTTCACCAAGCAGGTGAAGCGCCATATCGTTCCGGCCATACTGCTCTGCCACCCGGGCCATGAGCAGGCGTATCAGCCAGCGATGACGTGGTGTATCCATCCCCGGTCGGGACTGGAGCCAGGCCAGCGCCGCTTCAGGGCCTTCCGTGTCACCCTTTTCCATGGCTTCAGACTCAAGGATCAGCACATCGTCAGTCTGGCCATTAACAACGGCAGGAATGGCAGCTTCATCGCCGTACATCACATCTTCTTCATTCACTTTTTCAGCGATCCAGGCAATGGTAACCTCGTCAGCAAAGGGAGTACCGTCATTCCATGCCAGCCCTTCAAGGCCCGGGAGACGTTTAAGCAACAGCCGCAGATCTGACAGGACAGCGTCAGACCAGGAATCCCAAGGCTGACCAGCATGACTGAGTCCCTGCCAGAGATACCACTGAAGATCGAGCCAGAAATGATTCACCCCTTCGCAATACATCTGACTGGCCAGTTCAATCAGCTCAACCCAGTTTTTCTGAAGCCAGAGTCGCTTAAGCTGAGCGCGATACCCTGTTTTCGGGGGGACCAGGCGGGTGCGCCCGCTACTGTCCAGTGAAGGGAGCTGATCAACCGTATCCCACCGCACCGTCTTCATCAGCCGATGAGAAGCCAGCCAGCCCTGCGGCTGCCCGCTCAGCCAGCGGGAAAGTAACCTGGCCTGGTCGAGTAAGTCGCGGCCCGATGTCACCGCTGCCAGTTGTGGTGAGTCCGGGGGAGCTGATTCTCCCCCGGGCTCCCGGGTGCTGCTGTTCTGGGGGACCAGAGCCTCCACGCCCCCTGAACGTGCCAGGCGGTTTTCAAGCGCGGAACAAAGCCCCGCAAAAGACGGCTTCTCAGCTTCCGGCCAGTCTGCCACGGCGGATCCCAGCAGGCTTATGGCGCCCGCCGTCAGACCGGCCTCATTGCTGTCCACCCCGGGCCATAACAGCAGTGCATCAGTCACTTTTGCACTGTTCAGCCACTCCAGCGCAGCTTTCCGGGCGGCAGGACGCCGGGGATGACATGCCTGTCCGTAGCGGGTCAGCATCGCAACAAGAAGTAATAAGCCTTCGGACAACCCTTTTTCACCGTCGCGGATGAGACGGGCCAGCACGTACCAGGTCACGACTCGAATATCTCTGGCGCATTCGCAAAGGCACTTCTGAGCCAGTTCGCACAACAGCGCTGAATCGGTACCTGAAATCTTATTTATCTCTTCACGCATCAGCTGAAAATTATCATCGTATGCAGGATCGTCCCCGGTTTCAGATCCGGAGGTGAACGGATGCAGCCAGTTATCCCAGAGCGACAGGGCCTCATTTGCGCGGGAAATGAGGCACAGCCTTTCTTCCTGGCTGGCGGCGCAGGCCGTTAACAGGGATTCAGGTGAACTCATTCTTTTTCCTGTTTGTCAGTCTCTTTCATAAACCTCACGACCGCTTCCGGAGAAGCGTCGTCCTTACTGTTGGCGATTTGTGGTGGCCTCCATTTCAGCAGCATACTTTCTCCTGCTGAGTGGGATTGCCCTTCCGGTAGCTTACCGGTTGTTTTTTCTGACATGGGGCAAAAACGCCGACGGGCATGAAGGAACCGTTCTCTGAAAGGGGGAAAAATGTACCCATCAGCCCCCGGATCTTCAGTAAAGGCCGGCGCCGGATGAATGCCCCTGTTCATTTTTACTCAACACCTTCCGTGCCGGCGGCAACGCTAAAAATGGCGGTGGGCAGCGTAAATCCCTGTAGCTTCAGTAAGGCAAGCGGACCGTCGCCCAGCTCGCTGCGCATGACGAATTTCAGAGGATTACCATCGGCAGTGATCCACACCAGTTGTGTGCGGCTGGCATCAAGTGGCGTGATCAGAGCTTCGTCCAGCAGGCGAATAACTCCCCAGTTCCCCTGGTGACTGGCGTAGAGTTGCATACCACTGCTTACACTCCGCCAACTGAGCGACACACCTGGATAGTAAGTATTCCCCGGCCAGGTGAAGCTCTGCCAGCTTTCCATCTGATTGAAGTAATCCAGATTCTGTTCATCGAGGGTAAGCTGCACTCTGGCAACATCCCGTGAAGGACGCGCCATCAGTTCGAAGTGAACCCCCGCATCGCCCTGAGAGAACACGATATCTGACAGCTCTGCCAGTTGATTAATCGCCCGGAGGAAATCCGGACTGACAACCATCCCCTGGCTTGCGGAAGGATCAACAACCCAGCGATTCCCCTCCTGGTGGAGGAGCCCGCCAAGATGAGTTTTCAGGAACGTCGTGATCCGACCCGAGTCGCTACGCAGGAACTGTGCCAGTAACGGCAGGGAGGCATCGCTGCCGGTGGCTTTAAACGGGTACCGCCCCGCAAAAGCCTTATTCCACTGATCGACTATGGTTGTCTGCCAGCGGGCATTGAGGCTGCCCGCAGCCGGGACAAGCACCTGCCGCCAGGCCAGATCCAGCGGTTGCACAAACAACGACTGACCAAATCCACTCCATTCCTGCCCCAGACTTGCTGCAACCAGGCTGCCGTAATCGCGGGTGTCCGTCAGGTCGATGGCTTTGCCCTGAAACACGGCCCGGGCCAGCATCTGCGACATCGCCTGCGGATCCGGGGCGCTGGTAACCTGCTGAAGCTTCAGCCGCATCTGGGTTACACGGGCGATCCAGGACCGGAAGCTCAGATTACCGTTGCTACCCGCCCCCTCTTTTCCCTCCATCAGCCCCGTCAGCGGTCCAAATACCCCATCGAGCGGGCCTTCATGGCCCTGTGCCTGTTCAATAAACTGCCTGCCATTTTTATTCTTATCGAGCAGCTTTTTCGCTGAATCCACGATTGAATCAGCCAGTGCCTCACCTTTCTGCCCCGTTTTCCCCTGGTAGTTCAGCGTGTTCATCAGTGCAACTAACGGAGACTGACGGACATCACCGATCAGACTCAACTGGGCAATGGCTTCGGAAAGTGACGTGGGTTCATGCCACTGTATGCTGTTGAGCATGTTCAGCCAGGCATTACCAAAATCGGTAAAATAGCGTTCAGTCAGGCGGGTCTTCAGCGCCTCCGGAGAGATATCGCTCCCTGTCTGATGCGTCTTGTCCGTCAGTACCCAGTCAATTTCATCGCGGCGTGTTCTGACGACTTCGTTAATCGCATCCTGTACCTGCTCTTCCCAGGCCTGGCGCGTAAACATTCCCGGAACGACTTCGTCAGTGCTGAATACCGTTGAGGCATCGGTGTCACTGGTCATATCCGCAAGTGTTAAATCAGGCCAGTTGCTGGCCACGCGCTTAAGCATCTCCTGATATAACCCGGACTCAGCATTCCGCTGGCCAATTTGCTTAAGCAGAATCTGACGGACCGTACTGATTAATTCATCGTCAGGCTTAATTTTCCATTCCGGATGCGCCGGAAGGTTTTGCGCATAAAACTCCAGCAGTTTCGGTGCGAGGTTCTGCCATATGCCATCCGGCACATTCCGGCGTTTCGGTAAGGCTTTCAGCGCATTTTTTGCCAGCCAGCCGGCGTCCGCTTTGTCCGGACGCGCCAGCATCAGATAACTTTTGAGTATGTCGTAAGTATGCTGTGTGCCCTGCGTACGGGCATCACTGGCAGGAGGGAGTTGCACAAAGGCATTCAGCTGCTGCCTGAGGCTGTCTGCTGTGGCATCCCTCATCAGCTGTGCGTTATTTTTCGCATACAGCGGCCAGAGCGCGGCCAGCGTGTCGCTGTCCTGATTAAGACCAAAGCGGGTGTGCCATGGCGCACCGGTTGCCTCACGATGTTGCAGACGCGCAATGGCCTGCTGGAGTACAAGCTGGCTGCGCAGGCGTTCAGCCAGTGGTTTTGTTGTATCCGCTGCCTGTCTCGCCATTTCCTGCGCTTGATAAATCTGAGTACGGTTAACGAGCAGAGACAGCAGTGTACCGGCCCCCCACAGGACAATCAGGGAAAGCAGAATCAATCGCAGCATCTTCAGCCAGTTAAAGCCCAGCTTCCTGCCGCTGACGGCATCACAGTCATCAATAATAGCTTTCCAGGCAGGTGTGTCGGGGCATGTGTTTGGTACCGCTCCGGCAACAGTCAGTTCAGGGCTGAACATGACACCGCGTAGACGCCAGGCCGCAGATCCCTGCATCAGTCCACTGAGGAAAACAGCCAGACTGGTTTTCAGCTCCTGCTGCAGTCTGAGTGACAACTGAAGGAAACCGAAATCAGCAGAATCATTCAGTATCTGTGCCATTCCTGCTTTTTGCAGGTGTAACGCCAGTGCGGAAAACGCGTCGTCCGCACCTTTCACAGTTCCTTCCGGTCCGAAGATAACCCCCGTTGCGGCCATTTTCGCATCCTGCCGGGCACCGGTAGCGTTGTCAGTCAGCCACAGCCAGACCGGCGCCTGCCAGCACAACTGATGGTCGGCTTTCTGACGGTAACGCAGGAGGGCATCCCGTTCGCCATCCGTCGGGAGGGCTGAAATACTCATCACCTGAATGATGCCATCAACCGGTTGACCGGATCGCAGACGCTTCAGTTTTGAAAGGAAGATCTCGTCCGGGAGTGACTGCGCGTCTCCGCCATAAATCAGCACGTAGCCGTCGCCTTCCTGCCAGAGGTCATGGCAAAGACCCGGGGCTGCTTTCCGGACCACATCCGGATCCCCCATCACCAGCAGAAGTCGTACCTTACGCTGCCAGCGACGCCCATAGCGAAAGCGCAAATGTTCTGAAACGGCATCTTCGCTAAAAACTGGTTCATCGTCGTCTTCTTCACCGGGACTGGTGTTCGTCACCGGAGTGATACTCTCAGCCTTTTTCTGCCCCCACTGGAAATACAGCCCGGATTTACCGGCGAAGTCGAAAGCCTTCTCCGTCAGCCAGCCGAGTAAAAACAACGTGGCAACCAGTATGGCGCAGAATGTGAGTATGCGCTGCCCGTCATACGGACCGAAGCCGGTGGCCGAAGCGACGTTTTCCGGAAAAGCATAAAAAAGAAATGCCACAATGACCGTCAGAAAAAAGGCGACAGTTACAACAGAGCCGATGAGTGTTTTTACTTTTACCTTAGCCATTCCCGGGTGATTCCTTGCGAGCTTCTTCTTTGGTGATGACGGCGATCCAGACGTCGTCTTTGTCAGTGGTGGGCTGGGCGGCGATAACCTGCGGGCCATTATCTCTGCATGCCACTGAGGCAAGAATTACAGCGAGCCAGGGAGCGGCACGTCTGGCATATCCCAGAGCAGAATCAATTCCATGATTCTCTTTTGACAGACTGAATGTCACCCCGTTATCTTCACAGGCCATATTCCATCCACTTCCACCTGAAAGAACCGGACCTGTATACCAGGCCGTTTTTAGTGCTTCAGGGGCTGTTGCGGCCCATAACAGTGCCCTGTTCAGCGTTTTCACAAGCCGGGCTTCCTTGCCCTTTTCAGGGCGATGAAGGCATACTGCATCCGGATAGCCAGCAACCCTACGGTTGCTGAGCACCACGAGAGTAATGGCATCGGCGTCACCTTCATCTGGCTGCGCAGGCAATGAAAACGTCACTCCTGCAAGAATGCCCGGCGTATCCCAGCGCAGATCCAGCCAGGCATCAAACCCCGCCAGACCTTTGCCCGCAAGGAGTCTGAAGACTCTGCCGGTTCTGGTCGTGAGTTCATTTCTGAAGTGTTCCTCCAGTCCGGGACGAATATCGTCGTCACAGTCCAGCATCAGACAGCAAGAAATATCTTTCGACAGGGTGTCTGTAATTTTTTGTACATGGGTGACGAGTGTTGACGTAACAGAGATGAGTTCTGTATCAAGAGCTGTCTGAAAACCGGGTAAAGCTGCATACCTGACAGCAGATTTGGAACCACGTGGCGTTGAGGTCTCTGAAGCTGGAACAGTATGATTAACTGCGTTAACCAGTGCACCGGGACTATTTCCTGAAAAGTGTTGAACGTATGTATCGAGTATCCAGCCACAGCGCTGCCCCCGACAGATTTCGCGCTCAATAAGCGCTTCGCGCTCCACATTCCTGGACTCAGCCCCCACCTGCTCTGCTTTGTAGGCAAACCGGCGCAGGGAGAAAAGCAGTCCCCAGAGACAGAAAGGCAATCCCAGTGCAGTAAACCAGAAAATAAAGCCTGTGCGTTCTGTCGTCCAGTTCCAGAGCGTTAACGCAAATCCTCCTGACATGACAAACACCAGAAACAGTAGCCACCGACGGGTATCAGGCCGTGGAACCTTCGCCGCCTTTTCAGGGATGGTATCCAGCAGGACTGGCATACTCAGGCAACCTTTGCAGGTGCAAAAGAACTGATCAATGTACAGCCACAACCACATTTATGACCATGAAAGGCAACCGGGAGCCCGTTATCAAGATAATCAGGATTTCCTTCGATGATGGTTGTCGGGCCATGTCCAGGTATCGGGCAGGAAACCATATCACCTTTACGTGCCACGCCAATCCCACCAAATATCATGGTGTCTGAACAGGTCATAACAGAGCCGCCGTGAGTGGTTTTGTCGCCTTTTCTAATGATTTGCAACATTTGTATCTCCGTTAATTTATTGTTTACAGGACAGAATAAATTAATATTTATTGCTCAAGTATTTCAGCTTTGGTCCAGGATCATAAGAGGTAAAACCTTTTGCATTGATATAACCAACATTTATTATTTGGTGATATCTGTATATCCCTTACCTTATCTCCGGAAATAAGATAAGTACTGATCTTATTATTACTCAGAAAAGAAAATATTTGGTTTGTTTTTTAGTTTGATTTCCATAAAAATTTCACCCAAGTATTCAGAAATGGCTTTTAATGCACTTTCTTTCGTTTTTCCCTTTAATATACATAAGATGGTAAGTCACACCGATGCATGTAAGCCATTCCTGAACTGACTAATACTTCTTTTCTTCCATCTAGGTGTATCCATATACTTTTCCATCCCAGTCGCTGGCCTTACACTAGGCTATCTTATTCATCAATTTAACAATCAAAGCATTAACATTAAATTTCAAACACTCGGTGGGTTTAAATAGAAATTGTTTTTGTTGGAGGATAATCTTATGGAAAACCAAATCGCTCCTCATTCACATAAGGAATGTCAAGTATATTTTTATTTATAATTCTATCGCTTCTAAATGAACCCGGTAAACAATCGCTGGATTGAATAATCCTTCCATTTTTCTTGATATCAAACGACATTGTATATTCGTTTTCTTCAGAACCTTCGACTACATTAATGACATAACTGTACTTGCCGCGCTTGAAACCATAATAAGTAATTCTCATTTTACTATCTTTGGTGCGCCTCAACTTATTCCCTTCATTAAAAACCACTTTTAACTCTGTTTTACCATTCTTCTCAAAACTATAATTAATTTCTTTTGTAATATTATCAATGAAGAATGAAGCTTCTTTACCTCCTCCGCCAGGTAATGAGCAAGTAATGATTTTAGTGGATTCTTTGCCTGAGGCTTGCGCTATTTTCTTAAAATATATCACATTAGGCACAGACATATTAGCATTCACAAATGGAGCAGGATTAGTGATGGTATATTTAAGAACATTCTTTTCAATTGATATAGTTGCCTGACCAATACCCCCAAATGTACTTTCAAAGTCCACAACCCCAACATTATCTTTGATTATACCGTTGATATTTTTATCATTGTCTTCAGAACAGTCAATTCTATTTCCGTCATTAGTTATAAAGCAATATTTACCAACAAGATAAGCACCATCTTCAACTAAATCCAATGTTAGCGATTGTGAGTCACTCTCATTTACCCAATGACCAGAAAAATTAGCTATTGAGTGAAATGAAATGAAAGTCAAAAATAATAACATTCTTTTCATATATCAACCTTCAAACAATCATCAACTCTATTTATCCAGCCATTGAGGAATTTAATCTGTGCATTAGGCTCACCGTTGGTTATGGTTAAAGAACGGTAATAATCCTTTCTGATTTCTGCAATGCGTGATAACAACTGCTCTTGATCTTCAACTGCATTTATACAATGAATCATGTCATCGTCCATTATGTTATTTACTATCAGGCGATTATTGTATTCATCATGAAGCATTTTTCGTATTTGCTTAACTGCTCGGCCTGATGTAATTGTCCAATCATAAACCATCAAGGCTACCTTTGTATTTTCAAGCTTACAGAATCCTTTGGGTTCCCAATAATGATTATAATAAATGATTTCTGCCTGTTCCTTAGTCATATTTCTGAGAGTACTGGAAGTAGCTTCAATTCCCAGATCAATTGGTGCGTGCGCTCTCCAGGTCGCAATCGTAATTCCCATATTTGTCTCACCACCACGATCATTGGGGTCATTAACGTATCCCCCTTCATGTCGAAGTATTACACTGGAAATTTTAGAGAATAACTCTCTACATCTTTCTTTTACACGAATTGCCTCCAAAAACACAATCGGATGCATATGCCACAGCTCCGGTCCCAGCGCCACTCCTTTTTCGGATACTGCTTTCATCCACGTCATCTTATCCAGAAACGCTTCCAGATATGTTTTCCATAACGGCGCATCCCTGGTTAATGGATCCAGATAGTTTTTCCACAGCGGATCATCCTTACCGTAGTACCATTCACTGGCGTGTTTCGCAATAATACGGTACAGGCGGTCACGGTACGACACATTATGAATTGCCTGAAGATATTCCTGCTCTGAGTAATGTCCGTCCTCGTTACTGTCTGTCATCTCCAGCAGCCGCTGGTAGTTATATTTGTTCAGCGCGTGAGAGATGCGTTTTTCCTCCTGCGCTGCTTTATATAACTGCTCCAGAATCCCCTTCACCACGTTATCTGGTCGCTTTACCCCATCAATCAGGTCAAAGCTCGCTGGTGCTTTATTCAGCGTCACAAACCCCAGCTCGTCTAACGCGTACTGCGATACTTTTTTTACACTGGCTGCAGGTAACCAGCCATCTTCCGGGCATATCTGATAATACGCCGCATCCTGATTACTGGTCAGCGTATTCCCCCCGGCACCAACACCAGGGACATTTGCCAGCGTCAGAACTCCAGAGGCTCTTGTTTTTCGCTCTCCCGCAACCATACCCTGTTCCCCCTTATCAAATAACGGTACATCAGTTTGCCAGGTCAGATAAACCGGTGCATCTTCTCCTGCTTTTCCGGGGTTGGTGATGAACTTTTCCATATCATCCATACTCAGGCACTCTATATGTACCTGGTAGCGCGATCGTTTACCGTTTTCTTCCGGTAGCTGATAAAAGCCCATATGGCCGAGATTATCCCCTGCACTGACAGTTACAGGGACTGGTGGGACATACACATCATTAAAAACGGGTTCACTGTCGGATGCTGCCGGTGCAACCGGCGTCAGGCTATCACCATCTGACACCACCCATACCCGGTCACCTTTTTTCAACGTATCCTTATCACGCCCCAGCGTGACCAGACTGAACGTTTTTGCGGCATCGCCAGGGCTCCTGCCCGGGTGGATAACCTGCTGCGCCGTATTACCCGGTTCGTAAGAGAGCGGAAAACCTGCTGTCAGCCTGCCCGCCTTTTTATTGAGCAACACATCTTCCCGACTCAGATAGTAACCCCAGTCTGTACGCGAGGTACAGTTCACCACACCTTCCGGCTGAGTGGTGTAAGCAGGAGTACATTTTGCCCACCAGGACGGAACCGGCGCTGATTTAACTGCTCTCAGAGAGCCCCTGTCTGATACCGTCCAGACTTTCGTTCCCGCTGCAAGCGTCTCTCCCGCTGCATTTTTCGTCTCTCTGGTAATGGTCACTTCGGTAAACTGACGCCTGTCTCTGCTGCGAGTGACGATAGCGTCACTCAGTGTGACAAGCGTGTCTTTATTCAGTTTTCCGGCTTCACGGCCTGCCTGCATATCTTCCGCACTGGTGTAATAGCGCTGGATCCCTGCCACTTTTCTGTCCGCCTGGCGCCCCTGTTGTCCATAAGCAGCCCAGGGGGCCAGATTCATGTACAGCGTAAAAAACGTCAGTCCACTTTCTGCGTTATCAGCCGGCTGAATATAATGTTTCACCAGCACAAAGGATGTCGAAGCGAACAATTTTTCACCGCGCCATTCAATCGCGGCACTCTCGTAATCCCTGCATACCCGCCAGGCAACGATTTCACCATCGGCCATACAACGAATAAATTGCTCCCCTTTATAAAGTTCGCGGCAGTACTCTTTTTCGGGCTCACTGTCTGTACTGAGGGCACACCAGGGGATCGTTGCATCAGTAATATGAATACCGCCATGCCACATTCCCTGGCTTCCCACCAGATACAACCCTGAGCTTTCCCCTCCGAGCATCGATAACAACGCTTCCACGGAGGAAAAGGCATGGCCATTTTTGTTTGACGGTACGGGGTAACTGATTTCAGGTAACTTTGCTGTCATAAATCCCCTTTCATGCTATTCACTGGTCCATTTGGCGGAATTTGGGGTCGTGACCGTAACGTCTGTCCTTTTAAAGTCCGGTGTCTCCTGCGGCAGTGTGCTCCCATTTCCGGGCACCAGATAGCTCGCGACCTTCATCACCATCATCCCTTCTGAACCATGCTCTATCCCGTTCTTACTCAGTCTCAGGTAAGACCCGCCACCGTTCAGCGTCAGGGTTTCCGGGGTGCTGATAATAATTTCATCTTCACTACTGGTCACCGTCAGCTGTTTTTCAGAGAACAGCGCCATCGTGTTGTGCTGAGCCTGAATCTCAATATCTCCCTGGTTGGCTACCAGTTTCGCCCCGTCTTTATGCACAAACAGACCAAGGGCTTTTTCCACCGTTACCGACAGATTTTTCATCGCACCGATATCAAGATGCTGACCTGCATTGATCATGGTGTTACGGGTACTGCAGAGCTGAAGGTGTTCACCTGAGGTCAGGGCCACCCCCTGCGGCGCACTCCCCAGCAGAACCGCTGACTGAAGTTCCCTGATTTTGTCGGTTACAAACCTAATCTGAGTATTGATATCACAGAGCAGGGCGCCGGCGGCTTCGGCAGCGCTGTTCAGGGCCTGCATCTGGCTGTTAGCCTGCTTAATCTGACTTATCGCTGCCGCCATTTCCAGCACTGGCCCCTGGGCTCTGGCCTGGGCATCTGCCGTCAGGAACAGCCCTTTTGCTGCACGTACAACACCATGCTCATCCGTTCGCAGTTCAAAACCGGCACCTCGCTTTTCACGCTGGCTGTTGACCAGGTGTCCCATGTTCAGCTGTGTTTTGCCATATTCCGTTGCGAGCTTGATATGCTCTTCCTGGCGCTTATCCTCCATCCGCAGCTTATTGTTCGCCAGCGTGCGCCACACGTTCCGCGTATGATTGTCACTGGTGACAAGGTCCGGATGCTCTGAATCATGCAGGGCATAAGCGATGTAGGGACGATCCGGATCTCCGCCATCAAATACAATGGCCACTTCAGTTCCGTCGATAAGCGGTGAGTGGAAACCGTACGTATCACCGGCATAAGGTTTAGCCAGCCGCAACCACAGATAAGCGTAACCCCGTTCTGTACTGTTGCGATCGAAGTCCAGCTTCACCCGGTAACGCCCATGCCCGTCCAGATGGGCGTAGATATCGTTCTTCTCGTGGCTCTCAATCCGCGCCGGAAGCGAGCCGGATATCACCGGGCGACCGAGCAGTGCCGGACGCCAGCAGACCGTTTCGCTGTAGGGGATCCCCTCAAACGTCAGCGTAAAGCAACTTTTGCGTGAACCGCGGGAACGCACCGTGGTGATAACGATGCCTGCCCTAACGACATCGGGTAACGTGCCGTCCGTTTCAAGTACCTGACCCGGCGTCAGATAAGGGCTGGAGGAATGCCCGCTGACACGATACTGCGCGTTCAGAATGCGTTCGTGGCGCAGACGGGCAAAGTATGCCCCGGTCTCCGGACTTTCAGCGTCACCTGCCGTCAGGAAGGGTTCAGCATAATGGTACGTTTCTCCGGTGGTGATCCCTTCCTTACTGAAAATACTTTCGGCACTGTCCTGAGGTTTCAGCGCTTCACGGTAGTTGTAGTCCCGGGTGACCACACTTCCGCTCACCACGTTACAGGTGGTCTGAATATCCCAGATGCTCTCCTGTCCGCTGTCACTCATCCCGGCCTGATTGCGCAATGGCAGCGTGATGCCAAATTCATACTGCTGCTGGCTGTCCTGGAAAATAACTATGTCCTGTTCAAGACGACTGTCCATTTCATAACGCCAGTAAATCCCCACCTCCGCCAGCAGGCGCCGGATAAACTCAAGGTCAGTTTCCCTCCACTGGGTGATGAGCTCCCGGGGTGGATACTCCCGGGAGAGCCGGAATTCAAAATCCTGCCCTTCCAGACCATGTTTACGTAATACCTGCTCAACCACTTCAGTGACTGACTGATTGAGGTAGATTTCGCTCCCTTTCGTATAGTTCAGAAGGGCGATACGGGGAACGATCGTCAGTGCGTAACGGGTCTCATCATTCGAGGCAGAGATACGACGAAACGACTCAACCACGCCGAATACCGTCCTGAGCGGCAGGGCCGGTGTTCCGTCAGACACCGGGGTCTGGAAAGTAAATGACGCCGGCTTCAGCAGTAACGCGTCACAGGCAATATCCGCAGAGGAGCAGGTGACAACCACGTCATAGCGCCAGGGCTGGCTGAGGGACTCAACCGCGCTGTAACGTAACACATCCAGAAAATGGCTGCATTCATGCACATGAACCCGGTATCGTGATTGCCCTGAAAGCTGCTGTACAACGCTGTCAGCCTTGCTGGTCAGGAAACTGCGCATGACGGCTCTCCCTCTGCCTGTGCATCAAATACCATCACAATACCGTCCTCGTCACTCCATGCCAGAGTCAGCGCCTGTGGTTTCTGCTTCACGGCCATATGGCTCAGCAACTGCCGGCTCAGTACCGGCAGCAGTTGCTGGTTCAGCAGACTCTCCACATTCCGGGCACCCGTATCCGGCAGCAGGCAGGCTGATGTCAGGGCATCGTACACACGTTCATCAACCGATGTGCTCAGTCCATAATGGCAGTGCAGGCGTTCACAGACCTGTGCAAGCTTCATCTGCACAATGGTGCGCATGGCAGACGGTGTCAGCGGACGGTAAATCACGGTCTGGAAACGGGCGAGCAGTGCAGGCCGGAAGTGGTCGCACAGTATCGGGCGCAGCAGTTCGTGCAGGCTGGCCTCAGTGGCTTCCGGTTGTTCGTCCAGCAACTGCATCAGGTGGTCACTACCGAGATTGGAGGTCATCAGAATGACCGTATTACGGAAGTCAATTTCACGCCCCTCGCCGTCGCGCATAAAGCCCCGGTCAAATACCTGATAAAACAGATTCAGCACATCCCGGTGGGCCTTTTCCACTTCATCCAGCAGCACCACACTGTACGGACGCTTACGTACAGCTTCCGTCAGAATCCCCCCCTGACCGTATCCCACGTACCCGGGCGGTGACCCCTTAAGCTGGGAAACCGTATGGGGCTCCTGATATTCTGACAGATTGATGGTAATCAGTGATTTTTCACCGCCGTACATCACGTCTGCCAGCGCCAGTGCCGTTTCGGTTTTTCCCACACCACTGGGACCAACCAGCAGGAACACCCCCTGGGGGCCGTTACCGGATGTCAGACCCGTTTTCGCCGCACGCAAACGCTGTGCAATGGATTCCAGTGCCACGTCCTGTCCGACCACCCGTCTGCCGATATCCTTTTCCAGATGCAGCAGTTCCGTCTGTTCGTCCTTCATCAGGGAAGATAACGGCACCCCGGTCCAGTCCGCGACCACACCGGCAACGGTGCGTACATCAACATCCACACTGAGCAGGGGCTGATTCTGCTGAATGTCGTGCAGTGCCTGCTGCAGATGCTGCGTCTCACTCTGACGGGAAATATCGCTGCGGCTTTCAAGTAACTCACCGGTGAGTTCGCACTCCCGGGCGTACTTCTGCTCCAGGTCATCACGTGCTGTCATCAGCACGTTCTCTTCCTGCTCAATGGCAGACAGGCGTTTGCCGTGATGCTGATGACCAACGGCAATATCTTCCAGCAGTGCCTGTTTTTCCATACCGAGGGAAGCGAGCTGTGAACGGATACGGGTCAGCTGTTCCGGCACCGTGTCGAGGCTCATCCGCACACGGGCAGCAGCGGTATCGAGCAGGTCAACGGCCTTGTCCGGTAGCTGACGTTCTGTCAGATAACGGCGCGACAGTGTGACGGCAGCACGTACCGCCTCATCGGTGATATGCACGTTATGATGTTCCGCATAACGGGATTTCAGGGAGCGTAGCATCAGACAGGCCGTCTCATCATCCGGCTCGTTCACTTTGACCATCTGAAAACGCCGCTCCAGGGCCGCGTCATGTTCAAAGTATTGTTTGTACTCAGACCAAGTGGTGGCGGCAATGGTGCGCAGTTCACCCCGCGCCAGCGCAGGCTTCAGCAGGTTGGCCGCATCCGCGCCGCCGGCCTGATTGCCGGCCCCGATAAGGGTATGGGCTTCATCTATAAACAACAGAACAGGAGCCGGTGACTGCTGCACGGCATCAATCACGTTTTTCAGGCGCTGTTCAAATTCACCTTTCACACCGGCACCGGCCTGCAGCAGACCGAGGTCGAGGGTGCGCAGGGTGACGGGTCTGAGTGATTCCGGTACGTTACCTTCCGCAATACGCAGGGCGAGCCCTTCCACCAGAGCCGTTTTCCCCACACCAGGGTCCCCCACCAGAATCGGGTTATTCTTGCGGCGGCGGGAGAGAATATCCACCATCTGACGGATTTCCGTATCGCGTCCCGATACCGGGTCAATTTTACCCTCTCTCGCACTGGCCGTGATGTCCCGGGTGAATTTATCCAGCGCACGCTGTAACACCGGCGGCAGGTCACCTGACGGTATACCCGCCGTATCCGAACCGACAGGGCGCCCGATAAAGGTCACATTGTCTCCCTGAGGCAGCACAGGCTCTGCATCCTGTAACCTCTCCGGACACTCATCAGACTGTGCATCCAGCAGCAGGGACAGACGCTGCAACTGGCTCTGACTCAGTGTCAGCAGGGGCCACAGCCCGTCACAGCGAACCAGGTGCGGATTTTCCGTCAGGGCACCCAGCAGATGCACGCTGCGGATATGTTCTTCTCCCTGTAATGAGGCCACCATCCAGGCCTGTTTCAGCAGGGCATTCAGAGACGGCGCAAGCTGCGGGCGGCTGCGTACGCTACGGGGCTGGTTATCCAGCCAGCCGAGCAGCGACTGCCATATCGCGTCCATATCCCAGTCATAACGCCGGCCCAGCACGGTAAGGTCGCCTTCCCCCTGCTCCAGCAGTTTCAGTAACCAGTGCTCCGGGGTGATTTCTGCATGGGCCCGGGTCTGGCAAAGAGAGGCTGCGCCTTCCAGTGCACGGGCACAGTAATGATTAAGACGACGTAACAGGGCTGCCGAATTTTCCATGTTATTCACTCACTGTCAGGAGACCGTCAGGCACGCTACCGCCCTTCGCCGTAACCCAGGCGCATCAGGTCTGTGTTCAGGATTGAGAATTCTTTCTTTAGCACCCGCCAACAGATGCTGAAGAAAAAATAAAAATGACGGACAGGATGCCCTGTCCGTCCGGGGAATTACGCAGTTGTACGTTCATTCCACGCATCAGAATGAATGATGTTGCCGTCCTTGTAAGTCCAGGTAATTTTCTCGTAACGCAGTTCCACCTGTTCAAGGTGGCTATTTTTTTCGTATGCCGGATTTTTAATGTTGTGCATTACAGGATGCATTCCCACAACCTTTACATTCTCAAGCTTCGTATTGAAGTACTCCACTTCCTGACCGGCATCATTGATTTTGTACCACTTAAACTCAGCAGATTTCAGGGTCTGCCCGGTGGTCACGGCCTTGTAAAGGTACGGGCTGGAAGAATCAATTTCCTTGGTAAACAGGAACGGCGTGTGAATACGGGTACCGGTCAGCTTACCGGTGTTGTTATCCGTCGGGAGGTAGAGGCAGTGCTCCTGAGCCACCACCTCAATGCTGCCCTCACGGTCCTGAACATCCACAGACCCTTTGATATCTGCACCGCCATCATCTTTCAGCCACAGATAAACTGGAATTGCCATAAAAATTACTCCGTTATGTTTTCTGATGCGCCCTCTTCCGGCGCAGGGGAAGCGTCCGGCAGACGACAGGCATCGGCCTGTGGTACCAGACTGAGTTCAACACGGCGGTTACGCGCACGGCCTTCCGCCGTGTCATTCGGGGCAACAGGGCGGCTTTCACCGTATCCCTGCACGGCAAAACAGCTTTGGGGAATATCACCTGTATCCCGCATCCAGTCGCGAACCGCCTCTGCACGCTTCAGGGACAGGATCTGGTTGCGTTGCGAGTCACCGGTATTGTCCGTGTGACCACTGACTACAATCAGCCAGCCTGCTTTTGCCTTAATATCCGCCAGGGCATTCACCAGCCATTTTGTGGAGCCCGGCTTCAGCGTCCATTTACCGGCATCAAACAGCGCTAGGCTGTCGAGACGGATGATTTGCGGAGGCGCTTCCGGCTCCGGCGCTGGTAAAGGCGGAACCCAGGTATCGATAGCCTGCTGCAGGGCCAGCCACAGGCGTTGCCCCGGGTAATAACCCAGGCTATAACGTAAAGGCACTCCCTGACGCTGCCACTGCTCAAGCAGAAGCGCGTCCTGTTTCAGTGCAGCCAGCGATTCCGCCTTAGGGCAGTAGTGATCCATCGGGACAGCATTCCAGCGCTGTAAATCGGTGCTTACCTGACGGATCAGATCACGATTGTTAAGCGCAGAAATCCCCAGCGCCGTCAGAACACACAGCCATATCAGCAAAATCAGACGACGGGTACGCTGGCCTCCCTGTACCGTCGACGCAAAAGGTGCCAGCAGCGACAGAACCGCATCCGGGAACATCCCTACCGGCACTGTCTGCCCCGGTTTTCGGGAAAACTGCAAACAGGTACGGGAACAGAGCCAGTCGGACCAGACTGACGGTGTCCCCGGAAGAACAGCACCAAGGCGCATTACAACAGAAAATGCTCGTACAGGTGGCGTCAGCCGGTCAGCTTTTTCCAGCTCATCAGCCAGCGTATTACGAATAAAGGAAAATGCCTCGCTGACGGCTGGCAGCGCCAGAATATTGTCTTCCACCTGCAGCCAGTCAGTGAATGCCTGAGGTGAATGATTAACCGGGCATACAACCGGTCTGTCCCCCCGGACTATTATCCACGGTGTTTCAGGCCCGGAAAATTCGGCACTCAACACAACCGGCAGTGCGAACCCCGTCAGGGATTTAATCTGATTACACTGCTGGCGGAGAGTTTTCAGTGTGAAACGAAGAACCGCTTCATCATGATGACAGTCTGGCAGACAGCGGTACATCACAGAGAGCTGACCGACCTGGCGCGGGAACTGCGTCTGTATGCTGCGGACAACGTCAGTTAAACGGTTGACGTCACCGACCCGCAGCCACCATCCCCGGGCTGTTTTACGCAGCGGACCTTCCTGAAACAACGCTTCCTGCATGTCACCACATACCAGTACAACAGGATCCCGGGTGTCGGATAATGCCAGTTCAGCGTCCGTCAGGGTAATGTCTTCACTCCGACTGTTTTTAAAAACAGCCCAGCCTGCCAGAAGAAGTATCAGCAGAGTGACCAGACCGTTAAAAACATTGCCTGCCGGGATGAAACACCACAGCAACCACAGCAACGTGGCAACGGCCACCAGGGCGTGCAGGACTACCGGAATGATGACCAACCTACGCATCAGCCATGCAACTCCGGTATTTGTGATGACAAAAGAGACTGAAGCCAGAGGTGACCACCCCACCAGATAACGCCGGTAAGAATAACGGCGAGCACTATCCAGAACCAGACTGAGCGCATCAGACGCCAGCGATGTTTCTCCATCCGGTCAACAACCAGTGACAGACCGGCATCAGGCAGAGAAACACGTTCAGAAAGGGCTTTCATGACCTCATCACGCTGCGACTGGCTGACTGCTTTCAGGCAGTATACACCCTGAAAACCCAGCGCTGTCACCCGGTGATAGCAGGTTAAAACGGCCGGGTCCGGTGAAGGCTGACGCAGAACCTCTGCAATGCGATCCCACAGTGCCTCACCAGCCCGAAGTGAGCCAAAAAAGCGGGCCTGAAGCGGCACTTTACGCCAGGCCACCTGGCCTTCATCAACGTCCGGCGCCCCACTTTCCCCGTTTTTTTCAGGCTTACGGCTCATCACCGTTTCGTCCAGGAGGGCACATTGTGCATAGGTAATATGTTCCACACTGGCATCGTCATAACCGGCACGCTCCAGCGCTTCCCGCACACTTTCAACCTGCTTAACGCATTTGTTGTAAAGCGCAGTGCCATCAGGCGTGACAGCACCGTTTTTAAGCATGGCGACGGTTAGCCATGTTTCCATCATCAGCTGGTCGATATCAATATCCTGTCTCATGAGCGCAATACCGCAAACAGTTCAAGTTCCAGGGCACCAAGTAACTCAGGCACATAGAACATACACACTCCCTGCTCCAGCATTTCATGTGCAGCGGGGCTTTCCATATCAAGTGCGAAGTACTGGTTTTCCATGCGTACAGGCAACGCAGCCGGAACCCTGCTCACCGGGGTCAAAGGGATCCCCCTGAGTGCCGCACCATAGATCTCACTGACATTATCTGGCGACCCCGCCAGACAGAGTGCCGGAAATTTCTCAGCAACCTGCCAAGCCGGGATATCCGAGCGCACAGACAGCCAGAGATCAGCCTCTTCGCGCAGGCGGATATCGTGAAGGCTGGCCTTCCAAGTCTGTCCATCCGGCCGGGACATTTCCAGAGCAATGACCCGGGATGGCAGGCTGGCCTCCAGCAGATCCGTTATCAGGTCGAACAACGGAAGAAATGCACTGGCCGGCTCCTTGTGGTCATAACCCGGTATGGCGTCAGGATCATGCTCCAGGGAAAAAGTCAGCATACTGCCTGCCAGACGAGCAAGCTCCGCCCACACCTGTTCAGGTGGACGAGAAGGAAAACGTTCGTATTCCGTCAGTACACTGGTGTGGGAATTCAGCGCATTTAGCAACCAGAAAAGGGAAACATCAGCAACAGCAAAATCGGCGAGCCTTTCGTTACTTTCACGACGCATCGCCATCAGACGCTGGCGTCGGGAGCGTAACTGACGATTGAGCAACACCAGACGTTCGCACAGGACCGGGCTTGCCCCAAATGACGCCATCGGAGGAATAAAAGACGGATCCTGTCGCCACGCATTTTGACCATCTCTGATCAATCTTGCTACCGGGCAGACTTTCCATGAATCATTGTTTTCATGGGCAAACCGAATGGTAAAATTAAACCGGGCAACGGCCATGGGCTCTTCTTCAGAGCCAAAAGCATCCTGCAACGTTACCCACTCTTCCCGATAGCGAACAGGTCTGTCTGCACTGACATCTTCCTGCTCAACGTTAATCACTCCGGGCTGCATGTGGGGAAGTGCAATAACGACAGTTACCGCATCGCGAGCAGCCAGCTGGCCGGCATCTAACTCTCGCGGCGCCGGAGGCAGATCGCTCCTTTGAGCATCAAGAAGTGTTCCATCTTCCAGCCAGAGGCGTAACTGCGTAATCTGGATCAGCCCGGACGACAGAAGACTGTCATTAAACTCAACCGTTTCCACTCCCCAGGGAAACGGGGATGCCAGCGCAGAGATACCGGCACTGCGAAAAGACTCCCATTCAGCCTGCTGCTGAAACTGCTGAGGGGAGAGCAAAACACCTTCGCTCCACAGTGGACGATAAATCTTCATTTCCCAACACCTGCCTTACGCTTTTGCCTTCGGCATCTGCGAAACCAGAGACAGGCTGACATCCATACCTTCCACTTGGAAATGCGGTACGGCGTAGAGTTTCACGCGGAAAAATCCCGGATTGTCTTCGATGTCTTCCACCACCACTTTTCCGTCACGCAGCGGATGTGAGGCCTGCAGTTCATCACCCGGATCGGTCATCTCCGTCACCAGTCCCCGGATCCAGTTATTCAGTTCTAGTTCAAGCAGACGGCGATCTTTGGTGGTACCGATATTTTCCCGCTGAATGATCTTCAGGTAATGCGCAATGCGGGACAGCAGGAAGATATAGGGAAGACGGGCATTAATACGGCTGTTCGCTGTCGCATCCGGCGCATCGTACAGTGCCGGTTTCTGGGCAGAGTTAGCGGAGAAGAAGCAGGCATAATCCCGGTTCTTGTAGTAAGAGAGCGGAATAAAGCCCAGATTAGCGAATTCAAACTCCCGCGTTTCCGGGATCATCACTTCTGACGGAATTTTGACCTGATTACCGGTTCCCAGATCATACAGATGGATCGGCAAATCCTGAACCGCACCACCGGCCTGAGGGCCGCGGATCTGAACACACCAGCCGTTGGTGACAAAACTGCGCACCATATTAGCTGCAAAGGCAAAAGACGCGTTCGTCCAGAGATACTTGTGATGATCCGGCCCTTTCACCTCTTCAACATAGTTAAAGCTACGGACAGGTACAGTATCAGGACCATACGGCAGACGTCCCAGTACACGGGGCATCACCAGGCCAATATAACGGGCATCGTCCGTCTCACGGAACGCGTTCCACTTGATGTACTCGGCACGCTCAAAGTGGTTGCCAATATCCTTAATAGCAGCCACCTCTTCCATGGTTTCTTTCTGGAAGAAAGCCGGGCCAACAGAACCAATAAACGGCATATGTGCGGATGCTGCCACCCGGGAAATATTTTTCAGCAACGCCACGTCCTGTGCTGATGCATCAAATTCCCAGGCCGAAACCAGGGCAGCAATGGGTTCACCACCCGGCGTGTCATACTCAGCCACATAGGTCTGCAGATAAAGGCCGCTCTGAATAATTTCCGGCGCATCCTCAAAATCCTGGCGCAGATCGTCTTTGGACAGATCCAGCAGCTCAATTTTCACATTACGGCGGAAATCTGTTTTATCCACCAGAGACTTCACGCCCCGCCACAGGGATTCCACTTTCTGAAATTCCGGATGATGAAGCACAGCATCCAGCTGACGGCTGATCTGATAATCAAGCTTAGCAATATGATGGTCAATCAGCGCCTTATCGAGTTTTTCCACCTGCGTGCCGGCTTTTGCCAGACACTCCATAAACACCTGCATCCCTGCCGTCAGGCGTTCATCTGCAGACGCTTCTGACATGGCCTGTGGATCCTGCCAGATATCCAGTGCACTCAGGGCAGATACCGGACTCAGGTTAATTTTTTCAAACAGGGAAGCATATACGCTGTCACCAGCATGCGCTTCAGATACTACGCTCTCTGCAACATTCTTTTCTTTCTGTACAGACATCAGCATTTTCTCTCGTAATCCGTTAAATCACACCTTTTCCGGCACCAGTGCACGCAGTTCATCACGCAGCGTCTGACTCAGTGCCGGATCACGCAGAATTTTTTCCAGCTCTTTACGGAAAGTCACGTTATCCAGCAGATTGGCTTTCAGGTCCCGCAGAAGGCTGCGCATGGCCAGCATGGCTTTAAGACGGGGAATCTGTCGGGCGACCTGCTCTGGCGTGAAATCGTTCATATTGCGGAACGTCAGGCTGATGCTCTCTTCAGAGCCATCACCGGCAAGCGTGTTCTCCACATTCAGACGCACAGACGGGGAGATATCAGCCAGAACATCATTAAAATTGTTTTTATTAATATCCGTTTTTACACGCTCTGACAGTGAACGCTCTTCCTGTCCGTTACTGAAATCACCGGCAACCAGCAGTTTGAGCGGAAGCTCCACTTTCTTCTGCCCACCACCTGTATGTAGGTCTAATTTCAGATTTACCCTTGCTTTCGGGATTTCATTCTGAAACGAACTGCTCATGACTCTCTCCTGTGAAACCTGCATCTCTGGGGTTCCATCACCGCAGATGCTTCCCCTTGTGCACTGATTTAATTTTGATCATTATAGAACGAAGATCTGTAAAACCTCAATATGGAAGATACATCGATCGATATAACGCAAATATGCAGATCTTTATTCTGTTTGATATCGCAAAACCAGCGCATTACAAAACTTATAACCATGATTAATGAAAAACCGCAGGAAATTATTCCAGTGAACGCTTTTAATACAGCCAGTTATGTCAGAAAAGTTATGTTTTTGATTCCGGTTATGGAAAATCACGATGAGTAGCGATTCGGCATCATTTAAGTGATTTCTGAAAAACGGGAAGGATATGAAGGAAGAGCACAACAAAATGCAATGAAAGAAGGAGTGAGGGTTTTTTTAGTAAAAAAAGAAGATGAACAAAACACATCAGGAGGCTGAGACTCCTGATTCAGTGATACCACATGAAAATTTAGTTAACTGTTACCGTACTAAAATTTATGTCAGAAGATGTTCCATTACCGAAAGTCAATCAGCGATACAGAGACGATCATGGTGCGCTTGTCAACGTGACCAGTGTTGAGGAAACCCGGGTGGTGTTTATGCGGGACGGCTATCCGCATCCCTGCATGCGAGCGATGTACAACTTTCCGGGAAAATTCAAACCCGAACCTTGGGAAGAAACAGAATAAAACGAAATCCCTGCAGGCAATCACACTGCCTGATGGCAGCATAATCAGCCTTTTAATTCTCATCCCCGGAGACAAGCCCGGAAAACCACTCCGGGTGTTCACTGTATTCCGTGTTCAGCGCATCTCAGGAAACGTTTATATAAAAGCTGTCCTGCAATTTTCGGGTAACAACTTCTGCCAGGCGGTTCCGGTTATCCGCCAGTCCGGCATAACCTCTCTCTGCCAGCCACTCATTCAGTTCATATTCCAGAGACAGATTGATAAAATCGTAATCGGACCTTGCCATTCCCGTTTCCTTAGTACATGTTTTCAGGCACGGGGATAAAGTATAAATACTATCGTACTGCTGCTGCCAGAGCAATATTCCCCCTGATGGTCGTATCAGAGATGGTATGCCGGTACTTTGCGGGTTGTTTCCGTCAGGTTATCGTGCACCTCCACGGTCGTAGTCACCATCGGCATTCCGGCATTTCTCAGCCTCAGGGCATCAGCCGCAATACGCTGACTGCCAAACCAGAACAGGCCGTCCAGTGCAGTCACCAATAAACCCGCCTCCAGTGCATACTTCAGCCGTTCACGGGGCGCTTTCACTTCCCTGGCAACCTGCTGATATGGCGATGATGTGCTTTCATTCCCAACCACGCGACGAATACGGTGAGACAGATGATACCGGTATGTATCCGGCACACCAGAAAGACTGGCCTTCAGGCTGTACACGCAGCCAAAGCTTTATCTTTGAACATCACATTTTTCTGGCTGATGTCCCATTCTTCACGCAGCGCGGCTATCAGTTGTGGTGTACGAGTAAGCAACAAGCGAAAAAGCAGTTCAAAACTGGTGACGTAATCCACATTCAGCAGTGCAATACGCAGTCGTTCTTTTGGCCCGGCCTCTGTCTGCCGGCACTCCACCAGAACATCCTGCCACTGCCGGCGAAGACGGGGGGATTCGTTCCGTTCTGTAAAACAGTATTTATCCGCCAGGTAGTCAATTCGTGTACGCATAATATAGATTCAGGAAACAATTAAAGATGAATAAGCCCCATATTTCATTGGGAAAACTACAGTGTCAATACCAAAATGTTGCTCAAATCGTAGTAGAAGCATGGGATGTAGCGTTCAGGGTATTAAGAAACTTTTGGTTGACTACGATTGGAAAAATACATTAATTTTTATTGCGGTTGCATTTAATAGACTGCGGAGCGTGTTAACGCTCTAAATAAAAGTACTTAAGATGGCATAAATGTTACAAGACCAGGATAATTATGGCTGAAGTTACTGTAAGATCTAAGGATGAACTCGAAAAAGCTCAAAACAGCAAAGCTGAAATTATAATTATTGAAGGAGAGTTGGCAAATAAAATTAAAAAAACAAAGGCTGTCACAAAAGTAAGTGGTGTTGTTATTGCTGCCATGATCGCAACTTGTGCTACTATTCCACTCACTGGTGGAGGTTCTGTTTTAGTTGTTAGTTCTTTAGCTGCATTATCCGGACTTGATATCGCTGTTATTATTGCTGCAGCATCCATTGGTATTGCTCTGATTATTGCTGTTTTCCGCGATTACGAAGAAATTGAATTTAGCAATGGGAAGATGATATTAAAGTTAAAACGTAAAAAAATGAGTCTGCAACTGACAAAAATGAGAAAAAGCAGAAGTGAAAGGCCCGTACATCGGAATATGAACATATTTTAGTAATGTTTTAATAAATCGTAAAGCCTCTATATTCAGAACCACGAAATAGAGGTATTTTAAACTGCAACTGTTATCTCAATTTTTATCGAGGCGCCATTAAAACAAATACCCCGTTCTGCTGTTTTCTGATTATGCATGAGATTAAAAACACTAATTTTTGATTGAATTGTATATATACATTGTAATACAAGATTTAAATACATATTCCTTCTTTTTTTATCTGTAATCTATTATTATCAATAATCACATGAACAATATCAGAGGCAACACATTATGAATAAAGCTGAAGTTCTGGAAAACGGTTATTGGATTGAAATCAGTATTGATGCATATGCACAAAAAGTTAAGGGTATATCACGAGATGAATACCCACCATTACGTTGTATCTCATGCGAGAAACCTGTCCATGATAGCGGATTAGTCACTCCCAATCCTGATTATAGCCCCAGATTCTCTCATTCCGCTTCACCAGAAAATAAAGAGTTCTGTCCCCTAAGCGCAAGATCTCAACTTTTTTCTGGTTTTTCAGGTAATGAACGCTCTGCTTCAGCAGAAATTGCAGTATCTCGCCGAAATCAATTCATGCAATTTGATAACCTCTATCGGGCCTGGACTGTTTGTAGAGCATTAAGGGAAGGTGAAGGGAAGCTTGATCAAAAATCGCTCATTCGGATGGTCAGGATCGCGGATAGTTTTGGGATCTGGCATTATAGCTATATGCCTGACTGGGGAATTCCTCTTATGCTAATGTTAATGGATAACCACCCGATACCAAATGGTAAATCAACTTTTTTCTATTCATTAAAAAAAGAATGTGTTCGAAAAGGTATAAAATGGCAAGATCTAAAAGTCAGACTTGAAGCACATTGGGTAAATGGTGGTAACCGCATAGTCCCAAATAAAGATAAAAATGCTTCATTCTTACTCACCATTCCATTTGCTAAGTCTGTTATTGATGAAATATTGAGTAAAGAAAATCTGTCATGGTGTTCGAAAAATACTTTGCCAATATTGCATGCTTTTAGTATTAGAGCTTTAACATCTTAATTGCTGAAGTAATGATACAAGTTACAGGATTGGTGACGAATCTATAGACAAGGATATAAAAACCAAATATCAGAATTATTTTTGATAGTGCTGGTAAAGAAGCAGTGTGTTATATCAGCATGTTTATCGGAAAAAAGCTTACCTGGAGCTTTGAAAAATTGCAAAGCAGGGCCTGACAATGAAGGCCCTAATACTGTACTGAATATTAACTCAGTACCAAATCACAAGGAAAAGTATTTTTTCTGGTAAGATTCTGTATACATAATAAATCACCTTATAGTTACAATAGGTCAAAAACCGCTGTAGCCAAAGTTACGCTGGCCTGATGCTTTAGTGTCGAGCTTCGTCAAATAATCCAGACGTACCAATAAGTGCTGGTACTGCTCTGGGAAATCAGGATCGTTAATATCCAGGATGTAACGTCCATTAGCAGGGAAATGAACTAATCCCTGGTGATCTTCCAGTTCCAACCCTAAGGCACTGTACCAGGCTCCGGTAATTAACCCTCTCAGGGTGTCAGAGCGATCATAGTTTCCCAGATGGTAATAGGCGTCTTTGTTAAAAAAAGGCAGACGTGATAATGACATTTAAAGGACTGTGTATATTCTTTCGCCCAGATAATACAAACCGACGTTGCGTAGGTGCGTTTGCCTTGTTGTTTTTTACGGTGTTGATCTGCATTAATTTTCGCATTCAGCGAGTTACGGAAACGAGATATCTCTCCGGGGATCAGGTTAGGGAAACAGGTAATGGTATCCCCGTTGTCAATCACTGGAGGGTAATGGAGATCCCCCCGTATTGCTGTTATTCTGGAAGTTTTTTTAATATTCGTATTGATAGTTCTCAGAGATATATCACACTCTAGATATTTTAATTAAGTATCAGTTCGATATCGGCATATTGTACACTACCTCAGGTAGATGATGAGATCAGATACAGGGATCAACTGACGGTGAGCGCAGTCCCCACATTTTATCCAGGGCTTACTGCATATTCCCAACAGCCATTCGTTAGCCAGGCAGACGAATACCCTTTCCGCTGGTTTACTTTCCCACCGAAGGGCCCATACATCATCACGCCCGCGAAACAGTCGACAAAATAACGCAACTTTCTCATCCGTGAATAATACGGAAACGCACTGCACAGGACTCTGCGGTTTACGTCACTATTCAATCCCATAAGCTTCAAGTTATGTTTGCCCTCAGTGCAGCTAATTCATCACTGTCAGATTTATGAACTATATGCGTTACCTGTACCTGCCCCATGGGGTAGCACCACAGAAGATGAAGTGTCATAGTCCCCTGCGCTGAGGACAAAGCTGCGCATTAACGACAAATCCACGCAATAAATTACGATAGTTCGGGCATAAGCCCCCATAATTCAGTTATGTCGTGGTCGGCCGCGGTTACTTTTTTCGGAAAGCTTGCTACGCCCCAGAATAATACCGTGTTCTTTCTGATCCTGTTTAGCCAGGTAGCTAAGGGCGCAACGTAAGTCATCTACCGCAGATTTATCACTATAGTGAATCACGTGATCGATACGCACCGGGTATTTGTCTTTAGCCCGGCAAAGGTGAAAATAACCATCCCCTTCCGTGATCCGCCTCCAGATATCTCCCAGTTGCCTGGATATCCGATAAGATTTCTTGTGACGTTGTCCATCCAGGTAGCCGATAAAATGAATATGAAGTCCTTTGTCTGGGGTATATTCCATTACCCAGTAATATCCCGCCAGCATCGTCTGGGTTTCGCTAAGTAAACGGTATATTTCCATACACATACTGTGCTTACAGGAATGACCGAAACTGGGCGTGTCTTTCCTGTAGGCAAAATCAATTCTGAAAGGTAACAGTTTAGAAAAACGTTGAAACAACCCCTCCATGTGTTCATTCACATCTTTCAGAATCGCGAAATTCATTTCGTAATTGGGATTGGCATTATACATTTTATAGTCCTTACTTTATAAAACTCACAGGAAGAGGGAATTACGTAAATACTGAGAGAACATAAACGCCGTACCACGGCATTAATAAACGAAGTAAACCAGCAGTACAGACAACCTGTTAAAACTGTTTTGTATTACCTCGTTGTTGTAATGAGGTAATATTTCAGAATACAGTGAGACTCTCTTAAACTGAGGACCAGTACAAATTACAATGGTAAAAACACCACCTCATAGAATTGAGTTTAAGAAAACACCATTCACTCAACCTGACATTCACAAAAGTCAGTACCAGGTAGCCGCAGGTAACATCGCTATTAATATTGTCCTGCCATTAATTAAAAACAGAGACTCTGTGAGGAAGCCTCACCAATATTTGACCAGTAGCATAAAGAATAACGATATGAGAGATACGCCCACACCAGAGATGATTACCCCATACAAAAAGATAATATTTATTAATACCACCGAACCTCAATAGAGTAATAACACACTAATAGCGTTTTGGTACACACTTAACACTAACTATGCACCAGACACATACTCAGGATTAACATTCTCAACATTTATGGTGCTCTCAAAGAGTATAATTCACCACACAGGTAAACTCTCACACCAGTAGTATGGAGATAATGCAGTACTCATACTTACAGAGTAAAGTGTACAGTTAGCATACAGTGGCGAGCTGACATTACAACATAAAGACATAAGATAGCATAATAAGAACACAACAAAACTCCCACTAATAATACTAATTAACCTTAATTCTTTTTTGAACAGGAAATCAACATAGCTCCAGACCTCTTCAGGTCATACACTTTTGTATTGGATGTTCAATGTGTACTTCTGCACAGACAAAAAAATAAAACCAGCAAAATAAAATATCCCCCCCAAAAAAATTTAAAATACAGAGTGAAACACCACGTTATGGATATGTTTTCATATCACCAGAAGCATATTTCACACATACAATACAGAAACAATTCATCATATAATCAGGGTTACTGTTCACTCCTCTCGGTTATCCGCGAGACGATAAAACATGACACTAATCACAAAAACGAGAGATAGTATTTGCGAAATGCAAACAACATAAAAATCAATGCGTTGCGATTTTTTATTTTTTCAGACATGCATGCCCCCTCTGCTATTGTTGCTAGCCGGCTAGCAACAATAGCAGGGATATACAAACATCGGATGCCAAAAACACGTTCCGATAATATCATCGAGGGCCTGACTCGTTGTTTTTAGTATCATCACCACAAATGATGGTTAATGCGTTGTAGATCAGTCTGCGTCTGTTCTTGTTTTCAGCATTATTTCCATACAACATCATGACGTTTTTAATATCATCAACCGGTGATATTACATAATCAACCAATACGCCAAGCTTCTCAATACATTGCAGTAAAGTATATTTGTGTCTGCCCGTAAATAATCCTATCAGGTTTTCTTTACTTTCACGACTGGATAATATTTTGTTCTCTGTAATTAATTCAGCCAACGTTTCACCATCGTAAACACGTTCTTTATCTATCAGAATATTTATCTTATCTAACGCCCTCTCTACATTATCGAGAAGACCTGTAATATACGGAGGCTGAATATCTGACTTTGTACTAATATTTGCAAGCATCGAATTATACATTTTAATGACACGCATCAGAGTAAAATTATTCGCATCATATTGTATTTCATCTTCATTATACGCAGGATCCGTCACGACCCTTAAGTCCATAAATGCATCCTGATAAGCTTTTACATAATCAAGTAATTCGAACAGTGAACCATGCTTTATTTTCTCCCTGTTTAATTTGATCTCCAGCGCTATCCTGAGAACTGAAAAAGCGCCGGGAAGATACCCAGAAGGTAACTCGTATTTTTGGGATTCATCATAAAACCGAAGAGCTTTGTGAAGTTTGTTCCGCCGAATCAGATAAATAAAAACGGCCAGTAACATGTAGCACCTGGTCACATAACCACGGGCATTCTGCAACTGTTCAAAATAATTAATAATGTTTTCCAGATATACATCATCATAACTTTTCTTATCAGAAAGATTAAACACCATATCTTTTAAAGATTCGATATATTCTTGTGATTTATCATCAAGTGACACAATATAACGAGTTAATGCTCCTTTGGGGCCACTCTCAAACTCATGAAACCGTTCAAGTAATGCTCTTGCATAAGGCGTTGTGTCAAAAATATTAAAATCATAAATATAGCGTGCAGCGCAGCCATACACCCCATGTACCCAAAGCCCTTCTCTTATCAGCACTCTGAGATAATATGCAATACTGTCAAGTATCTTTACCTTCCGTTGCATATCAAGCAAAATACTTAATGAATAAAATGCATAATAGAACTTGTCAATGTTGTTGAGTATTCTGTCCAGCTCACTCTTATCAAGCTTCTTCTCTCTGTAATCCTTCTTGTATTCATTCTTACAGGCCTTTATATATTGTTTCATAAGGCTCTTCCTTTTACCGTACCCTTTTCGAATAGTTCCCTGGTATTTTCCCAGCTCATACATTTTTCCGTTTTCCCGAAAATCTTCTCTGTTAAATCCCAGTTCAGCAAGATACTCCCGGAGATAACGTTTAACGGCAGCCTCATCGCTTTCTGTACCAGAGTAATCCAGGCAGGGACAATATGATTTTTGCAAAAAATTATAGATATGATAATAAAACCCTGTTTCATTCTCCGGACGATATGTGTTATATATATCCAGCACAATAAAAACAACTCCAAAGCTTTCCAGAAAATAGTTACGGATATATTCGGACTTTAATGTTGAATACACAGGGTAAGAATTCATCATGTAATAAAAATATTCATACCGGGAAAATATAATTCGCCGTTGTTCCAGACTATACACCCCTTCAGCATCAATAATGTGACTGAGCTCATTATAACGTTGATTCCAGAATCTTTGATGCGCTCCAAAATCAGTACTCTTCCGCTTATCCCTCGGACTCTCTCCTTCCTTAAACAACTCGAAAACTGTACAAATATCATACAAAAGATTTGTAAACATGCGCATCTGCTCTGATCTCCGGTTGGTTTCCGTTTTATCACAGGGGACATTCTGGCCTTAACGTAGCAAATTAATGACATAGCCTTCAACTCACATGGAGAACAATATGTCAACCCAGACCGGACATTTTTATACCCCCTCACGCATCCTGCGTATGGCTGAACTTACCCGGCTCCTTGGTATATCAAGATCGACCATCTACGAAAAAATGAATCCGGCATCAAAATACTACGATGCCACCTTTCCCCGGCCTGTCCGGCTTGGGAGTTCGGCTGTAGGCTGGCGGGCATCTGCCATTGATGAGTGGTTAACTTTACATACAACACCAACCAGATCCGTAACTAAGGATAAATAAGGAAAACTGTACGCCATGACAAAATTATCCCCCCCTGAACTTGACATAACTAAACTGCCTGACAGGTGCCAGGCATTACTTGATGAAATGCATGAAGAAACGGGAATAAGCCGTGAAATACTGCTGTCTGTTATGCTGACGGTCAAGGCTGCCTCGGTCCAGGATACGCATGAAGTTGAACTTTCTGGAGGGCAGCGTACCAGTCTTCAGATATATATGTGTCTTTCATCAGCATCAGGCAGTGGAAAAACCTCTGCCTGCGCAAAATTAATCGCCCCTGTTCATGAAACAGAAGAAGAACTACATCAGGCATATATCGACGATAAAAAAAACTATGATCGCATGATGGAAATGTGGACAACAGATAAAAAAATCCTGGAGCGGAGATATAAAAAGGAAATGGAAAGATCCCCGGAAAATGCTGCTGCTGCACGAGCAGCGCTTGAAAAGTGTATAGCAAATAAACCCGTACCTCCCGTACAACAGGTTCTCATCGTGAATGACGCGACACCAGAAGGGATAGCTTTGAAACTCAGCCAGTCACCTTCTCTTCTGTTGCTATCTGATGAAGGAGGAACTATTCTGGATAAGCGTTTCGAACGCAAATCGGCGCTGTACAACACATTATGGAGTGGGCAACCAGTCACCGTAGAACGGGCATCCAGACCCGGATTCCGGGTAAAGGATTCCCGTCTCACTATGCTTATACTGACTCAACCGGTAATATTTGATAAGTTTTTTACTCTCACTGGCGACCAGATCCGGGGCAATGGCTTTCTGGCCCGGGTGCTATTTTGCGAACCCGGAGCAAATAAAATAATGACGACAAAACCGCATACTGCCACTCCTGTAGTAACGCAGCAATGTGCAACCTGTTTTCATGAGAAAAGTTTTGGCTGTCAGATCAGAGACTCTCTGAGAGCGTCCCGGGAAAGGCGTGCAAAAGGTGAGCAACGCATCCGCATGACATTATCAAACGCAGCATCCCACGATCTGGAAATCTTTCACGAAGAAAATATGAGTGCTGTCAGGCAGAACCCACGTATGACCACTTTCGAAGACATTATCGTCAGGAAAAGAGAACAGGCTGTTCGAATAGCCGCACTTCTGGAGCTGGAGAACAATCCACATGGTACAGTAATAACACGAGAAAGTATCAATAGTGCTATTTATCTCGTTGATTTTTATTTTCAGCATCTTATATCCAAACTGGAATCGCTTCGGGAAATATCTCCTGCAGAAAAACTGGATAAATGGCTCAGAGAAAATATCATCCGGGTAAAAGGATACGAATATCAAAAAAGCCATATACTACAATATGGTCCATATGCTCTCAGGAATAAATGTGTTCTTGATGAAGCACTTGATATACTTGCAGAACAGAAAAAAATCGTAATTGATTATTCAATCGGCCAAAAAATCATTTATATCGGGGACGCGATTACACCTTGTGAATTAGCAAATGAGGCAAACATCCCGATAATGGAGCGTGGAATGTTTATGGTCTGTTGGGACCATAAGCTGAATAAGTACAGAAATGAAGAACAGACTAAAATATGGAACATAACTACAAAAAATTAAAGTTCCCGTCTTTTATCATTCAGTTACCAACCTGAATATCTGAAACAATGCCAGACATCACTTACAGACTGGCATTGTTTTTATCATTCAATTTATAAACTACAATATTACGTATTATTTTTACATTTATGTCATTGCAAATATCAGACAAACAAGCATTATAACTCAATAAATATATTTTTCGTGATTACAGACGACATCTGCAAATCTGTGAGATGTGATTTCATCGCTGGTTTTCCATAATCTGAGACATCACATAATCCGCCCATGCCTGCATCATCGGTATACGCTGATCCAGCAGATCAGTCCGGTGATATGCCGCCTCAACCTTATTTTTCAGCGTGTGGGCAAGCGCCCTTTCCGCCAAATCCCGCGAATATCCCTGTTCGCTACACCAGTCCCTGAATGTTGAACGAAAACCATGTGCTGTAGCCACTCGTCCGGGTATATCACTGATGGCCTTCTTTTTACGTAGAAAACTCGTCAACACCATATCTGAAAGGATCTGTTGCTTTCTGGGAGAAGGAAACACCAGTTCGTCATGCAGACCACGTATATTTTCCAGAACGTGAATGGCCTGTCGGGATAAAGGAACACGATGCTGTATCCTGGCTTTCATTCTTTCTGCGGGTATCGTCCATATCCGCTTATGAAAATCAATTTCAGTCCAGCGCATTCCCCTTGCTTCGCCCGAGCGGGTTGCTGTCAGTATCACCATTAATAACAGTGCCCGGGTAACATTATAAGGTTCATCTGTATACACACTGGTCGCCACAAAAAGCGGTAACTGCCTCCAGGGCATTGCCGGCTGGTGTTCATCACGTCCTCTTGATTGCTGTGGAAGCAAATGATCAACCACATCAACAGGATTCGCCACACAAAAACCATGCGCCCAGCCCCACTGCATAACAACATGAATGCGCTGTTTAACCCGGCTTGCCGTTTCTGATAAGGTCAACCAGACTGGACGCAGAGTCTCTGCCACTTCCGCAGCCGTAATCGTATCCAGCGTTTTTGCTCCCAGTTGAGGAAACACGTAATTTTCAAGCGTCGACAACCACTGCCTGACATGCTTTGGGTTTTCCCATCCCGGTGACAATTCTGCATGTACACGCCGGGCTGCATCGGCAAATGTTGGGATAACAACTTTTTCAGCTTCAGCCTTTTTAATCTCCAGAGGATCATCACCTGCAGCAAGTTGCTCTCGCATTATCCGGGCAGTACGTGCAGCTTCAGCAATACTGACCTCTGGGTAAGTTCCCAATCCAGCATTACGTCTTTTTTGTGTCACCGGACTTACATAACGAAAAACCCATTTCCCCCGCCCCTTTACTGAAGAAGGATGAAGAGTCAGTCCTGTAATTCCCCCATGGGGCAATGGTTTGTCATCAGGTTTGATATGCCTTGCTTTAGTATCCGTCAATACTGCCATACGCTAATTCCTGTTACTCTGGTATGCCATCCAGTATGCCATTAGTCTCTCACTTCACTAAGAATACATTGGATAACATCGGACAGCAAAAATTGTAATGCATTGTTTATAATGAGGTTATATAACGCTCCCGGATTAAGTCAGATTTATTTCAGGCGGTCCCCCTCACCGCCATATTTGAAGAAGAGCTCGTACGAAAGTACGGGCTTTTTTTTCGCATTTTATCTGCCTGTACGGCAGTGAACGGTATAAAAATCGAGTTTTTCTTTCGGTTGGCTTTCTAAGCTGCCTGTACGGCAGTGAACTCAAATACTACACGTCTAGCCCGTTGTTAATAAAGCAAAACCATCTCATTTTCCTGCTGCCCCCCCTTTTTTATCCTTACCTTTCAGCTGCACTACTTATCAACAACTTACCATCATCATCAAAAAAAGGGTCTGAACCTCCTCCACCCCATAAATAAAAAGTCCGTAACCTCTTTCGAGATTACGGACTTCACCAACCTACCTAACAATTAGATTAATGCGCTGCTTCCGCCTTGTGCTTTTGTGCACTCTGGAATCCGTAAGTCAGCTCATTTTTCTCTTTATCCAGCGCGACGGTGACCTGACCGCCGTCCACCAGCGAACCAAACAACAGTTCGTTGGCGAGCGGTTTTTTCAGGTTGTCCTGGATGACACGTGCCATCGGACGTGCGCCCATTGCCCGGTCGTAACCTTTCTCGGCCAGCCAGTTACGCGCTTCCTGGCTCACTTCCAGAGAAACACCTTTCTGATCCAACTGAACCTGCAACTCGACGATGAATTTATCCACTACCTGATGGATCACGTCGGTGGAGAGATGATCGAACCAGATAATGTTGTCGAGACGGTTACGGAATTCCGGTGTAAAGATCTTCTTGATCTCTTCCATCGCATCGGTGCTGTTATCCTGGTGGATAAGACCAATGGATTTACGCTCAGTTTCCCGTACCCCGGCATTAGTGGTCATCACCAGCACCACGTTACGGAAGTCCGCTTTGCGTCCGTTGTTATCGGTCAGCGTACCGTTGTCCATCACCTGCAACAGAATATTGAACACGTCCGGGTGCGCTTTCTCGATTTCGTCCAGCAGCAACACCGCATGAGGATGCTTGATGACCGCATCAGTCAGCAAACCGCCCTGATCAAAACCAACGTATCCCGGAGGCGCACCAATCAGACGGCTGACGGTATGGCGTTCCATATACTCGGACATATCAAAGCGCAGAAGCTCAATGCCCAAAGCTTTCGAAAGCTGTACCGTCACCTCTGTTTTCCCGACCCCGGTAGGGCCGGCAAACAGGAACGAACCGACTGGTTTATGTTCGTGACCTAAACCTGCACGCGCCATCTTAATGGCTTCAGTCAGCGCCTCAATGGCTTTATCCTGACCGAAGACCAGCATTTTCAGGCGATCGCTGAGGTTTTTCAGGGTATCGCGGTCACTCTGAGAAACACTCTTCTCTGGAATGCGCGCAATACGGGCCACCACGGACTCAATATCCGCCACATTAACGGTTTTCTTGCGTTTGCTTACCGGCATCAGGCGTGCGCGAGCGCCCGCTTCGTCGATAACGTCAATGGCTTTATCCGGCAGATGACGATCGTTAATGTATTTCACCGCCAGCTCTACCGCTGCACGCACCGCTTTTGCGGTATAACGCACGTCATGGTGCGCTTCGTACTTCGGTTTCAGGCCGTTGATGATCTGTACGGTTTCTTCGATCGACGGTTCAGTAATATCAATTTTCTGGAAGCGACGCGCCAGAGCACGGTCTTTCTCGAAAATGTTGCTGAACTCCTGATAGGTTGTCGAACCAATTACGCGAATTTTACCGCTTGAGAGCAACGGTTTGATCAGGTTAGCCGCATCAACCTGACCACCAGAGGCTGCACCCGCACCGATAATGGTGTGGATCTCATCAATAAACAGGATGCTGTTAGTGTCCTGCTCCAGCTGCTTGAGCAACGCTTTAAAACGTTTTTCAAAGTCGCCGCGATATTTTGTGCCCGCTAACAGAGAACCGATATCGAGAGAGTAAATCGTACAGTCAGCCATTACTTCCGGCACATCGCCCTGAACAATTCGCCAGGCAAGACCTTCCGCAATCGCGGTTTTGCCGACACCGGATTCCCCCACCAGCAGCGGGTTGTTTTTACGGCGACGGCAGAGAACCTGAATAGCACGCTCCAGCTCCTTCTCACGACCAATCAGTGGGTCGATTCCGCCCACACGCGCAAGCTGATTCAGGTTCGTCGTGAAATTCTCCATACGTTCCTCCCCACCAGCTTGTTCTTCGCTGTTTGGCTGGCTGCCAGGATCAGAAGACTGTGTCGGCTCGTCTTTACGCGTGCCATGAGAGATAAAGTTCACCACATCGAGACGGCTGACTTCATGTTTGCGCAACAGATATGCCGCCTGCGACTCCTGTTCGCTAAAGATAGCGACCAGAACGTTTGCACCGGTAACCTCATTGCGACCGGAGGACTGGACATGGAAGACCGCACGTTGCAGTACACGCTGAAAACTCAGCGTTGGCTGTGTGTCGCGCTCCTCTTCACTGGCAGGCAGAACGGGTGTGGTTTGTTCAATAAAGGCTTCCAGTTCCTGACGGAGCGCAACCAAATCCACGGAACACGCTTCCAGCGCCTCCCGGGCAGATGGGTTACTGAGCAGCGCCAGTAACAAGTGCTCGACGGTCATAAACTCATGACGGTGCTCGCGCGCTCTGGCGAAAGCCATATTTAAACTGAGTTCCAGTTCTTGATTGAGCATAGGCACCTCCCCCAATTTTTATGCCTGCATTCAGGCTTTTTCTAGCGTACACAGCAATGGATGCTCATTCTCCCTCGCGTACTTGTTCACCATCGCCACTTTGGTTTCTGCAACCTCGGCGGTAAAGACTCCGCAAATGGCCTTCCCCTGGTAGTGAACAGCGAGCATCAATTGCGTTGCACGTTCTACATCATAAGAAAAGAATTTTTGTAACACGTCAATAACAAACTCCATCGGAGTGTAATCATCATTGACTAATATCACTTTATACATAGATGGCGGTTTTAGCGCGTCGCGAACTTTTTCTTCCGCCAGTTGATCAAAGTCCAGCCAGTCGTTCGTTTTACCCATTGTCAGTTATCATCTTCGGTTACGGTTATCGGCAGAACGCCCTGCCGCTGACAAGAGCTTATTTGCCTGACCAATCTACTCCACATGATAGATAACTATCATCTATCGTTGGCATCAGCGACATCTGTCACATTCCTGTCAATAGCGTTAACTGCTTCAAATTTTTGATTCATACCTGCCCCCTGGCCCCTGTCAAATGCTTGACGGCTCGCCCTAATTCTCTAAATTGTATTTCTAGAGTTGGCGAGGTTTTGAACAGCCCCCTCTCTGACCCCGGTTTATTCCATCTTACTTGTATAAGATTTGCGAAGGATGTCGAAGCATGGAAAAGGGTACTGTTAAGTGGTTCAACAATGCCAAAGGGTTTGGTTTCATCTGCCCTGAAGGCGGCGGCGAAGATATTTTCGCTCATTATTCCACCATTCAGATGGATGGTTACAGAACGCTAAAAGCTGGACAATCCGTTCAGTTTGATGTCCACCAGGGGCCAAAAGGCAATCACGCCAGTGTTATTGTGCCCGTCGAAGTAGAAGCGGCAGTCGCATAGCTCTTCTGTCTCATTGTGTACATCCTAAAGGCAAAATGCCAGCCCGATCGGCTGGCATTTTTATCTCAAAAATTACTCTCGTGCCAGAGCATCTACTGGATCCAGTCGTGCCGCATTTCGTGCGGGTAACCAGCCAAATAAAATCCCGGTGACCGTCGAGCAGAGAAACGCCAGCAGCAGCGCCAACGGTGAAAAACCAATCTCCCAGCCGGGTAAGAAAAGCTGCAAGGTGAAAGCAATTAACAGTGACAGTGTTATTCCCAACGCGCCACCGACCAGGCAAACCAGTACGGCTTCGATCAGAAACTGTTGCAAAACATCGCTTGCTCGCGCACCTACAGCCATGCGAATGCCAATTTCCCGCGTCCGCTCGGTCACTGACACCAGCATAATATTCATTACACCAATACCGCCCACCACCAGCGAAATCACCGCCACCAGCGTCAGAAACAGTTGTAAAGTACGTGTGGTCTTTTCAACGGTTTTCAAGACGCCGTCCATGTTCCAGGTAAAGAAATCCTTCTTACCGTGGCGCAGTGAAAGTAAACGCGTGAGTTGCTGTTCCGCCTCAGCGCTGTCAAATCCTTCTTTCACCCTGACAGTAATAGAGTTCAGCCACGACTGGCCCATAACTCGCCCGGACATCGTGCTGTAAGGTAACCACACGCGCAGCACTTTACTACTGCCAAACATCGACTGTTTTTCCTCTGCCACGCCGATGACTCTCGCTGGCATATTACCAACCAAGATAACCTCGCCAACCACATTTGCTTTATGGGGGAAAAGCTGACGGCGAGTATTACTGTCGAGAACCACGACTTGCGCACGGCCATTCAGCTGTTCCTGATTAAAGGTATTCCCTTCGCTGAAGGTCATGCCATAGACATTGAAATAATCGCCGCTCACGCCATTGGCACTGGCAGCCACATCAACATTGTTATAACGCAGGCGCAGGTTTTGCGAGACGGCAGGAGTGGCTGAGGCGACCCACGGTTGTTTCTGAATGGCAATTAAGTCGTCGTACTTTAGCGCCTGCTGATATTGCGGATCGTCATCGCCAAAATCTTTTCCGGGATAGACATCGATAGTATTCGTACCAATAGAACGGATATCCGCCAGCACCATTTGTTTAGCGGCATCGCCCACCACGACAATTGAAACCACCGACGCAATACCGATAATAATCCCCAGCATGGTCAGTAAAGTACGCATTTTATTCGCTGCCAGCGCCCGCCACGCCATCGTCAGCGCCTCGTTAAAACCGCTGACAAACTGCCGCCAGCCAGACGCCGTGTTGATAACAGGCTCCGTCCCGCCAGCAACATTCACTTTTTCAATGGCGGGAGGATTGCGCACAATTTCGCCGTCGCGAATTTCGATCACCCGCTCGGCCTGAGCAGCGACCTGCGGATCGTGGGTAACGATAATCACCGTATGCCCGCGATCGCGCAGCTGATGCAGGATCGCCATCACCTCTTCGCCAGAATGACTGTCCAGTGCGCCGGTTGGTTCATCGGCAAGAATTACCTGACCGCCGTTCATCAATGCCCGCGCGATGCTGACGCGCTGTTGCTGACCACCCGAAAGCTGTGCCGGGTAATACTCTGTACGGTCTTCCAGCCCCAGTCGTTGCAGTAACTCCTGGGCGCGAAGCAACCGCTGTTTCCGCTCAAGACCGGCATAGACGGCGGGTACTTCAACGTTCTGCTCGGCGGTTAAATGTGAAAGCAAATGGTAACGCTGGAAAATAAAGCCGAAGTGTTCGCGACGCAGTTGCGCCAGCGCATCGGCGTCCAGCATGGCAACATCCTGACCGGCGACGCGATAGGTGCCGCTGGTGGCCTTATCCAGGCAGCCGAGAATATTCATCAGGGTCGATTTACCGGAACCCGAAGCGCCGACAATCGCCACCATCTCACCAGCATAAATATCGAGGGTGATGCCCTTCAGCACCTCAACCTGCTCATCACCGGCAGGATAGCTGCGACGAATATCCTTTAATTCGAGCAAGGGCGTCATTGTGCAGCTCCTGGTTTGGCCTCACCAATCACCACTTCATCGCCCGCTTCCAGCCCTTTGACAATCTCAACATCGGTATCGTTACGTGCGCCAATCGTCACTTCACGCTCGCGTGTTTCACCATTACGCAACAATTTGACTTTATAACGATTATCGCCAACCGGATCGCCTAACGCCGACAGAGGGATCGTCAGCACATTTTTCACATCGGTGAGCTGAATATGCACTTGCGCGGTCATATCCAGCCGCAGCAAACCATTGGGGTTGGGAACTTCAAAACGGGCGTAATAGAAAATAGCGTCGTTAACCTTTTCCGGCGTCGGTAGCACATCCTTGATTTGCCCCTCATAGCGCGTCAGCGGATCGCCAAGCACCGTAAACCAGGCTTTTTGCCCCGGCTTCAGGTGGATTACATCCGCTTCAGAAACCTGCGCTTTTACCAGCATGGTGCTCATATCTGCCAGCGTCAGAATGTTCGGTGCTTGTTGTGCGGCAATCACCGTCTGGCCTTGCAGAGTGGTGATTTGCGTGACTTCCCCGGCCATCGGGGCAACGATGCGGGTGTAATCGAGATTGGTTTTAGCCGTATCGAGTGAGGCCTGATTGCGCTTGATTTGTGCGTCAATGGTGCCAATTTGCGCCTGTTTCACAGCCATCTCCGTCGCGGCGGTATCGAGATCCTGCTGTGAAACCGCCTGCGTTTGTGCAAGATGTTGCTGACGGGAATACGTCACCCGCGCCAGTTTCAGCTCCGCTTCCGCCTGCTGCCGCTGCGCGCGTAGCTCCATCAGCGTTGCTTCCACCTCCTTGATCTGGTTTTCAGCTTGTTCAGGATCAATAACCCCTAAAAGCTGGTCTTTTTTTACTTTATCGCCAATCGCCACCGACAGCGTTTTCAACTGCCCGCTGACCTGCGCGCCCACATCAACCTTACGCAGCGCGTCCAGCTTTCCGGTCGCCAGCACGCTTTGCTGTAAATCACCGGGGCGCACAATCAGCGTCTGATAAGTCGGCACGGGTGCGTTAAGAATTCTCCATAACGTAATCAGCCCGGCAATGACTATCACCAGCGCAATAACGTAACGCTTCTTCACGGTTTTCCGCTTTTTCATAAATATTCTGAATACTCCATATGCCAATCCGGGTCATTAACTTCAACGAAATATCAACAAAACCCTAAAATTTACGTTAGTAATCACACTATTGATGTTTGGTTAAGATACGCCATGGTGAAATCGACGTTATGTATAACCATTGATTTCATGAATATGTCGCAGCTAACTGAACGGACCTTTACGCCATCTGACTCTCTCAGCAGCCTGTCACTTTTTCTTGGTCTGGCACGTGGACAGTGTCGGCCGGGTAAATTTTGGCATCGCCGTAGTTTTCGCCAGAAATTTTTGCTGCGCTCGTTGATTATGCCGCGTTTAAGCGTTGAGTGGATGAACGAACTTTCCCACTGGCCTAATCTCCATGTGTTGTTAACGCGCCAGCCGCGACTGCCTGTGCGTCTGCATCGCCCTTACCTTGCGGCGAATCTTAGCCGTAAGCAATTGCTGGGGGCGTTACGTTACCATTATGCGTTACTCCGCGGATGTATGTCGGCGGAAGAATTCAGCTTATATTTGAATACCCCCGGGCTGCAACTGGCGAAGCTGGAAGGCAAAAACGGCGAGCAGTTCACGCTTGAGCTGACCATGATGATCTCAATGGATAAAGAAGGTGACAGCACAATCCTGTTCCGCAACAGCGAAGGTATTCCTCTGGCAGAGATCACCTTTACTCTGTGTGAATACCAGGGGAAAAGAACAATGTTTATTGGCGGGCTGCAAGGTGCGAAATGGGAAATTCCACATCAGGAAATCCAGAATGCGACGAAAGCCTGCCACGGGCTATTTCCCAAACGCCTTGTGATGGAAGCGGCCTGTCTGTTTGCCCAACGTTTGCAGGTAGAGCAGATCATTGCCGTCAGCAATGAAACACATATTTACCGCAGCCTGCGTTATCGCGATAAAGAAGGCAAAATCCATGCTGATTACAACGCGTTCTGGGAGTCGGTTGGCGGCGTATGTGATGCTGAACGCCATTACCGCCTTCCGGCACAGATAGCACGAAAAGAGATTGCCGAAATCGCCAGTAAAAAACGGGCTGAATATCGTCGGCGCTATGAGATGCTCGACGCTATTCAGCCACAAATGGCCACGATGTTTCGCGGTTAATCCGCGCGACCGCGCGCCAGCCACAGCACGCGTGAGAACATTTTTTTCAGCAGCGTCGGTACGGAATCCACACCACGACGTCCTGCCTCCATTGCCACTTCAATGGCAAGATCGGGTTTGGAAGAGCGATGGATCGCTTTCGAGATAATTTTGCGCAGATTCATCGGTACATTTTCCGGGATTTGCGCCACGCGGTGGAACACATCGGAAAATCCCTGGCGATACATAAAATGTTCCATATCCAGCGCCGGTAACGCCGTTAAATGTTCTCGTTCGGCTTCCCGATCGTTATTCAACAGGCTGCGTACCGTAGCGGCATATTTCTTCCCTGCTTCATCGCCATCGACCAGTACATGCCATTCAATCCCCATTCGGCGGGCAAATTTAACCAGTGGCTTTAGCCCGGACTGGGCAAACTCAATGACCTTGATCCCTTCGGCATCAAAATGATGTCCGCACTGACGCGCCAGTTCATTGATAACCCAGGTTTCCGTTTCGCCTTCCACCAGCAGCCAGCAGCGTGCAAACAGCGATGACGGACGATTAAAACGAATGTGGAAAGAGATGCGTCGGCTATCTTCGGTACTCAAGCCACTCGGCCCCAGACGCCAGGCGGCAACGCGAGAGGACTCACGTACCAGTCGGCAAACATGCTCTACCGGCGTTAAAGAAAGCAGCTCGCCAGAGTTGGTGGTGGCAATGCGCTGCAATGGCAGAAGATTCAACAGATGCCAGGCAACTGAAAGCATAATGGGGTGTAAACGGGTTTCTGGATCTTCGATCAGCAACAATGGACGGGCGTCTTTATCCAGTCGCAATGTGCCTTTTGCCTGCAATAAAGTAGCAAACAGGCCGAGCAAAATAACCCGATACGAGCGCCCTCCAGGCCGGTCAATCATCCGGTTGATGATATCCAGATAGCGCCAGCTTCGTTGCTCATTACTGGCCCGCCGCCGCATTAAACGATATCGCGCCTGTCCGGCCCCCTGCTCAGAGAAATAATGCTCAAGCAGTTGCACCATTGCGGAAAGTCCCTGACGAATCTGCCCATCAGAGAGATTTTGCGGATGTGAGGATAACTCACGGGCGAGGAAATCGAGCTGGCGCGCGGTGACTTCCACATTAGGGACATTTGGCACCGTGCCGTTACGAATACGGCGCATAAAACGGGCATCACGCAAGCGCAGCACCGGCATTAAACGCACCAGATGGCGTGCCTGATCGTTAATATCCTCGACATCAATCGGATGTCCGTCTTTATCGAGAAAACTGCGGAGTGTCATCACGCTGCCGTCTTCCGCACTCTCCCCTTCCAGACGATAAAAAATACGGTGATAGCCATCGGTGCATGGCGTCCAGCACGCTTCCAGCGGCCGATAGCGGCGTACCCGATGACGGCCTGGCAGCGATTCGCGGAAGGTCAAAATAATATGCAGATGATGTTCTCGCCCGTTGATATCTCCCGGCGGGAACCAGAAATCGTCGCGCTCAAAATGGTAGAGATCTGATTCTGGCGATAGCAGCAGAGTTAAGGCGTCCAGCAAGCTGGATTTACCCCACGCGTTCTCCCCAATCAGGACGTTGTTTTGTTCCAGCATCAACGACAAACGGTTGATACCGCGAAAACCCACAATTTCAACGCGCTCAAGAATCATATCCCCTCCAGAAATATGTGACTTATCCTTTACGCTGGCAGTATAACGGGAAAGGCCTTGCTAATACGTGATGACATCACATTTAAGCATGGCAAATGTCTGAAAAATGAGCGAATAATCGCGTTATACTCCCTCTTGCTGATAAGTCTGCAAAAACAACAAAATCAAATAATTAGCATGATAAATTATTTTTTATTACGCCTAAAGGATTAAATCTTTTGCTTGCACTACACTGTCAATCAGACAAATGACTATATGGGGCAACCCGCTGTTGCCCTAAATCAAATTTACTGGATTTATTTATCTGGTGAATGACTCGCCTTCGTTTTTAAAATAGCCGCGCATTATTTCCGTCGTCACTTTTTTACGACGACCCTATAAAACGACCATATTTTTCACAGGGTCAATTTTTAATTGAGGTGGATATGTTCAGAAAATTAGCAGCTGAATGTTTTGGTACTTTCTGGCTTGTTTTTGGTGGCTGTGGTAGTGCCGTACTGGCCGCAGGCTTCCCGGAATTAGGCATTGGTTTTACCGGCGTAGCGCTGGCATTCGGTTTAACCGTTCTGACGATGGCCTTCGCTGTTGGTCATATTTCTGGTGGTCATTTTAACCCGGCGGTCACTATTGGCTTATGGGCTGGCGGACGTTTTCCGGCAAAAGAAGTCGTTGGCTACGTAATTGCCCAGGTTGTCGGCGGTATTGTTGCAGCGGCGCTGCTGTATTTAATTGCCAGTGGTAAAACGGGATTTGACGCGGCAGCCAGCGGTTTTGCTTCTAACGGTTATGGCGAGCATTCACCAGGCGGTTATTCCATGCTTTCCGCGCTGGTAGTTGAACTGGTATTGAGTGCAGGTTTCTTGCTGGTGATCCACGGCGCAACCGACAAATTCGCTCCGGCGGGTTTTGCACCAATTGCCATTGGTCTGGCATTAACGCTGATTCACTTAATCAGTATTCCGGTGACTAACACTTCCGTTAACCCGGCGCGCAGTACTGCGGTTGCCATCTTCCAGGGCGGCTGGGCGTTAGAACAACTGTGGTTCTTCTGGGTAGTGCCAATTATCGGCGGTATTATCGGTGGTCTGATTTACCGGACTCTGCTGGAAAAACGTAATTAATTAACGCAGAAGGCCTGGCGAATTGTCAGGCCTTTTTTAAATATATTGATTCATCTTCCTGTTGCGCTCCTTGATGTGTTAAGCCACATATAGTCACTGGCGCAGGGAGCGCGCAGGGGGCGGCCAATCGCCGCCGCCCCCTGCACCCCCGGGCTCTGGCGAACAAAATCGCCGCTGCGCGGTGCCCTCGACTTATCCCTTGCGGCTACCGGGTCGGGCGCGAGGTAACATCCCGGTAAAACGCGCCCTCAGCCCACATCCATGTGGGCTGCCCCGGCCTTCAGGGAACGCCTCGGCGATTTTGACGCCACCAACACCGGTGCGGTTTGTAATTAAAGCGCAAGAATATCTTTAAATGAAAATGAATACCCTACCGATCCTTATGCATAACATTTCCTTTTAATTGCAACTTTACTCGTCCTTCTGCTTTCAGTAGTGTGTCATCGCGCATTTCGAATCTTCTTTGCAAGGACTGGGTTTTCATGTTTTCTGGGCTGTTAATCATTCTGGTTCCCCTGATTGTGGGTTACCTCATTCCGCTTCGCCAAAAAGCTGCATTAAAGGTTATTAATCAGCTATTAAGCTGGATGGTTTACCTTATTCTCTTTTTTATGGGTATCAGTCTGGCGTTTCTCGATAACCTCGCCAGTAACCTGTTGGCGATTCTGCATTATTCCGCCGTCAGTATTACCGTTATTTTACTGTGTAATATTGCCGCCCTGATGTGGCTGGAGCGAGGCCTACCGTGGCGCAACCACCATCAGCAAGAAAAACTCCCGTCACGTATTGCGATGGCGCTGGAGTCCCTCAAGCTCTGCGGTGTGGTGGTGATTGGCTTTGCTATTGGCCTTAGCGGATTAGGTTTCTTACAACACGCTACGGAAGCCAGCGAATACACGTTAATTCTGCTACTTTTCCTCGTCGGTATTCAGTTGCGCAATAATGGCATGACCTTAAAGCAGATTGTCCTTAATCGCCGGGGAATGATTGTCGCCGTGGTGGTGGTTGCCAGTTCATTAATTGGTGGTTTAATTAACGCCTTTATTCTTGATCTTCCCATCAATACCGCGCTGGCAATGGCTTCCGGTTTCGGCTGGTATTCTCTTTCCGGTATTTTATTGACCGAATCTTTTGGTCCGGTAATCGGGAGCGCGGCGTTTTTTAATGATTTGGCCCGTGAGCTGATTGCTATTATGTTGATCCCTGGGCTGATTCGCCGTAGCCGCTCGACTGCACTGGGCTTATGCGGTGCGACGTCGATGGATTTCACCCTGCCCGTTCTTCAACGTACTGGCGGGCTGGATATGGTCCCGGCGGCGATTGTTCACGGTTTTATTCTTAGCCTGTTAGTGCCGATCCTCATCGCCTTTTTCTCTGCATAATACCTCTCTGGCGGTAGATCCCTGCCGCCAAAATTGCGCTAAATCAATCTCCCTTAAAGTTGCATGAAAAATCCCTTTTATCCCCGCGTTAAGCGTCTTAACCTTAAACATGCATATTAAATATAACTTTAAAAGGTGTGATCATGTTTTGTGTGCAATGTGAACAAACTATCCGTACTCCGGCAGGAAACGGCTGCTCATACGCGCAGGGGATGTGTGGTAAAACGGCGGAAACCTCTGACCTTCAGGATTTACTCATCGCGGCGCTGCAAGGGCTTTCGGCCTGGGCAGTAAAAGCGCGTGAATACGGCATCATCAACCATGACGTTGACAGCTTCGCGCCGCGCGCATTTTTCTCAACCCTGACCAACGTTAATTTCGATTCTCCGCGTATTGTCGGCTACGCCCGTGAAGCAATTGCCCTGCGCGAGGCGCTGAAAGCACAGTGCCTAGCTGTAGATGCCAACGCCCACGTCGATAACCCGATGGCTGACCTGCAACTGGTGAGTGACGATCTCGGCGAGCTGCAACGTCAGGCGGCGGAATTTACTCCCAATAAAGATAAAGCGGCGATTGGCGAAAACATTCTCGGCCTGCGTCTGCTCTGCCTGTATGGCCTGAAAGGTGCTGCCGCCTATATGGAACACGCGCACGTTCTCGGTCAATATGACAACGATATTTACGCCCAGTACCATAAAATCATGGCATGGCTGGGTACCTGGCCTGCCGATATGAACGCACTTCTCGAGTGCTCCATGGAAATCGGCCAGATGAACTTCAAAGTGATGAGCATTCTGGACGCAGGCGAAACCGGTAAATACGGTCACCCGACGCCAACTCAGGTCAACGTCAAAGCGACGGCGGGTAAATGCATTCTGATTTCCGGTCACGATCTCAAAGATCTCTACAACTTGCTGGAACAGACCGAAGGCACGGGCGTTAATGTCTACACTCACGGCGAAATGCTGCCTGCCCACGGCTACCCGGAGCTGCGTAAATTCAAGCATCTGGTCGGTAACTACGGCAGCGGCTGGCAGAATCAGCAAGTAGAGTTCGCTCGCTTCCCTGGCCCTATCGTGATGACTTCGAACTGCATCATCGACCCAACCGTAGGGGCTTATGACGATCGTATCTGGACCCGCAGCATCGTTGGCTGGCCGGGTGTGCGTCATCTGGATGGTGATGATTTCTCAGCAGTTATTGCCCAGGCACAACAAATGGCGGGCTTCCCGTACAGCGAAATTCCGCACCTGATCACCGTGGGCTTTGGTCGTCAGACGCTGCTTGGCGCGGCGGATACGCTGATTGATCTGGTGAGCCGTGAAAAACTGCGTCATATCTTTCTGCTTGGTGGCTGTGACGGCGCACGCGGCGAGCGCCACTACTTCACCGATTTCGCCACCAGCGTACCGGATGACTGCCTGATCCTGACCCTCGCCTGCGGTAAATATCGCTTTAACAAACTTGAGTTCGGCGATATCGAAGGTCTGCCGCGTCTGGTAGATGCTGGTCAATGTAACGATGCTTACTCAGCGATTATTCTGGCTGTCACTTTGGCAGAAAAACTGGGCTGCGGTGTCAACGATCTGCCGTTGTCGCTGGTACTCTCCTGGTTCGAGCAAAAAGCGATTGTTATTCTGCTGACGCTGCTTTCTTTGGGCATGAAAAATATCGTTACCGGCCCGACTGCACCTGGCTTCCTGACGCCAGACCTGCTGGCGGTACTGAACGAGAAATTCGGCCTGCGTTCTATCACCACTGTTGAAGAAGACATGAAGCAACTGTTGAGCGCGTAAGGAGTTTGTCGATGACGATGCCAACCAATCAATGCCCGTGGCGGATGCAGGTTCATCACATTACGCAAGAAACGCCGGATGTGTGGACGATTTCCCTGATTTGCCACGATTACTACCCGTATCGCGCCGGGCAATATGCGCTGGTCAGCGTGCGTAACTCAGCGGAAACGCTGCGTGCTTACACCATTTCCTCCACGCCAGGCGTGAGTGAATACATCACTCTGACCGTGCGGCGGATTGATGACGGTGTCGGTTCCCAGTGGCTGACCCACGATGTAAAACGCGGTGACTACCTCTGGCTTTCGGACGCGATGGGGGAATTTACCTGCGACGATAAAGCAGAAGATAAATTCCTGTTGCTGGCAGCCGGCTGCGGCGTCACACCGATTATGTCGATGCGTCGCTGGCTGGCGAAAAATCGCCCGCAGGCGGATGTGCAGGTGATCTACAACGTGCGTACGCCGCAGGATGTTATTTTCGCCGATGAATGGCGTGACTATCCGGTGACACTGGTGGCGGAAAATAACGTTACCGAGGGTTTCGTTGCCGGACGTCTGACACGTGAACTGCTGACAAGCGTTCCTGATTTAGCCTCGCGTACTGTGATGACCTGTGGCCCGGCTCCGTATATGGATTGGGTAGAGCAGGAAGTGAAAGCGCTCGGCGTGACGCGTTTCTTTAAAGAGAAGTTCTTTACGCCAGTGGCGGAAGCAGCAACCAGCGGTCTGAAATTCACCAAACTGCAACCGGCGCAAGAATTTTACGCACCTGTTGGCACGACACTGCTGGAGGCGCTGGAAAGCAATAAAGTTCCGGTTGTCGCCGCCTGCCGTGCGGGTGTTTGCGGCTGCTGTAAAACGAAGGTGGTTTCCGGTGAATATACGGTGAGCAGCACGATGACGCTGACCGACGCCGAAATCGCTGAAGGTTATGTACTGGCCTGCTCCTGCCATCCGCAGGGGGATTTGGTTCTCGCGTAATCGTATTATGCCCGATGATATACCTGTCATCGGGCAGTTTAACCGTTAGTGCCTCATTTTTCTCCCACCCCATCCCCCTCCGTCAGATGAACTAAACTTGTTACCGTTATCACATTCAGGAGATGGAGAACCATGAAACAAACGGTTGCAGCTTATATCGCCAAAACACTCGAATCAGCAGGGGTAAAACGCATTTGGGGAGTGACGGGCGACTCTCTGAACGGTCTTAGCGACAGTCTTAATCGCATGGGCACCATCGAGTGGATGTCCACCCGTCATGAAGAAGTGGCGGCCTTTGCCGCTGGCGCTGAAGCCCAACTTAGCGGAGAACTGGCGGTCTGCGCCGGATCATGCGGACCTGGCAACCTGCACTTAATCAACGGTTTGTTCGATTGTCACCGTAATCACGTTCCGGTACTGGCAATTGCCGCTCATATCCCTTCCAGCGAAATTGGCAGCGGCTATTTCCAGGAAACCCACCCGCAAGAGTTATTCCGCGAATGTAGCCATTATTGCGAGCTGGTTTCCAGCCCCGAGCAGATCCCACAAGTGCTGGCGATTGCTATGCGTAAAGCGGTGCTAAACCGTGGCGTTTCGGTTGTCGTTTTACCGGGCGACGTGGCGCTAAAACCTGCACCGGAAGGGGCAACTACCCACTGGTATCACGCCCCCTTACCCGTTGTCACACCTGAAGAAGAAGAGTTACGCAAACTGGCGCAACTGCTGCGTTACTCAAGCAATATCGCCCTGATGTGCGGTAGCGGCTGCGCGGGGGCGCATAAAGAGCTCGTCGAGTTTGCCGGAAAAATTAAAGCGCCAATTGTTCATGCCCTGCGCGGTAAAGAACATGTCGAATACGATAATCCGTATGATGTCGGAATGACGGGATTAATCGGCTTCTCGTCAGGTTTTCATACCATGATGAACGCCGACACGTTAGTGCTGCTCGGCACGCAATTCCCCTACCGTGCGTTCTACCCGACCGATGCCAAAATTATTCAGATTGATATCAACCCGGCCAGCATCGGCGCACACAGTAAGGTGGATATGGCACTGGTCGGTGATATCAAATCGACTCTGCGTGCATTGCTGCCTTTAGTGGAAGAAAAAACCGATCGCAAATTTCTGGATAAAGCGCTGGAAGATTACCGCGATGCCCGCAAAGGGCTGGACGATTTAGCTAAACCGAGTGAGAAAGCCATTCACCCGCAATATCTGGCGCAGCAAATTAGCCATTTTGCTGCCGATGACGCCATCTTTACCTGTGACGTTGGCACACCTACGGTATGGGCGGCGCGTTATCTGAAAATGAACGGCAAGCGCCGCCTGTTAGGTTCGTTTAACCACGGTTCGATGGCCAACGCCATGCCGCAGGCGCTGGGTGCTCAGGCGACAGAGCCAGAGCGTCAGGTGGTCGCCATGTGCGGTGATGGTGGTTTCAGTATGTTGATGGGCGATTTCCTCTCAGTAGTGCAGATGAAATTACCGGTGAAAATTATCGTCTTTAACAACAGCGTGCTGGGCTTTGTAGCGATGGAGATGAAAGCCGGAGGCTACCTGACTGACGGCACCGAACTGCACGACACCAACTTTGCCCGCATTGCTGAAGCGTGCGGTATTACGGGCATCCGCGTAGAAAAAGCCGCTGAAGTCGAGGAAGCCTTGCAACGCGCCTTTTCCATCGACGGCCCGGTGCTGGTGGATGTGGTAGTCGCGAAAGAAGAGTTAGCCATTCCGCCGCAGATCAAACTCGAACAGGCCAAAGGATTTAGCCTGTATATGTTGCGCGCAATCATCAGCGGACGCGGTGACGAAGTGATCGAACTGGCGAAAACGAACTGGCTAAGGTAAAAAGGGTGGCATTTCCTGTCATAAATAAGGACATGCCATGATTGATTTACGCAGTGATACCGTTACCCGACCGAGCCGCGCCATGCTCGAAGCAATGATGGCCGCCCCGGTTGGGGACGACGTTTACGGAGACGACCCTACCGTTAATGCTCTGCAGGACTATGCGGCAGAGCTTTCCGGGAAAGAAGCCGCCATTTTTCTGCCTACCGGCACTCAGGCCAACCTGGTCGCTCTGCTCAGTCACTGCGAACGCGGCGAAGAGTATATTGTCGGTCAGGCCGCGCATAACTATCTGTTTGAAGCCGGTGGCGCAGCGGTGCTGGGCAGTATTCAGCCGCAACCCATCGATGCTGACGCCGACGGTACGCTACCGCTGGATAAAGTGGCGATGAAAATCAAACCCGACGATATCCATTTCGCCCGCACCAAATTACTCAGTCTGGAAAACACCCACAATGGAAAAGTGCTGCCGCGGGAATACCTGAAAGAAGCATGGGAATTTACTCGCGAGCGCAATCTGGCACTGCATGTTGACGGTGCGCGCATCTTTAATGCCGTGGTGGCTTACGGCTGCGAACTGAAAGAGATCACGCAATATTGTGATTCGTTCACCATTTGTCTGTCGAAAGGTCTTGGTACGCCAGTCGGTTCATTACTGGTCGGCAATCGTGATTACATTAAACGCGCCATCCGCTGGCGGAAAATGACTGGCGGCGGGATGCGTCAATCCGGCATTCTGGCTGCCGCAGGGATGTATGCGTTGAAAAATAACGTCGCACGCTTGCAGGAAGACCACGACAACGCAGCCTGGATGGCGGAGCAGTTGCGTGAAGCAGGCGCGGATGTGATGCGTCAGGACACCAATATGCTGTTTGTTCGCGTCGGACAAGAAAATGCTGCCGCGTTAGGCGAATACATGAAAGCGAGAAACATACTGATTAACGCCTCGCCGATTGTCCGCCTGGTAACCCATCTCGATGTCTCGCGTGAACAACTGGCAGAAGTCGCAGCCCACTGGCGCACTTTCCTGGCGCGTTAAGGAGCGAAACGTGCCGCAACGCATTTTAGTTCTCGGTGCCAGTGGCTACATTGGTCAGCATCTGGTGCACGCGCTTAGCCAACAAGGGCATCAGATCCTGGCGGCGGCACGTCACGTCGACAGGCTTGAAAAGCTGCAACTGGCAAACGTCAGTTGCCATAAAGTCGATCTCAGCTGGCCGGATAACCTTCCGGCCCTGTTGCAGAATATCGATACCGTCTATTTTCTGGTGCACAGCATGGGCGAAGGCGGCGATTTTATCGCTCAGGAGCGCCAGGTGGCTCTTAACGTCCGCGATGCGCTGCGCGAAGCACCGGTTAAACAATTAATCTTTCTCAGTTCATTGCAGGCCCCGCCTCACGAGCAGTCGGACCATCTGCGCGCCCGTCAGGCTACGGCGGATATTCTTCGTGAAGCGGGTGTCCCAGTGACCGAATTGCGCGCCGGAATTATCGTTGGTGCAGGTTCAGCAGCGTTCGAAGTCATGCGCGATATGGTCTACAACCTGCCAGTGTTAACACCGCCACGCTGGGTTCGTTCACGCACCACGCCCATCGCGCTGGAAAACTTGCTGCACTATCTGGTGGCGCTGTTAGATCATCCGGCCAGCGAACACCGCATCTTCGAAGCCGCCGGACCAGAGGTGCTCAGTTATCAACAACAGTTTGAACATTTTATGACGGTGAGCGGTAAGCGCCGCTGGTTAATCCCCATCCCCTTTCCCACCCGCTGGATTTCGGTGTGGTTTCTTAATGTGATTACCTCCGTACCGTCAACCACCGCCAAAGCGTTGATTCAGGGGCTGAAACATGATCTGCTGGCGGATGACACCGCGCTACGTGCACTCATTCCACAACAATTGATCGCTTTCGATGACGCGGTACGTCGCACCCTGAAAGAAGAAGAAAAACTGGTCAACTCCAGCGACTGGGGATACGACGCTCAGGCCTTTGCCCGCTGGCGACCGGAGTACGGTTATTTCGCCAAACAGGCGGGGCTTACCGTTAAAACGTCCGCCAGCCTTGCGGCTTTATGGCAGGTGGTGAATCAAATCGGCGGTAAAGAGCGTTATTTCTTTGGCAATATTTTGTGGCAAACCCGGGCGTTGATGGACCGCGCGATCGGTCATAAGCTGGCGAAAGGCCGCCCGGAGCGTGAATATTTGCAGACCGGAGATGCGGTGGATAGCTGGAAAGTGATTGTCGTTGAACCGGAAAAACAACTTACGCTGTTATTTGGCATGAAAGCGCCGGGGCTGGGACGACTGTGTTTTACCCTGGAAGATAAAGGTGACTATCGTACTATCGATGTTCGCGCATTCTGGCATCCGCACGGTATGCCGGGGCTGTTTTACTGGTTACTGATGATCCCCGCGCATCTGTTTATTTTTCGCGGAATGGCAAAACGAATCGCCAGACTGGCAGAACAAAGCACAGATTAATCGACAAAACCTGCGTTATTCTTTCACGTTTCCCATTGCATCAAGGGGGAAATCACGGAAGAATGCGCACGTCATTTTCTCAACAACAGTGGATTGATATGAAGGTACTGGTTACCGGCGCCACCAGCGGCTTAGGTCGAAACGCGGTAGAGTTTTTATGCCAGAAAGGCATCAGCGTGCGTGCGACCGGTCGCAACGAGGCAATGGGTAAATTGCTGGAAAAAATGGGCGCAGAGTTTGTTCCGGCGGATCTGACCGAGCTGGTCTCATCACAAGCTAAAGTGATGCTCGCAGGCATTGATACGTTGTGGCACTGCTCCAGCTTTACCTCTCCGTGGGGGACACAACAGGCTTTCGATCTGGCTAACGTTCGCGCCACTCGCCGTCTGGGTGAATGGGCTGTCGCCTGGGGAGTACGTAACTTTATTCATATCTCTTCCCCCTCCCTGTACTTCGATTATCACCACCATCGCGATATTAAAGAAGATTTTCGCCCTCACCGCTTCGCTAACGAGTTTGCCCGCAGCAAGGCGGCCAGCGAAGAAGTGATCAATATGCTTTCGCAGGCGAATCCACAAACACGCTTTACTATTTTACGCCCACAAAGTCTGTTCGGGCCGCACGATAAAGTCTTTATTCCCCGTCTGGCGCATATGATGCACCACTACGGCAGCATTCTGTTACCACACGGCGGCAGTGCGCTGGTCGATATGACGTACTATGAAAATGCCGTGCACGCCATGTGGCTGGCAAGTCAGGAAGCCTGCGATAAGCTGCCTTCCGGGCGAGCATATAACATTACCAACGGCGAGCATCGCACTCTACGCAGCATCGTGCAAAAACTGATCGACGAGTTGAATATTGATTGCCGTATTCGCTCGGTGCCTTACCCGATGCTGGACATGATCGCCCGCAGCATGGAGCGTTTAGGTCGCAAGTCAGCAAAAGAGCCGCCGCTGACCCACTACGGCGTCTCTAAGTTGAATTTTGACTTTACGCTGGATATGACGCGTGCACAGGAAGAATTAGGCTATCAGCCAGTCATCACTCTGGATGAAGGCATTGAGAAAACTGCTGCCTGGCTGCGCGACCACGGAAAACTGCCGCGCTAATCCTGCCCGTATTTCTCCAGCAACGCTTCGGCAATCGCCTGAGTTTCTGCATCCGCTTCGCCGTTGTATAACGTCGGGCGGAAATGCATCTGGAACGCCATAATCACGCGCCGCTGCTCGCGCGGTGTCATATCAGGTTTTACGTCATAACCATAGCGCGCCAACAGTTCCAGCAATGGCGCAGTATCTACTGGCGTGTGCGGCGCACGCCCGGCAAGGTAAAAGTTCACCCGCTGCGCATCTGGCCAGGCACCAATCCCCTGCTGCGCCAGTTGCTGCCAGGGGAATAACGGCCCCGGATCGTCTTTGCGCTGCGGCGCAATATCCGCATGCGCCACTACGTTTTCCGGCTTGATGTGATAACGGGCAATAATATCTTTCGCCAGCGGAATAAGCGCCTGAATCTGTGCCTGTTCAAACGGGGCAAAATATTTCACTCCGGATGATTTTTGCCAGCCTCGGTTTTCCAGCTCAATGCCAATAGAGGTGTCGTTAAGGCGTGTTGCCCCGCGCCAGGCGCTAATCCCCGCATGCCAGGCCAGTTCCTGTTCCGGCACCAGTTGCCAGATGCGCGGTTTACCGTTGTATCGCGGTGGCACAGCAGGAACCAGATAATGCGAGCTGACCTGTTTATCGGTCAGTGTCGCCAGCGAGCTATCAAAATCATCTGCGGTGTAGTGGATCACCAGCACTTTAATGCGCGGATACGCCGCCTGCGCCTGGCGTCGGGTATCAAGCTGATATCCCTCTTTCTCAACAATGCCTTTTTCGCCTGCACACCCTGCAAGTAACAAAGCAGCGGCGACCAACCAGAAGACTCTTCTCATCGACGTGTTTTCACCGCCGTTCCGCTGACGCTAACCATCAGCATACTGCCATTTTGCCCGACCGTTTCGTAGTCGATATCAATACCGACTACGGCATCGGCCCCCAACGCCCGCGCCTGCTCACCAAGTTCCTCAAAGGCAATCTCCCGCGCTTTACGCAATTCTTTTTCATAAGCCCCGGAGCGTCCGCCAACGATATCGCGGATACCGGCAAAGAAATCACGGAAAATATTGGCACCTAAAATCGCTTCGCCTGTCACCACACCGCAATATTCAACGATGGTCTGGCCTTCCAGAGTTGGGGTTGTAGAAAATTGCATGATCGATCTCCTTGTTTGCTAATCCTTCGATCTCAAAGCATTATCGGGCTGATATGCCATGTTGGGAAGAAGGTTTTGATCAGTTTAGGAAATCATCTCATTGTGTCAAAAACAAGCGCATATGCCTTTACGATTACCCGTCTCCTAACCCGATATTGGTTTCATTATGGGATAGCGCTGACCTGCTATATTATGTTGTACCTGCAACATTAATGAATGGGAAGAGTCACCTTATATTGTAAATTATTCCAAAATTTTTCCGCATCTTGAGGCTGAGGAATATACCTCTGAATTCTTGTTTGATCGGTCTCCGCAAAACATGAAAGTAATGTAACCTCAAGACTTCTATCATTAATATAAGCAAAGATCATTTTTGCAAATTCGTAAATAAATGCCCGATCCTGAGCGCTTAATAGCTTAATACAATATTTATTCTTTAGAGAGTAAAGGATTTCAATGAAAGCATCCGCTGCAACCTTTACGTTATTCCCAACGGTCATATTAAATATATCCCTTACACAGATAGAGTACAGTGATAGTAAACAACCATACAAATAATCATTTATTAATTCTTTTGTCCATTTTACTGGTAACCATGGTTTTATCTTGACATCATGCATACTACACTCATGAAAAAGACATTTATAGAGATTAACTCTTATCATATCAACACTGTAAAAATGGCAATGGACAAATTTTGAAGAATGAGCATTTACATTATTAATTTTAGTCGCTCTAAACGTAAAGTTACTGAATACGTTTTTCGTTAAATTACTATTTGTTATTTTAACATCACCTAAACTGCCGTTCTCAAAACAACATCCCTTCAATATACTTTCATTTACAAGAGAATGTGATAAATACAGATGATTTAAGTTTTTCTTCATTAAACCCACAGCATCAAAATGACTATATTTAATAAAACAACCATCATTGAGTAGCGTTTTTAGATTGACTAAATTACTATCATGTTCACGTGCCATAGTTGTGATAGGGGTTGGAAGAGACATGAAAACCTCTTCATTGACCATCAAGTGAATCATGCATTGCTTGCCTTTTGTCATATCCACACTTACACTACAAATATCGTTGTAATGCGATGAATGCATTTCCGGACACAGATTCAATACAATATTTTGAAAGGAGTAAAATCGTGTTAATACTTCCGAATAAGTAATTGGATTAAACTTAAGATCGTCATTAGCAAAACCAAGTGTTATTGTATGTTCTACATTTAGGTCAGGTTCAGGTGAGTCTTCAAGAGCAATATCATCACTGAAAATTTCACCTGATGTATTATCACTGTTACAAAAGGTGCTCATCAATGCAATGGTATTTATAACGGACTCTTTGTCGATATCCTCACTCATTGTATATCGCCTGCTATAATCATAGAAATGAATAAATGCGTCTTTTATAATTGTTATATATTGTTCCTTATTAAATACAATTCGATTGTATACTTTTTCAAAGATCGCATTCGCGATCTTACAACCAAGGGTATACCTATATAACAATGGATAAGAATCAATAGTAAAATTCTTCTCCAATTCACATTGCAGTTTATTTTCGTAATGCAGAGGAAAAAGAAATTCTTGTCTTTCCATTTTTCCGCTGACTTTATTTCGCACCCCAATGGTGATTCTTTCATTGCCAATTTTTATTTCAACTTCATTGTTTTGTGATGTACCAAGGTATGTTTTAGTACCAGTTTCGAAAGCACTACTAAAAAAAGAATTAAAATAATTATTTGCTGAATAAATAATGTTACCGAGCGACATATCATTTTTAATAGTTTCACTATCAGCATTTATTGCTAATACTAGATTCAAGTAGATGGTGTCCCATGTAGATAACTCATCCTTATGACTGGATTTTAATATGGTAAAAAATTCCCTCAGCGAGGCCATGAGATTATCACTTTGATTCGGTTGTGTGCTTAGAAATGATGACGATTGTTCAGAGACATTATTTATCATATAAAAATCACCCAAAAAAAACGATAACCCACTGTACTCCCTGTGCTTTATAAACATAAAGTCACAACACATTCTATATTCATATTAATTAATGGCGCATTAAAAAAATTATATTATTCTTAACTCAAATCCATTAGCTAAATAAGATTATATTCTTCACTCACAACCGTAACAAAAATAATATTATCGAAAGTTAAAGTTGGGACTATCAAATTTCGCTCATTTCAAACATACATTGTGATTTTTGCAATCATCTTAATCTTAGGGCCTATCATCATATGTTAAAATTTTGTCAATCATAGAAAAGAATCTTGGTCATCTATCATGCGTTATAAATGTGCAACTGGCTTCCTGCAGATGCTCTTGACTTCTACAGCAGGATTTATACCAGCGTTTCAGAACTATCATATTTACCTTAAATGATCATTTCAGTCTTATAACACGCTCAGCCTCACAAATGGTTTACACTGTCTATTGTTTGGGTAATTTAAGTAAGTCAGCTACGATCAACCTTGAATGGGGAGCCAGCAATGGACTTAAGCCTAATCGGGTCTTCAGATTGTTTCAGAATTGTATAAAAAACAATGTATTAAATAATCTGATTGTTTTTGGTCATAGTGTGACGCAGAAAGCAAGCCAATAAGGAAATGATTATGCGCTACCGTTCACTATCTCTACTTATTCCATGTGCACTGCTGCTGAGTGCCTGTACCACCGTCACGCCAGCTTATAAAGATAACGGCCCCCGCACCGGTTCCTGTGTCCAGGGTGGACCTGACAGCGTGGCTCAACAATTCTATGACTACCGCATTCAACATCGCAGCAATGACATTACCGCTCTGCGCCCCTATTTGAGTGACAAACTGGCAACCCTACTTAGCGATGCCAGCCGCGATAATAGTCATCGTGAATTGTTAAGCAGCGATCCGTTCTCCAGTCGAACCACCTTGCCAGACAGCGCCCACGTTGCCAGTGCATCTACTATCCCTAATCGTGATGCCCGTAACATTCCTTTGCGCGTGGATCTCAAACAGGGTGACCAGGGCTGGCAGGATGAAGTGTTAATGATTCAGGAAGGCCAGTGTTGGGTCATCGACGATGTGCGTTACTTAGGCGGTAGCGTTCATGCCACAGCAGGTACACTCCGTCAGTCAATCGAGAATCGCTAACGCCTTGATCAACCAATAACCCCCGTAAATTGTCCGGCATTTCGTGAGGAATGCCGACATTTATGCTCGCCGCCCACCGCCCCCGTTATTTTGTGCTATGTTTAGTGAATAATGCGCTTTGCTTTTAACTTTTAAAGCAGAAATATTGCATAATTATTCTGTCAAAGGTACTATCTTCGACCTCAATAGCTATCAGACTGCCAGTATACGAGTGTCAATGAGTATTCAATTAAACGGCATTAATTGCTTTTACGGCGCGCATCAGGCGCTGTTCGATATCACGCTGGATTGCCCACAGGGCGAAACGCTGGTGTTACTTGGCCCCAGTGGCGCGGGTAAAAGCTCGCTGCTGCGTGTACTCAATCTGCTTGAGATGCCGCGCTCCGGTACGCTCAACATTGCAGGCAACCATTTCGATTTCACTAAAACGCCCTCAGACAAAGCGATTCGTGATCTGCGTCGTAACGTCGGTATGGTGTTTCAACAATACAACCTGTGGCCGCACCTCACCGTGCAGCAAAACCTGATTGAAGCGCCCTGCCGTGTACTGGGATTGAGTAAAGATCAGGCGCTGGCCCGTGCAGAAAAATTGCTGGAACGTCTGCGCCTGAAACCTTTCAGTGATCGCTATCCGCTGCATCTTTCTGGTGGTCAGCAGCAGCGTGTTGCTATTGCGCGTGCGTTGATGATGGAACCGCAGGTACTGCTGTTCGATGAACCGACCGCCGCGCTGGACCCGGAAATTACGGCACAAATCGTCAGCATCATTCGTGAACTGGCAGAAACGAATATTACCCAGGTGATCGTCACCCACGAAGTAGAAGTGGCGCGTAAAACCGCCAGTCGTGTGGTGTATATGGAAAATGGTCACATCGTAGAACAAGGCGACGCGCGCTGCTTTACCGAGCCGCAAACCGAAGCATTTAAAAACTATCTCTCTCACTAAGATTCGGGATAACAACAATGAAAAAAGTTCTGATTGCCGCGTTAATTGCAGGTTTTAGTCTTTCCGCCACAGCTGCCGAAACTATTCGTTTTGCCACCGAAGCCTCCTATCCTCCGTTTGAATCAATGGATGCAAACAACCAGATCGTTGGTTTTGACGTCGACCTGGCGCAGGCATTGTGTAAAGAGATTGATGCGACCTGCACTTTCTCTAACCAGGCGTTTGACAGCCTGATCCCAAGCCTGAAATTCCGTCGCGTAGACGCAGTGATGGCTGGGATGGATATCACCCCGGAGCGTGAAAAGCAGGTGCTGTTTACCACGCCGTACTATGACAACTCTGCCCTGTTTGTGGGTCAACAAGGTAAATACACCAGCGTTGATCAGCTGAAAGGCAAAAAAGTCGGCGTTCAGAACGGGACGACGCACCAGAAATTCATTATGGATAAACATCCGGAAATCACCACGGTTCCTTATGATAGCTACCAGAACGCGAAACTCGATCTGCAAAACGGTCGTATCGACGGCGTTTTTGGTGACACCGCAGTGGTAACCGAATGGCTGAAAGATAACCCGAAACTGGCGGCTGTCGGCGACAAAGTGACCGATAAAGATTACTTCGGTACTGGCCTCGGCATCGCGGTACGTCAGGGCAACACTGAACTGCAGCAGAAATTCAACACTGCGCTGGAAAAAGTGAAGAAAGATGGCACTTACGAAACCATCTACAACAAATGGTTCCAGAAGTAATACCTGATGAATGAATTTTTTCCTTTAGCAAGCGCCGCCGGGATGACCGTCGGCCTTGCCGTTTGTGCATTGATTGTCGGACTGGCGCTGGCGATGTTCTTTGCGGTGTGGGAGTCAGCAAAATGGCGTCCTGTCGCGTGGGTAGGTTCAGCACTGGTGACGATTCTGCGCGGTCTGCCAGAAATTCTGGTGGTGCTGTTTATCTATTTTGGCTCCTCGCAGTTACTGCTGACGCTTTCGGATGGCTTCACCATCAATCTTGGGATCGTACAGATCCCGGTGCAGATGGACATTGAGAACTTCGACGTTAGCCCGTTCCTGTGTGGGGTTATCGCCCTGTCGCTACTGTATGCCGCCTATGCCTCGCAAACCCTGCGTGGCGCACTGAAAGCGGTGCCGGTGGGCCAGTGGGAATCCGGTCAGGCGCTGGGGCTGTCGAAATCGGCTATCTTTTTCCGCCTGGTGATGCCGCAGATGTGGCGTCATGCGCTGCCTGGTCTCGGTAACCAGTGGCTGGTACTGCTGAAAGATACCGCGCTGGTCAGTTTGATAAGTGTGAATGATTTAATGCTGCAAACTAAAAGCATTGCCACTCGTACTCAGGAGCCGTTTACCTGGTACATTGTGGCAGCAGCGATCTATCTGGTGATTACCCTGTTGAGTCAGTACATTCTCAAACGCATTGACCTGCGCGCGACACGTTTTGAGCGGAGGCCTGGCTGATGCTTGAGTATTTACCCGAACTAATGAAAGGGCTACATACCAGCCTGACGCTGACGATTGCCTCGCTGATTGTGGCGCTAATTCTGGCGTTGATTTTTACCATCATCCTGACGCTGAAAACGCCGGTACTGGTGTGGCTGGTGCGGGGCTATATCACGCTGTTTACCGGTACGCCGCTGCTGGTGCAGATCTTTCTGATTTACTACGGGCCGGGCCAGTTCCCGACGTTACAGGAATATCCGGCACTGTGGCATCTGTTATCAGAACCGTGGTTATGCGCGCTGATTGCATTGTCACTGAACAGTGCCGCGTATACTACGCAGCTGTTTTACGGTGCAATTCGTGCGATCCCGGAAGGCCAGTGGCAATCCTGTAGTGCCCTGGGGATGAGCAAAAAAGATACGCTGGCGATCCTGCTGCCGTATGCCTTTAAACGCTCACTCTCTTCTTATTCCAACGAAGTGGTGCTGGTGTTCAAAAGTACCTCTCTGGCTTACACCATTACGCTGATGGAAGTGATGGGATACAGCCAGTTGTTGTACGGGCGCACTTACGATGTCATGGTGTTCGGTGCGGCGGGGATTATTTACCTGGTCGTCAACGGCCTGCTGACACTGATGATGCGTTTGATCGAGCGCAAAGCGCTGGCGTTCGAGCGACGGAATTGACATGGCTGCATGCTGATGCCGGATGATTTGTAGGTCTGATAAGACGCGCCAGCGTCGCATCAGACACCAGCACGGTGCCTATGCCGGATGCGGCGTGTACGCCTTATCCGGCCTACATAGTGCATAGATTAATATAATAAAGACGGGCAACCCACTAAGTTGTCCGTCTTTTTTTATTCATTATGAATTATTTAATCATATTTATTGCATATAAATTCACTTAATGGCATTGTTATCTCATGCCGCAGACACGGCCAAAAATCATAAGATTGACAGACGGGAGTTCCATCATGAAAAAGTTAGTTCTTGCCGCTTTACTTTCATCCTGTGCATTCGGCGCTTCTGCCGCAGAGAAAATCAATTTCGGCGTATCAGCGACCTATCCTCCCTTTGAATCTATAGGTGCTAATAATGAGATTGTCGGCTTTGATATCGACCTGGCAAAAGCGTTATGCAAACAGATGCAGGCAGAATGTACTTTTACCAATCACGCTTTCGACAGCCTCATCCCGTCACTGAAATTCAGAAAATATGACGCCGTTATCTCCGGTATGGATATCACGCCGGAGCGTAGCAAGCAGGTATCATTTACCACGCCCTACTACGAAAACTCAGCTGTTGTGATTGCCAAAAAAGATACCTACAAAACGTTTGCCGACCTGAAAGGCAAACGCATTGGGATGGAAAACGGTACAACGCACCAGAAATATATTCAGGATCAACACCCGGAAGTAAAAACTGTCTCCTATGACAGTTATCAAAATGCCTTTATCGACCTGAAAAATGGTCGTATTGATGGGGTATTTGGTGACACAGCGGTGGTTAATGAATGGCTGAAAACCAATCCACAACTGGGCGTTGCAACAGAGAAAGTAACCGACCCGCAGTACTTCGGCACCGGTCTGGGCATCGCTGTACGTCCGGATAATAAAGCCCTGCTGGAAAAACTGAATAACGCACTGGCTGCGATTAAAGCAGATGGTACGTATCAGAAAATCAATGACCAGTGGTTCCCGCAGTAAGATTCAGAAAGCCGCAGCCGCGGCTTTTTTATTGCTTCACCAGCAGCGTCAGCACTTCATAGTGCGCGGTGTGCGGGAACATATCAAAAAGCTGTACCCGTTCAATACGATAACCTGACAATTCGCGGATATCTTTGGCCATCGTTTGGGCGTTACAGCTGGAGTAGATGATAAAACGCGGTGCCATCGTTGAAAGATAATCACACAGCGGTTTACCAATGCCGCGGCGCGGCGGGTTAACCAGCACCAGCTCCGGCACCTCCCCCTGAGCGGTGGCAAACTGAGTGGAATCCAGCGCCTGAAATTGCAAACGCGTTAAGCCCAGTTCAGCGGCTGACTGCTTCGCACAGGCAATGGCTTCTGGCGCAATTTCGATCCCGGTTAACTGCATGTCAGGCGTCGCGCAGTGTAAACCAAAGCCCCCCACGCCACAGAACAGATCCCACATATGTTTAACCGGCAACTGTTGTACCCAGTCGCGCGCAGTAGCGTACAGCTGGCTGGCGACCGCCGGATTAGTCTGGAAGAAACTTTGCGGACGGATCCACAGCGGCACATCGTTAAAACGCTCAGCCAGCGCCTGTTGTTCGCTCAGATAAATCTCCGTCTCCCCTTCCATAATCGCCATATGTACCGGCTGAATGTTGACGGTAATAACTTTCAGCTGCGGCAGTTGTGCCTGTAACCACGGTAGCGCCTTACGCAGTTGTGCCAGCTTGGTTTCGGAACGCAGTACAAAGCGCAGCATCATGCCACCATCGCTCTGGCTTTCAGTCAGCAGAATGTATTTCAGTTCGCCACGCTTACGCGCCACATTGTAGGGGGTTAGCCCCGCACGGGCGATAAACGGTTTTAGCGCCGCAAAAACGGGCGCAAATGAGGCAGGATAAAGCGGGCAATCGCAAAGGTCTTCTGGTGTGCCGTCGCGATGCAGCATACCGAGCAGTGGTTTTTCAACGCTACCACTCACCACCATTTTGGCTTTATTACGAAACCCTTGCTCCGGGCCTGACACCGGCTCGCACCATTCCTCAACCGAAAAGTCGGCGAGCAGATTTTTAAGATCGGCGGTTTTAGCGGAGAGTTGCTCTGGAATCGGCTGCGTTATCCACTGACAGGAACGACAGCGACCCGCGTCGTAAAGTGCGCACTGCATACATTGACCTTCACATCATCAGGGGCGACGATTATACACATTATTGCAACTGGAAGAACCGCCGACTGGTCGAGGGAACGAACAGCAGCATCAGGATGAGCATATCCGGCAACTTCTGCAGCATCAGGCTATGGAAGATTTCACGTTTTGATTCACCGGGAATGCTGAACAGCTCCGGATAACCATACCCCAGCGAAGCCGCCCACAAATAACTGGCGGCCGTGATTTGTGTCAACAGATACAGCCAGCGCGCCCAGCGACGCCCTTTCACCAGTGAAAACGCACACCAGATCTCAATGAAAACCAGCACCAGGCTGCTTAAAAAGACCAGTGTTAAACTCCAGGTTTGTACACTGCGATGAATGAACTCGCCAATACCGCGCACGCCCAGCGTATTGAAAATCATCAGCACGTCGAGGCCACGGATCATAATAATGGCGAGCGCCGCCACCTGCACCAGCGCAGGCACATTCAGGCGAGCATGAGATGAAGATGTTTTCTTAAAAAATCCCAACGTTTCGTCTTCCATGAAAACAATGCCGCGACATGCGCGGCATTATGTAGCCAGGTTGGCAAATTTTAGTGTCTTCAGCCACGTCTTGCACGCTGGATGTCGCGTATCCGCTGTTTTTCTGCGCGCGCCATCAGATACCAGGCGATAAATCCGACAATTCCGACTGCGCCGAGGATCAATGTTGCCAGGGCGTTGATTTCCGGATTCACCCCCATCCGCACGCTGGAAAAGACCAGCATCGGTAACGTGGTGGCTCCCGGCCCGGAAACAAAGCTGGCGATAACCAGATCATCAAGCGACAAAGTAAAAGCCAGTAACCAGCCAGAAATGATCGCGGGCATGATCATCGGTAGCGTAATGACGAAAAACACTTTCAGCGGCGTCGCACCGAGATCCATCGCTGCTTCTTCAATGGAACGGTCCAGCTCCCGCAGACGCGACGAAATAACGACTGCCACATAAGCCGTACAGAAAGTGACATGCGCCAGCCAGATGGTGAGCATGCCTCGCTCCGCAGGCCAGCCGATGGCATGTGCAAGTGCGACGAATAACAACAACAGCGACAAGCCCGTGATCACATCCGGCATTACCAATGGCGCAGTGATCATAAAGGCAAAGCCATTTGATCCGCGAAACCGACCAAAGCGTACCAGTACCACTGCCGCAATCGTCCCGAGGATCGCCGCCGCCGTTGCCGCACAGGCAGCTATTGTCAGGCTTAAACCAACCGCACTCATCATCGCGTCATCGCGCAATAATTCGCCATACCAGCGCGTTGACCAGCCGGCCCACACCGTCACCAGCTTCGAGCTGTTGAATGAATAGATCACCAGCATCAGCATTGGCGCGTAGAGAAAGGTGAAGCCCAGCAGCAAAATCACAATCCGCCAGGGCGAACGAACCACCGGTAAATTATTCATCCGTGTTCTCCCACGCTTTTTTGCTGATGCTTGTGGAACCACATTATCGGCACAATTAGCAGCAGCAACATGATGATCGCTACCGCCGAGGCCACCGGCCAGTCGCGGTTATTGAAAAACTCCTGCCACAGCACGCGCCCGATCATGATGCTGTCCGGGCCACCGAGCAGTTCAGGGATCACAAACTCGCCCACAGCCGGGATAAACACCAGCATCGATCCGGCAATAATCCCGCCTTTGGTCAGCGGCACGATCACAGTAAAGAACGTTTTCAGCGGTCGTGCACCGAGATCCAGTGCCGCTTCCACCAGCGAATAATCAATACGAATCAACGCGGTATAAATCGGCAGCACCATAAACGGCACGTAGGCGTAAACAATGCCGATATAAACGGCCAGGTTGGTATGCAGAATGGTCAGCGGCTGGTCGATAACCCCCAGCCATAGCAGAAAGTTATTCAGCACGCCGTTATTTTTTAATATTCCCATCCAGGCATAAACGCGGATCAGAAACGAGGTCCACGACGGCAGGATCACCAGCAGCAATAAGATATTGCGGGTCGAAGGCTTACTGTGCGCCACCGCCCACGCCAGCGGATAGCCGATCAGTAAACAGCAAATTGTCGAAATCGCCGCCACCTGTAACGACTGGAGATATGCATCGAAATAGAGCGGATCGTCAGTCAGTTGCAGGAAATTACCAAGATTGAGGGTGATGGAAAGTTGCCCGTCAGCCCACTCCATCAGTTCGGTATAAGGTGGAATAGCGCGCGCCATCTCCGCCAGACTTATTTTAAAGACGATCAGAAATGGCAGAAGAAACAGTAAGATCAACCAGATATACGGCAACGCAATGACCAGTTTTCTCCCATGCTTCATTTGCAGCTGCGACAACCACAGCTTAAATCCGCCCGGCGGTTTCGACTGGGCAGCAGGTTCAAGTGTACTCATCTTTGCTCCTTAAACCGTCAGCACCACACAACTGTCCACTTCCCAGCACAAGCGCACTTCATCGCCCCAGGTGGGTAATCCTTTACGATAGCGATGGGCGTTTTGTAGCTGGGCGCTGATCATCTGCCCGCTTTTCAGGCGAACGTGATAGACCGAAAGATCACCGAGATAGGCAATGTGCATCACCTCCCCCACCGCGAAGTTACAACCATTGGCGGGCGGTTCTTCACAAAGCATGATTTTTTCCGGACGCAGCGCCACGTGTACCGGCACGTTATCGACCACCGAAGCGTCCGCATCGACTTTCAGTGGATGCACCAGTCCCGGCGAATAAAGCACCAGGCCATCTTCCTGACGCTCTTTAAGTACACCTTCAAAGACGTTAACTGAACCGATAAATTCAGCACTGTAGCGCGTGGTCGGATGCTCGTAGATCTCTTCCGGCTCGCCAATCTGGACAAATTTCCCACGATTCATAATGGCGATACGCCCCGCCATCGTCATCGCCTCTTCCTGATCGTGAGTAACCATCACGCAGGTCACACCGACGCGCTCCAGAATATCCACCACTTCAAGCTGCATCCGGTCACGCAGTTTTTTATCCAGCGCGCCCATCGGCTCGTCGAGCAGTAATAGTTTCGGACGTTTGGCGAGGCTTCGGGCCAGCGCCACACGCTGTCGCTGACCGCCGGAAAGCTGGTGCGGTTTGCGTTTGGCGAACTCCTGCATATGTACCAGGCCGAGCATCTCGTTGACCCGGCTGGCAATTTCTGCTTTCGGCAGTTTGTCCTGTTTCAGGCCAAAGGCGATGTTCTGCTCCACGGTCATATGCGGAAACAGCGCGTAAGATTGAAACATCATATTGATGGGACGCAGATAAGGCGGCACCTGTGACAAATCGACGCCATCAAGCATAATCTGCCCGGCAGAAGGTTGTTCGAAACCTGCCAGCATACGCAGTAGCGTGGACTTGCCACAGCCGGATGCGCCCAGCAGCGCGAAGATTTCGCCTTTATAGATGGTCAGGCTGACATCATCGACCGCATGCTGACCATCGTAAGATTTAGTCAGATTACGGATTTCTAATAGCGGCGTCAGCGCCTTACGGGTTTTCGCCTGGGGGCGAGGGATAGCGTCATTCACGGCTGCTCTCCGGCATTGAATGTGTGCAAGCGCACCATAATGGTGCGAATTGCCGGCAGGTGTGGTGCGCCCGTCCGGCATCTACGACTGCGGATTATTTTCCGCTCTTCACTTTGGTCCACGCGCGGGTGCGCACACGGTCGATTTTCGGATCCTGCACTTTCAGAGTGAACAGCTTCGCACGGACATCCGCAGGCGGGTAAATACCGGGGTTATCACGCACTTCCGCGCTTACCAGCGGCGTAGCTTCTTTGTTCGCGTTGGCATAGAACACATGGTCAGAGATATGCGCTACGACATCCGGACGCAGCAGGTAATTCAGGAACTGATAAGCTTCGTCTTTATTTTTGGCATCCGCAGGCATGGCAAATACATCAAAGAATGCCATCGCCCCTTCTTTCGGAATCGAGAACGAGACATTCACGCCATTCTTTGCTTCCTTCGCGCGGTTTGACGCCTGCCAGACATCGCCCGCCCAGCCGATAGCGACGCAAATATCGCCGTTTGCCAGGTCGTTAATGTATTGAGATGAATGGAAATAACGAATGTTCGGGCGCAGCTTTAACAGCAGATCGGTTGCCGGTCCGGTGTAATCATCTGCTTTAGTGCTGTTGGGATCTTTACCGAGATAATTCAGCACGGTAGCAAACACTTCTTCCGGTGCATCAAGGAAAGAGACGCCGCAGCTTTTCAGTTTTTCCAGGTTTTCAGGTTTGAGGATCAAGTCCCAGCTATCGACGGGCGCGTTTTCACCCAGTACCGCTTTGACTTTATCGACGTTATAGCCAATCCCGGTCGTCGCCCACATATAGGGCATAGCAAATTTATTATCCGGGTCATGTTTAGCGACCAGCTTCAGCAGTTCCGGGTCGAGATTCTTCCACTCCGGCAATTTGTTTTTATCCAGTGGCTGGAAAACTCCCGCAGTCAACTGGCGCTCCAGAAAGCTGGCAGATGGAACCACCAGGTCAAAGCCGGTGCTCCCTGCCATTAATTTGCCTTCCAGTACTTCGTTAGAGTCGAAAACATCGTAGACGACTTTAATACCGGTTTCTTTTTCAAAATTGGCCACCGTGTCCGGGGCGATATAATCAGACCAGTTATAAATGTGGAGTGTTTTTTGTTCAGCCGCGAGCGTGCCGACAGAGACGGCCATCAGAGCACCCGCAACCAGACCCGATAGCCATTTTTTATTTAAGGCGGTCATATCTCTTTCCTTCTGAAAGTTCGTTAACAAACGAACAAAAGTTGTCACACTGAAAGATATGCAATATTCGTGCATATTTTTTATCGGCTCGGTGTAAGAAAAGAGAACTCTCTCCCGGCCAGCACTGCTCGCTATATAAAAGCATCGCAAGAATAACTTTAGCCAGGGTTTGAGACTATAGCTCGGATTAAAAAACGGTATTTAACAAATTTTTATGCGTATTTGCTCTATGTGATAAAGCCAAATCGGCACAAGAGAAGTGAAATAATCTTTAATAAAAGGTTAAAAACAGCAGATAATTTTGCAGCACGCAGTCACTGCGGCAGCGACTGCGTACTCGAAAGGAGTTATCAGTGGAGGAAATAGTTTTCGGTAACGTTGTTTTGCCCTTCATCGTCAGTCGGTAACAGCAGTTGATGGGCATTAGCTTCAAGAATGACCATCGAAATCTGCTCTTCGCTCTGACGCACGAACCATGCAAACTGCTCATAGGTTACGCCCTGCATAACGGATAAAGACTGGCAAACCACCAGCTTTGGCAGATTATCATCCTGCATATCAAGAAATGCTTTCACGGTCAGCGAACTGGCATTGATGGCTGATAAATCCGCCGCCAGCGGTAACACGGCTGAAGGTCGAACTTCCGCCATGGCAGAAAACAGGATCGTGTTATCGATCAGATCGATTTTGGCATCAAAGACACCGTCGAAATTCTGCATATGGGGCAGATGCAGAGCCTGACAGTTATCACATTCAAAAAAACTCATCCCCAGGTCATCGAGCCATTGACGCAGCGTATCCAGACCAGGAACGACCAGCGATGTCATAATTTTGTACAACCTCTTTCGATAAAAAGACCGGCACAGCTTACGCAAAAAGCGCAGGCAAAACCATGATCAGTAATGTGATTGCGACTAACCACCCGTTTTCAGGCAATATTCGGTCGTAGCGTGGCGTTCGATCCAGCGGATCATTTTACCCGCGATGTCAATACCGGTGGTTTTTTCTATTCCTTCCAGCCCCGGCGACGCATTCACCTCCATCACCAATGGCCCGCGATTAGCACGCAGAATATCCACACCAGCAACGTCCAGCGCCATCGTTCGCGCGGCTTTTATCGCGATTTCACGCTCCTGTGGTGTGATACTGGCAACGCTTGCCGCGCCACCTCGATGCAAATTGGAACGAAAATCGCCCTCTTTCGCCCGCCGTTCAATCGCAGCGACCACTTCATCGCCAACAACCAGGCAGCGGATATCGCACCCTTGCGCCTCTTTGATATATTCCTGCACCAGAATATGCGCGTTCAGACCGCGAAAGGCGTCAATCACGCTTTCCGCCGCCTGACGCGTCTCCGCCAGCACGACACCAATTCCCTGCGTACCTTCAACCAGCTTAACCACCAGCGGCGCACCACCGACCATGTCGATTAAATCGCTGGTATCATCCGGCGAATGCGCAATGCCCGTGACAGGCAGGTCGATGCCCTGACGCGCCAGCAGTTGCATCGAACGCAATTTGTCACGCGCCCGGGCAATGGCGACCGACTCATTGAGCGGATAGCTCCCCAGCATCTCGAACTGGCGCAGTGCCGCCGTCCCATAAAAGGTAATGGCGGTGCCAATACGCGGGATCACAGCGTCAAAATGGGGTAACTTGCGGCCTTTGTAGTGAATAGAAGACGCCGCAGGATTTATGTTCATGTAGCAAGAAAGCGGATCAAGAATTTCAACCAGGTGACCACGCTGTATAGCGGCTTCACGCAGCCGCTTACACGAATAGAGCGTTCCATCCCGGGACAATATGGCAATTTTCACCCTGCACCTCTCTGTCAGACCTGGTCAAAAGCCCGCGTATCATACATCGATGTGGCGGTTTTAGCGCGTCGCCCAACCCTGTTTGTGCAAATAATCCAGAATAAATGGGCGGCTTTCTTTAATGATTGTTCGGCGGATATGATCGCTCCAGGTATCCCTGCGATTATTGCTGCCACGGGTGAGGTAATATTCCGCCAGTTGTTCGTCATACTGCGCCAGTGCGTCTTTATCCAGCGGTTGATAGCTGTTTTCGTGCACCAAAATGGAAGCCGGTAAACGCGGCTTAAGATCTGGATTATCCGCAGGCCAGCCAAGGCACAGCCCAAACAGCGGCAGAACATGCTGCGGTAATTTCAGCAGTTCCGTCACCGCTTCAATATTATTGCGCAGGCCGCCGATATATACCCCGCCCAATCCCAGCGATTCCGCTGCGGTTAACGCATTCTGCGCCATCATTGCCGTATCAACGACACCGAGCAACAGTTGTTCCGCCAGGCCAAGTTGTGCATCCGGACAGATCTGTAAATGGCGGTTAAAGTCGGCACAGAACACCCAAAACTCCGCCGCTTTCGCTACGTGTTTTTGCCCGCCGGTCAGCGTCACCAGTTCATCACGTAACGCTTTGTCGGTAATGCGAATAATGCTACTGCACTGCAAAAAACTGGAACTGGACGTCGCACGGGCGCTGTTAATAATCGCCTCACGCTGCGCTTCGGAAATGGGTTCATCAGTGAAATGGCGAATGGAGCGATGGCCACAAATAAGTTCAATGGTTGGCGTCATTATCTTTTTCTCTTTCTGAACGTGAATATTGCGGTGGACGGTTCATCAACTGTGGTGCTATACGTTTTGCCACCTGAAGAGTAACCACCACCGCAGCGGGAAGCATGAGCAAAACACCGAGAAAAATCATCAGAATCTGCCCCTCTGGCCAAGAAAATGGCTCAGGCAGCGACAGGACGTCGCTTACCGACAGTAGCGCCACCGTCAGCAACATCATCCCGATAAATTCCAGTATCACCACGCTTTTAGGCAATTTACCGATCGCGCGCATACGCTTCCCTCAGCAAAGTAAGCCCTCAGTCTAAAACTTTTCACTGTATTGTGTTTAACAGTTATAGCTTTTAGCAATTAATGCAACAGGTTAAACCTACTTTCAGCGAATACATTTTGGCGTGATCATTACCGGCATAAACCGATGAGGAGAGAAACAATGCAAACCGTTATTTTTGGTCGTCCGGGTTGCCCTTACTGTGTGCGTGCAAAAGATCTGGCTGAGAAGTTGAGCAATGAACGCGATGATTTTCAGTATCAGTATGTAGATATTCGTGCGGAAGGGATCACTAAAGAAGATCTACAACAAAAGGCAGGTAAACCCGTAGAAACCGTGCCGCAGATTTTTGTCGATCAGCAACATATCGGCGGCTATACCGATTTTGCTGCATGGGTGAAAGAGAATCTGGACGCCTGAGCGTCTGACAAGCCCTCGTGTTGAGGGCTTAATTAATTTTTTCTGTGCTGTGATTTAAACAAACTGCTGATAAATAAGAAACACAGTGCCCCCAACGCACACCAGAACACCGCACTTAATAACCATGCCAGCTCTTGCCAGAATGAGCGCGTTGGTGAAAAAAACAGCCGCATTATGAGCATCGAACAGGGTGCCGCCAGCATTGCGCCAAACAGAGGTTTCAGGACTTCTCTACGCTGTGAAAAGAAGCTGGCAACCGCTCCAGGAAGAATGAAAAACAGCAAACCAATTTCAGGATGCCCGGCAGCCCGAAAAGCGCCTTTCATGTGCGTCGCCAGAAAAAGGCACACCACAATGAAGAGGACAAAACAGCAGATTGCCCCCGCCCAACGATGTTTATGTTTCACTCGTTCCTCCTGACACTGCGTCTATCGAACACATTTTTCGCCAGTGTGGCGTTCAGTAAGATAAAGCCGCTTCGCATTCCATGCTAATATAGGCCAACGCAATTCATATAGCCGTTGATACCTAATGTGATTACACTAGTAAAATATATTGTTACTTTACTATCGTTTAGGTGCGCTGAATGAATCTGCGCCCTGAATTCTGGTAAAAAACATTATCGTAAATTACCATTTCTTTCAACAGCTTACTAGTAAACAAGAAGTTAGCCTCCGTGAATATAAACGTCGCCGAATTGTTAAATGGGAATTACATTCTGTTATTATTTGTGGTCCTCGCGCTTGGGCTATGTCTCGGGAAATTACGACTTGGTTCGATCCAACTGGGTAATTCCATTGGCGTTTTAGTCGTATCGCTGTTATTAGGCCAACAACATTTCAGCATTAACACCGACGCGCTTAATCTTGGCTTTATGCTGTTTATTTTCTGCGTCGGGGTCGAAGCCGGACCGAACTTTTTTTCCATTTTTTTTCGCGATGGGAAAAATTACTTAATGTTAGCACTGGTGATGGTTGGCAGTGCGCTGGTGATCGCCTTAGGGTTAGGTAAGCTGTTTGGCTGGGATATTGGCCTGACGGCCGGTATGTTAGCAGGCTCTATGACGTCAACACCGGTTTTGGTCGGTGCTGGCGATACACTGCGTCATTCCGGCATGGAAAGCAGGCAGCTCTCACTGGCACTGGATAATCTGAGCCTCGGGTATGCCTTAACCTATTTAATCGGTCTGGTGAGTTTGATTGTTGGTGCGCGTTACTTGCCGAAATTGCAGCATCAGGACTTACAGACCAGCGCCCAGCAAATCGCCCGCGAACGTGGCCTGGACACAGATGCCAACCGTAAGGTTTATTTGCCGGTGATCCGCGCCTACCGCGTCGGCCCGGAGCTGGTAGCCTGGACCGACGGCAAAAATCTGCGTGAACTGGGTATTTATCGACAAACTGGCTGTTACATTGAACGTATTCGGCGTAACGGGATTCTGGCAAATCCAGACGGTGATGCCGTACTACAAATGGGCGATGAAATAGCGTTGGTAGGCTATCCCGACGCCCACGCCCGACTCGATCCCAGTTTCCGTAATGGCAAAGAAGTTTTCGATCGTGACCTTCTCGACATGCGTATCGTCACCGAAGAAGTGGTCGTTAAAAACCATAACGCTGTAGGCAAACGTCTCGCACAACTGAAGTTGACCGATCACGGCTGCTTCCTCAACCGCGTCATTCGTAGTCAGATTGAGATGCCGATTGATGACAACGTCGTGCTTAACAAAGGTGACGTTTTACAAGTCAGCGGCGATGCCCGTCGCGTAAAAACCATCGCCGATCGCATCGGCTTTATCTCGATTCACAGCCAGGTCACTGACTTGCTGGCATTCTGCGCCTTCTTTGTTATTGGGCTGATGATCGGGATGATCACCTTCCAGTTCAGCACATTCAGTTTCGGCATGGGGAACGCTGCCGGGTTGTTATTCGCCGGGATTATGCTGGGCTTTATGCGCGCTAACCACCCGACCTTCGGTTACATTCCGCAGGGTGCATTAAGCATGGTGAAGGAGTTCGGCTTGATGGTGTTTATGGCAGGCGTTGGTCTGAGCGCTGGTAGCGGTATTAATAACGGCCTGGGCGCGATTGGCGGTCAGATGTTGATTGCCGGATTGATTGTCAGTCTGGTGCCAGTGGTTATCTGCTTCTTGTTCGGTGCTTATGTATTGCGAATGAACCGCGCACTGTTGTTCGGCGCAATGATGGGCGCACGCACCTGCGCGCCGGCAATGGAGATCATCAGTGATACAGCTCGCAGTAATATCCCGGCGCTGGGCTATGCGGGCACTTACGCAATCGCCAACGTCCTGCTGACGCTGGCAGGGACAATCATCGTCATGGTATGGCCAGGATTAGGATAAAACTGAAGTTGCCCTGAAAATGAAATTTTTTTGCACAACCGCAGAACTTTTCCGCAGGGCATCAGTCTTAATTAGTGCCACTGCTTTTCTTTGATGTCCCCATTTTGTGGAGCCCATCAACCCCGCCATTTTGGTTCAAGGTTGGTGGGTTTTTTGTTATCTAAAATTTATCTACTACCCTGCAACCCTCTCAACCATCCTCAAAATCTCCTCGCGCGATAGCGGCTTACGGTCGGTGACAAAATGCAGCGTCATCCCCTCAATAAACGCATCAAGCGCGCGGGCGGTTCCGGGTTCAAACCATTGTTCGAGCGTTTGCTGACTGCGCTGCATCCAGTTTTGCATTACCGTTTTTAATAGCGGTTTTCGGCTAGCCAGCGCGTAGAGCTGGTACATCAGCTCCATGTTATCCGGCGTTGCAACCTGTGAGCTGTAGATCATATCGGTGATAGCCTGGCATGCGCCCGGAGCATCACTAACATCGCTAAAAAATGCCTGATATTGCCGGGACATGATCTCAGTAAAACTGCTGAACGCCTCCAGCAACAACTCATCAATTCCTGAAAAATAGTAGGTCATCGACCCCAACGGTACCCCGGCAAGGGTAGCAATTTTGCGGTGCGTAACGGCATGTATTCCGTAAAGTTTCACCGCCTCCAGCGTGGCCAGGATAATTTTTTTTCGCCGTTGCGGATCGTTAGCGCGACGCATGTCATTTCCTCTCTCTGCAATTGTGTACAAATGTACACAACCTTGCTAATGTTGTCTTCCCTCTTCTTATTTTGACGTGATCTATGACCGTAAATTCTTCACGTAATGCATTGAAACGCCGAACCTGGGCGCTGTTTATGTTCTTCTTTTTGCCGGGCCTGTTAATGGCGTCCTGGGCAACTCGTACACCTGCTATCCGCGATATTCTTTCTGTTTCGATCGCTGAAATGGGCGGAGTCCTCTTTGGTCTGTCGATCGGTTCAATGAGCGGTATTCTCTGCTCGGCGTGGTTAGTGAAACGCTTTGGGACGCGTAATGTCATCCTGGTCACGATGTCCTGCGCATTGATCGGGATGATGATATTAAGTCTGGCACTCTGGCTGACATCGCCCCTGCTCTTTGCCGTTGGTCTCGGCGTCTTTGGGGCAAGTTTTGGTTCTGCGGAAGTGGCGATAAACGTTGAAGGTGCTGCCGTTGAGCGAGAAATGAATAAGACGGTTTTGCCGATGATGCACGGTTTTTATAGCCTGGGCACGCTGGCAGGCGCTGGTGTCGGGATGGCACTGACGGCCTTTGGCGTTCCGGCAACGGTGCACATTTTATTGGCGGCGCTGGTAGGCATCGCGCCTATTTATATCGCCATTCAGGCAATCCCTGACGGTACGGGCAAAAATGCTGCCGATGGCACCCAGCATGGTGAAAAAGGCGTACCTTTTTATCGGGATATCCAGTTGCTGCTGATTGGTGTTGTGGTACTGGCGATGGCCTTTGCCGAAGGTTCTGCCAACGACTGGTTACCCTTATTAATGGTTGACGGTCACGGTTTTAGCCCTACTTCCGGCTCGCTGATTTATGCCGGTTTTACCCTGGGGATGACTGTTGGACGCTTCACCGGCGGTTGGTTCATCGACCGTTACAGTCGCGTTGCCGTGGTACGGGCCAGTGCACTAATGGGAGCGTTGGGTATTGGGCTGATTATTTTTGTCGATAGCGCCTGGGTCGCTGGGGTCTCTGTTGTACTTTGGGGACTGGGTGCCTCGCTGGGCTTCCCGCTGACTATTTCTGCCGCCAGCGATACCGGACCCGATGCACCAACCCGCGTCAGCGTAGTGGCAACGACCGGTTATCTGGCTTTCCTCGTCGGGCCTCCGCTACTGGGCTATCTCGGCGAACATTATGGATTACGTAGTGCAATGCTGGTTGTACTGGCGCTGGTTATTCTCGCGGCTATTGTCGCGAAAGCCGTCGCCAAACCCGATACCCAAACGCAGACGGCGATGGAGAATAGTTGATGAGCATTAAATTAATTGCGGTTGACATGGATGGTACTTTCTTAAGCGATCAAAAAACCTATAACCGTGAGCGGTTTATGGCTCAGTATCAGCAGATGAAAGCACAAGGCATTCGCTTTGTGGTCGCCAGCGGGAATCAATATTATCAGTTGATCTCTTTCTTCCCTGAAATTGCTAATGAAATTGCCTTTGTGGCAGAAAACGGCGGTTGGGTTGTAAGCGAAGGCAAAGATGTTTTTAATGGCGAGCTGTCGAAGGATGCGTTTGCTACTGTGGTGGAACATTTACTGACGCGCCCGGAAGTGGAAATTATTGCCTGCGGAAAAAATAGCGCCTATACCCTCAAAAAATATGACGATGCCATGAAAACGGTGGCGGAAATGTATTATCACCGTCTGGAATACGTCGATAACTTTGATAATTTAGAAGATATCTTCTTTAAGTTTGGCCTGAATCTTTCCGATGAACTGATTCCACAAGTGCAAAAAGCATTACATGAGACCATCGGCGATATTATGGTGCCGGTCCACACCGGCAACGGCAGCATCGATCTGATTATCCCCGGCGTACATAAAGCGAATGGCCTGCGCCAACTTCAGAAATTATGGGGAATAGACGACAGCGAAGTGGTGGTCTTCGGCGATGGTGGTAACGATATTGAGATGCTGCGTCAGGCAGGCTTTAGTTTTGCGATGGAAAATGCCGGCAGCGCGGTCGTTGCAGCGGCAAAATACCGGGCAGGCTCCAATAATCATGAAGGTGTACTGGATGTGATCGATAAAGTTCTTAAACACGAAGCGCCTTTTGATCAATAAAAACGGTAGCACGCCCGGCAACACAAAGCCTGAATGAAGGCTGCATAATTCGCAGAAATTAACCCGCTGCATTATTTCAGGCGAAATGATTATGAAAAATTGTCTACTGTTGGGCGCGCTTTTAATGGGCTTTACTGGTGTGGCGATGGCGCAAAGTGTCACCGTCGATGTGCCGAGTGGATACAAAGTGGTTGTGGTCCCTGATTCAGTCAGCGTTCCACAAGCAGTCAGCGTCGCGACTGTGCCGCAAACCGTCTATGTGGCTCCTGCGCCAGCTCCGGCTTACCGCCCGCATCCGTATGTTCGCCATCTTGCCAGCGTAGGTGAAGGGATGGTTATCGAACACCAGATTGATGACCATCACCATTAATTTGAAAATGCCTGATTGCTTTGCGCAACCAGGCATTTTTTTACCCTTCGTGCGAATTACCCATCTGTTTATCTTTTAAAAAGATAACCATCAGCAGCAGCCACAAAATCCCGTTGGCAAGGTTGAAGAGATTAAACAGGCCGTTGCCCCCATTCAGCCAGGCATGTTTGCTGATTTCAATACCGACGGTAAAAATAAGCATTTGCAACATTCCCATCGCCGCAGAAACCGTACCTTTACTCATATCGCTGGCAAACAGGGTCAATCGCACCAATCCCGCATTCGCCAGGCCAATACCGAAAGCATAAATACTTAACCCGGCGGTCATCCACAAATACGCGTGCGATGAGATAACCGTTGCCGCAGCAGCGACCAACAGGCCAATCATAATCGGCCAGCCGCCCAGAATAATCAATGAACGTACGGTGCGGCGCGAGGTCAGACGCGCTAGCAGCAAGTTACCCGCAATTAATGCCCCAAAAATAGGCACTTGCAGCAAGCCATATTCATAGCTACTCAACTGCTCGCCGGTAATGATGATAATCGGCGACTGGGCGATCCACGCCAGCAACGGCAGACTAACGAATCCCAGCGCCAGTGCCCCTGCCACAAAGCGACCGTTCTTCAGCACCAGCTTATAGTCACGACCGAGTTCTTTCAGCGACAGTTTCTCGCCTATACGCGTGGCGGTTTCAGGCATGGCGCGTTGCAGGCCAAAAAAGGAGATCGCTGCCAATGCGGCAAACAAGACAAACATCCCCTCCCAGGGCAGCACATGGATCCACGCCGCGCCCACCAGCGGACCGAGTAGCGGAGCAATCAGCGCCACGTTCGCCATCAGCGCGGTGATCTTGATACAAACCGCCTCTTCGAAGGACTCCTGAATTGCGGCGTAACCCACAGCGCCAATGAAACAGAGGCTTATGCCCTGCAAGAAGCGCAACAGCGTGAATTGTTCAATGTTTTGCGCCAGTAATATCGCCAGACAAGTGATGATAAACCACACTACTCCCGCCAGCATCACCGGACGGCGACCAATACGATCCGACAGTGGTCCCAGCAGCCACTGTAAAAACATCCCGCCCGCCAGATACGCGGTCATCGAAGTAGGAACCCAATCAATGCCCGCCTGATATTGTTCCACCACGGCCAACATACCGGGTTGAATCATATCGTTGCCGATATAGGTTGAAAATTCGTAAAGCACCAGACAGAGAGGGAAAAGTAACGCCTGACGTCCAAGCCTGGCACCGGAAGCTAATCTATTTTGCATGCAATTTCTTCGCCAATAATAATCGCGCAAAGTTTAATAAAAGCGCAGCTAACGAGAAAGCGAATTTTGTAGCTGAAACTTCGGTTAAGCACATTCTTACATTATTGCGAGTATAGCTACGCTTTCTTTAAGTTTTATTTAACCTATGCTCGTTACAATCAGCCACCGTAAACAGGGCCGCTTGAGGGAAATAAGACGATGCCGCTTTACCCAGTTTAACCTGCACTTTATTCTCAACGACTTGCCTGTATTGGCTCCCTTTTAATCACTTTGCGTCGGGAAGTTATGCTGGAAAATTTGAATCTCTCTCTATTCTCTCTTATTAACGCGACGCCAGACTCGGCTCCGTGGATGATCTCGTTGGCGATTTTTATTGCTAAAGATTTGATTACCGTGGTGCCGCTGCTGGCCGCAGTACTTTGGTTGTGGGGGCTTACAGCACAACGGCAACTGGTGATAAAAATCGCAATCGCGCTAGTCGTCAGCCTGTTAGTGTCCTGGACGATGGGGCATCTTTTCCCACACGACCGCCCCTTTGTCGAGAATATCGGCTATAACTTCCTGCATCATGCGGCGGATGACTCATTCCCGAGCGATCATGGTACGGTAATTTTCACCTTTGCACTGGCATTTTTATGCTGGCATCGCCTGTGGTCCGGTTCCCTTTTAATGGTACTGGCTGTTGTCATTGCCTGGTCGCGCGTTTATCTTGGCGTGCACTGGCCGCTGGATATGCTCGGTGGATTGCTGGCAGGTATGATTGGCTGCCTTAGCGCTCAGATTATCTGGCAAGCGATAGGGCATAAACTCTATCAACGTCTGCAATCATGGTATCGCTTCTGTTTTGCATTACCGATCCGCAAAGGCTGGGTGCGTGACTGATCTCTGCTAAAAAGTGTAGTATTGAGCGGCTCGCTTCAATAACTATTCAGAGGGATTATGGAAACACGTCGCGAAGAGCGTATCGGGCAACTGCTGCAAGAATTAAAACGCAGCGATAAGTTACATCTTAAAGACGCCGCCGCCCTGCTTGGGGTTTCGGAGATGACGATTCGTCGCGATCTGAACAACCACAGCGCCCCCGTCGTTTTGCTTGGCGGCTATATTGTTCTGGAACCGCGCAGCGCCAGCCATTATCTGTTAAGCGATCAAAAATCCCGTCTGGTAGAGGAAAAACGCCGGGCGGCAAAACTGGCTGCGACGCTGGTAGAACCCGATCAGACCCTCTTTTTTGACTGTGGCACCACCACACCGTGGATTATTGAAGCGATTGATAATGAAATCCCTTTTACCGCCATTTGTTATTCGCTAAATACCTTTCTGGCACTGAAAGAGAAACCTCATTGCCGCGCGTTTCTTTGCGGTGGTGAATTTCACGCCAGCAACGCCATTTTCAAACCCATCGATTTTCAGCAAACGCTGAATAATTTTTGCCCGGATATCGCTTTTTATTCCGCGGCGGGGGTGCATGTCAGTAAGGGCGCTACCTGTTTTAATCTTGAAGAGTTGCCGGTAAAACACTGGGCCATGTCGATGGCGCAAAAGCATGTGCTGGTTGTCGACCACAGTAAATTTGGCAAGGTGCGTCCGGCACGCATGGGTGACCTGAAACGCTTTGATATTGTAGTGAGCGATTGTTGCCCGGAAGATGAGTATGTGAAGTACGCGCAGACGCAGCGTATTAAGTTGATGTATTAACAACGAATAACCGGATGACGTTTCGCGCCATCCGGTTATCAGAAGATTAAGAGAACCAGCTGCCGAACCACTGATGGAATTTCATCATCACGAAATCCCACATCCGACCAAAGAATCCGCCCTCTTCCACATTTTCCATCACGATCAGCGGACGCTGCTCAATGGATTTACCGTTAAGCTGGAAATCAATGGTGCCGACAACCTGACCTTTTTTCAGCGGTGCGGTGAGCTGTGGTTCCGTTAACGTGTAGCTCGCCTTCAGGTTTTTCAACTGCCCTCGCGGTATGGTCACTGATCCCGCTTCGCCTGCCCCGAGATTCACTTCGCTCTTATCACCAAACCAGACGCGCTGAGTCACAAAGGTGGCATCAGGTTTAATTGGCGTCACGGTTTCAAAGAAGCGGAAACCCCAGGTCAATAATTTCTCAGACTCATTAAAACGGATACGGTCAGTTTTCGCCCCCAGCACTACGGAGATTAAACGCATATCGCCCTGGGTAGCAGAAGCAACCAGATTATATCCCGCGCCTGCCGTGGTTCCTGTCTTCATGCCATCAACATTCAGATTGCTGCTCCACAGCAGACGGTTACGGTTAGGCTGACGAATTTTGTTGAAGGTGAACTCTTTCTCTTTATGAATGGCGTACTCTTCTGGCACATCGTGAATCAGTGCTTTACCCAGCAATGCCATATCGCGTGCGGTACTGAACTGCCCCGGCGCATCCAGACCGTGCACCGTCTGGAAGGTCGTGTTGGTCAGCCCCAGTTTTTTGGCATAACCATTCATCAAACCAATAAATGACTCCTGGCTCCCGGCAACGTAATCAGCCAGCGCAATACAGGCGTCATTACCGGACTGGATAATCACGCCTTTGTTCAAGTCTGCCACCGAAACCTGATCGCCTGGTTTGAGGAACATTACCGACGAACCGCGCAGTGCCGGGTTTCCCGTCGCCCAGGCATCTTTACCGACCGTCACCATATCGGTGAGTTTAATCTTATCGGCCTTAAGCGCCTGCCCAACCACATAGCTGGTCATGATTTTAGTCAGGCTCGCGGGGTCCAGTTTCTCATCCGCATTGCCTTCTGCCAGCACTTTACCGCTGGCGTAATCCATTAAAATCCATGCACGCGCATCCACGCTCGGCGCTTCAACGGTTTGTTCCGCCGCGAATGCCGTTGGGGCAAAAAGGAATAAAAATGCAGAACCCGCTGCAAGACCACGAAGGAGAGAGGAGTATTGCGTCATAAATGCCACCCGAGTATCCATTCAAAAAAAATACGTTATATCGCCGTATGATAAGTTCGGTGATTAATAACGCACACACAAACTTAAAGAAACCGTAAGTTGGTAAAGTTTTTAAAGTTTATGCAATATCCTGCCGCTTCGCTGCTTCTGCCGTCATTTTTTTGCCAGCTGTTGCTTAAAAGTTAACTTTACTTCACCATCAAAGTCCTGTTCAGCCTGTGGCTGCCTGTCGGAAAAGGGGTAAGTATGATTACGCTGTGGGGTCGGAATAATTCAACCAACGTAAAAAAAGTATTGCTGACGCTCGAAGAACTGGAACTACCTTATGAGCAAATTCTCGCGGGCCGTGAGTTTGGGGTAAACCACGATGCTGATTTTCTGGCGATGAACCCTAACGGGCTGGTGCCGTTGTTGCGTGACGACGAAAGTGATCTCATCCTTTGGGAATCAAACGCCATTGTCCGCTATCTGGCGGCACAGTATGGGCAAAACCGCCTGTGGATCGACTCACCGGCACGCCGTGCAGAAGCGGAAAAATGGATGGACTGGGCAAACCAGACGCTCAGCAATGCCCATCGCGGGATCCTGATGGGATTAGTCAGAACACCACCGGAAGAGCGCGATCAGGCCGCCATTGATGCCAGTTGTAAAGAGTGCGACGCCCTGTTTGCCCTGCTCGATGCGGAACTGGCAAAAGTAAAATGGTTCTCCGGCGACGAGTTTGGTGTGGGCGATATCGCTATCGCACCGTTCATCTACAATTTGTTTAACGTTGGCCTGACCTGGACACCGCGTCCAAATCTGCAACGCTGGTATCAGCAACTCACTGAACGCCCCGCAGTGCGCAAAGTGGTGATGATTCCCGTTAGCTAATTGCGTGGGCTAACTTTAAGTAATTCCCCACTGGACTCGTCGGTGAGAACGTATAAATAACCGTCTGGTCCAGTGCGAACATCACGAATTCGCTGCCCTCTGTCCGTTAAAATACGGCCATCTTCTGTCACTTTGTCGCCGTTGACGCTCATCACAATGACATCTTTATCTTTCAGCGCGCCAATAAATAATTTTTGCTGCCACTGGGGGAATTTATCGCTGTTATAGAAGGCCATGCCGCTCACGGCGGGCGAATCTTTCCAGTAAAAAACAGGTTGCTCGGTCCCGGCGACGATCTCCCCTTTCGCTTCCGGTATTTTAAAGCCTGAATAATTGATTCCCCAGGTTGCCAGCGGCCAGCCGTAGTTTTTGCCTTTTTGCGGGATATTAATTTCATCACCACCGCGTGGGCCATGTTCATTTAGCCACAGTGCATTACTCCACGGATTCATCGCCATTCCTTGCGGATTACGAATGCCATAAGACCAGATCTCGGCGCGCTCACCGGATCTCCTGGCAAAAGGATTATCATCCGGGATCTCGCCCTGGTCAGTAAGACGCACCAGTTTGCCCTGTAATTTATCCAGATCCTGCGCCGTCGGGCGCTGATTGTTTTCGCCCAGAGCAATAAAAAGATAACCTTTACCGTCGAATACCAGCCGCCCACCAAAATGGTTGCCGGTAGACAGTTTTGGCATCTGGCGAAAAATGGTGCGGAAGTCGGTCACTTTTGAGAGATCATCACTTAAACGACCATACCCCACGGCAGTTCCGGCTTTGCCATCATCGCCAACTTCGGAATAACTTAACCAGATGCGGCGCGACTGGGCAAAATCAGGCGCTAAAACCACGTCCAGCAGACCGCCCTGCCCGTGCGCCCAAACGTCCGGCACTCCGGAAAGCGGCGCAGATAATCCTTTTCCTGCTTGCCAGTGACGCAACTCACCGCCGCGCAGAGTGATTAACATACCGTGATTATCGGGTAAAAAGGCCAGCGCCCAAGGGTGATCGAGTTTGTCTTGCAGTACTTCGACATTTACCGTTGCAGGAGCTGCCCAGAGAGCAGAAGAAAGACAGATAAGGGGCACAAGGAAAAAGGATTGTCTCTGCATAACGCCTCCAGATTGACTCTGGCTTAAAGCGTAGTCAGTGGAGGAGATAACAAATTCATTTTTACAAAAACTTAAACATGAAGGGGGAGACGCTTTCTCCCCCTTAGTTTTCAGGCCTTCTCAAGCATGGCGTGTTTCTGCAGGCTCTGGATACTCAGCGTTAAGCTCATCAGACAATTTTCAAGCTTATCGGCGTTGACGGTAATAACAGTCGGGCAATCATGGTGCCCACTCATCAAACATACTGCGGCTGTCGCTAATGCTTCTTCAGCATGATGAAGAGCACTCCACTCTTCCTGATCCAGATGAAGATTCAACCGCAGCGATTTATCGTGCAGTTCGCGATTCAGTTTAAAAAAGTTATCTCGTAGATGATTGCTTTCGCTGACGGACATGTATCCTTTTGCCTTCCTCAGTTGCACGTATGCAGCGAGGTCAACGCGTGCGTCGATCAACCGGTTCAGCAGATCGATTCGCTGTCTGTCAACGAACATACTTCGATCCTCCTCTTTCCAGCCTTGTTGCAATTAAATAGTATGGCTATTTTTTGAGCAAAATGCTGTCCAGAATCAATTCTTCACGCCGAATTAACAAAATTTACATTTCCTTCGCCTCCGCCAGCGAATGAGATTGCGATACAAATTTTATCCAGAACTCTGTAGAATCCCTGCCCTGACCTTTCCTGTAACTGAATATTTTTTAAGCTATGAGCAAAGTAACTCCCCAGCCGAAAATCGGCTTTGTTTCCCTTGGCTGTCCGAAAAACCTTGTCGATTCAGAGCGTATTCTCACCGAACTACGCACCGAAGGTTATGACGTGGTACCGAGCTATGACGATGCGGACATGGTGATCGTCAATACCTGCGGCTTTATTGACAGCGCGGTACAAGAATCACTGGAAGCCATTGGCGAAGCGTTGAATGAAAACGGCAAGGTCATTGTGACCGGTTGTCTGGGGGCGAAAGAAGATCAGATCCGCGAAGTCCACCCGAAAGTGCTGGAAATCACCGGGCCTCATAGCTATGAGCAGGTTCTTGAGCACGTTCATCACTACGTACCAAAACCGAAACACAACCCATTCCTGAGCCTGGTGCCAGAACAAGGTGTGAAACTGACGCCGCGTCATTATGCCTATCTGAAAATTTCTGAAGGCTGTAACCACCGCTGCACCTTCTGCATTATTCCGTCTATGCGCGGCGATCTGGTGAGCCGTCCAATTGGCGAAGTGTTAAGTGAAGCGAAACGACTGGTTGATGCGGGCGTTAAAGAGATTCTGGTGATCTCGCAGGATACTTCCGCCTATGGCGTCGATGTTAAACATCGTACTGGCTTCCACAACGGCGAGCCAGTAAAAACCAGCATGGTCAGCCTGTGTGAACAGTTATCGAAACTGGGGATCTGGACACGTCTGCACTACGTTTACCCTTATCCACACGTGGACGACGTCATCCCACTGATGGCGGAAGGCAAAATCCTGCCGTATCTGGATATCCCGTTGCAACACGCCAGCCCGCGCATTCTCAAACTGATGAAGCGTCCGGGTTCTGTAGATCGCCAACTGGCGCGCATCAAACAGTGGCGCGAAATCTGCCCGGAACTGACCCTGCGCTCAACCTTTATTGTCGGCTTCCCTGGCGAGACGGAAGAAGATTTCCAGATGCTACTCGATTTCCTGAAAGAAGCACGTCTGGATCGCGTTGGCTGCTTTAAATACAGCCCGGTTGAAGGCGCAGATGCCAATGCCCTGCCTGACCAGGTTCCGGAAGAAGTGAAAGAAGAACGCTGGAACCGTTTCATGCAGCTACAGCAGCAGATTTCCGCCGAGCGCCTGCAGGAGAAAGTGGGCCGTGAAATTCTGGTGATTATCGACGAAGTGGACGAAGAAGGTGCGATTGGCCGCAGCATGGCAGATGCACCAGAAATCGACGGCGCGGTTTATCTCAATGGTGAAACTAACGTTAAGCCGGGTGATATCCTGCGAGTGAAAGTCGAGCACGCCGATGAGTACGATTTGTGGGGTAGCCGGGTTTAATTAATTCAGGCCGGGCAAAATCATTTGTCCGGCCTGCGAATAAAGATTACTGCCAGCTAATCTGCGCCCTGCCGTTTTTCTTACTCTTATACAGCCGCTCATCCGCCAGCATTTTCAAGCGTTCGACGGTAGTACATTCATTTGAATGCGCTACGCCGATACTGGTGCTCAAGTTAATACTCCCCACCTGGAAATGGACGATTTCTTTTAGAATCGATAGCAACTCCTCCAGCGTTCCGCCAGTATAAATCACCGCAAATTCGTCACCGCCGAAGCGGTAGACTTTACCTTTATCTACCGGAATTTGTGATTTAAGGATTTTCACCACTTTCATCAACACTTCATCGCCCAGCAAATGACCGAAGGTGTCGTTAATGTTTTTGAATTTATCGACATCAAAAAGACACAGATAGCCGCCTTTTTCCGGCAGGGCTTTTAAATCTTCATCAAAGGATTTTCTGCCCATTGCTTTGGTCAGGTCGTCCAGAAACGCCGAGTTATACATACTGTAGAGTTTTTTGACATCGGCAGCCGAGAAGAAAAGCCCACCGTCCAGGACGCGTTCAAAATGGTTATTAATAATGGCTTCTTTCTCCACAATGCCACGATTAATCACTCTGCGCACCAGATAAAGGCAGCTAGCACCCGATATCACTGCCACCAATGCAGCAAAGAAAATAATCAACATACATACCTGAAAATAAACGTCTTTTTTATACGAAAATACGTACAATCCGGTCGGCAAATAGGCGAAGTGCTCCATTGCTTCCGAAACGGTGAAGATGGCGTTTTTAGCGTTATATTCATCACCGGTCACCGATTTACCGTTCTTGAACAGGGAGAACATCAGGTTCTCGCTATCCATCGCCAGCGATTTTGACAGTAAAGAAAAACGCTCCAGACCAAGCAAAAATATCAGACTGCGATTGTGAGTTACCGGATAGAGGTAATAGACGAAGGTTTTACCGTCAAAAGAGATAAACCCTGTATTTTTGACATGTCGATACTTAACAACCTGCATAATATCTGCACAATAATTTTTCTCGAACTCTTTTACCTGAATACATTCGTCACTGGAAATCAGATAAGGACCGACATCGTACAAATAAGAGGGTGAAACCGAGTCGGCGTAAGCTGTGCGCAAGCCAACCAACAGCTGTTCCTCCGTGGGATTTAGCGTGTTGATGAGATCAATTGCCACGCTACGCCGATATTCAGCAATATTTGCCACCGCAAAAGCAGTATCAATAACGGACTGTTTCAGGCCATACACCCGTTCCTTTACCATTTGAGTGTAGATCCCGCAGGCAACTGCTGAAATCATGATAAAAATCAGCAGACTGACTGTAAGTACGAACTTATTGATTCTGGACATACGTAAACTACTCTTTTACTAATTTTCCACTTTTATCCCAGGCGGAGAACGGCATGGGTTTCTGGTACAGATACCCCTGAGCCTGAACACATCCTAATTTGATTAATTCGCGCGCAACGTCTTCGCTCTCTACGCCTTCCGCAATCACCGGGATCCGGTTATAGCGTGCCAGATCGAAAATAATGCGCACAATTTTCCCCGCAGTACCGAAAATATCGCCGGTAAATTGCGAGTCCACTTTTATACTGTCTGGATTAATTTCATAAAAACGTTTCAGGTTTGACAAACCGGTGCCAAAGTCATCAATCGATATCCGTACCCCTTGTTTACGCAGTTGTTCAATATTGAGATAAAAATGTTCATTAATTCGCTCGATCACAGTTTCAGTGATCTCAACACAGAGGCTGTTCGCCTTCAGGCCATTTTCTTTCATGATGGTGGTAAAACGCTCATGAAAGTGTGGTTCGTTTAACTGCCATGGCGAAACATTAATATGCAGTAAGAAACCGTCCTTCAGCGACGCACGCTGACTAAAATGTCTGAATTCACCCATTGCCGTTTTAATAATCTGATAACCTAGCTCATTGATAAACCCGATATCTTCAGCAATGGTAATGAACTTCAGCGGTGAAATGATCCCCCGCTCCGCAGACACCCAACGGCACAACGCCTCCGCGCCCAGAATGGCGCGGGTGTTAATATCAACGATCGGTTGATAGACCAGGAATAGTTCGCCAATTTCCATTGCATGGCGAATATTACGCGCAATCCAGATATTCTCTTCTATTTCGTTGAGTTTCGCGTCATCACAGAAAATAAACTCTGAGAACATATGGTCACGGATACTGGAAATCGCCAGTTTCAGTTTTTCTGCGTAACTCCAGGCGTTTTCTCCCTGCAAAGGTTCACAAATGGCAGACTTATGGATGCGCAGATTGCGGTAGCCAAAGCTGCTGTCAAAATCGTTTATCATCGCTATTTTACGGGTAAATGTCTGTACATTTTCCCGGCACAGAAGTAAATAGAGATCGGCATTGAATGTCACGATATCGCAGCATTGCGCATATTTCTCGGCAATTCGCTGACACAATTTCCTGACGATTTTATTGCGTTCATCAACACCAAACACCGCTTCCACGGCTTCCAGACCACACAGTTTGATGATCCCCACAGCCAGGTACTGATTATTGTTGGACTCAATAATCGCCATATTTTTAATAAAACCGCTTTCCTGATCGTAAGAGATCAGTGAGAGCAATTTATTTGACCGTTCAATTTCGGCATCTTTCATTTCCGCGATCGAATTTTTGATGCTGATAATCTCTTTCGCATCGCCTTCGCGAATTTTCAGAGCCTCGATTTGATCCGTTGAGTCGGGCAAAAATGCCAGCGTATTAACCAGCTCGGTCATTTCAGAAAATTGCCTACGGAACACACGAGTGGTCATTAAATAAACCACCAGCAATACGATAATAATGAAAGCAAACGGCAGATAAAAAAGTTTATCTGATGCGTTCAATAAATTACCGCCAGGATAATAAAAATAGATTTCGAATAATGCGTTGTTTGGCACCGCTGATGTTTTTTCGATATATTCAGTATCGACAGAATCAATAATATTATAATTGCCTTCGCTATTATAAATAATCAGTTTTTCACGAGCGAGTTGATTCTTGGCAATGATCTCATGGCCTTGTTTCAAAAATAGAACTTCATCATTAGCGCTGATTTGATCAAGATACTCGTTCAGATATCGCCAGTTTAAATCGACATGAATTTTATCCACCACTAACAAATCGTGATCTTTGCCGTTGATGCGTAGCGTAAAAGAGATACATTTTTTACCCGGACGATCAAAGCAATTGTATGCCGGATTCCAGCTGTTGTTAGAGTCATCTGAAGCCACCGACCACGGTCGTTTCGATGGGTTAAAATCGGCAAAAATAACCCGCCCTGACTCGTCGACAAGCGGTCCATTTACTTGTTCCTGATGATAAACAGCGATTTTATCATTTGCCCTCCGCGAAAAGAGATAATATTTATTATCATCAAGTACCAGTCCCACCGAGTCTAAAAATGGCATCATTTCCATTTTAAGGATCACAGCGCGTTGAATCTCCTCTGTATTTTTTAATAAATACAGTGAGTCCTTTAATGTCAGGGCCGAACGTTCAATATCTTTAAAGAAATAGCCAACGTTTTTCTGAATAAGTTCAAAGCGGCTATCGGCACGTTTTACCGCGCGTTCCGATACCAGTTGATAGTTAATGATGAAAAAAAGCCAATAAATGACAGTGCTGCCAATAAAAATAAAATTATCAGCCTTATCTTTATCTTTTCGTATAAACTCAGCATGTTAATACATTTAACAAAATAACTGTCTGAACGCTGTGCCGCTGCAAAAACAGTCCCTTGCTGCGGCTTTTTAACCAAATTACCCGATTCTACAAAATCAGCAGAAAGTTACAACACTTGCTTAGGGCAATAATTTCCTGTGAGGTGATTACCCTTTCAAGCAATATTCAAACGTAACTATCCTTTAATTTTCGGATCCAGCGCATCGCGTAAACCATCACCCAACAAATTGAACGCCAGTACGGTCAGAAAAATAGCCAGGGCCGGAAAAACAGCGACATGCGGCGCGATAACCATATCCGCTCGTGCCTCATTGAGCATTGCTCCCCACTCTGGTGTCGGCGGCTGCGCACCGAGGCCGAGAAATGACAGGCTGGCGGCAGAGATAATCGAGGTGCCGATGCGCATGGTGAAAAACACCACGATAGAAGAGACGGTCCCAGGCAGAATATGACGCAATAAAATGGTCATATCGCTGGCACCAATACTGCGTGCTGACTCAATAAAGGTTTGCTGTTTCAACACCAGCGTATTGCCGCGCACCAGTCGGGCAAACGCGGGGATGGAAAAAATGGCAACGGCGATAATCACGTTAGCGATGCCGCTTCCCAACACCGCAACAACAGCGATGGCCAGCAAAATACCCGGGAAGGCAAACAGCACATCGCAAATGCGCATGATCAGCCGATCCCACCAGCCTTCATAATATCCCGCCAGCAAGCCCAGCAACGTCCCGATCGCCGCACCGATAAACACGGCAAACACGCCCGCCGCCAGCGAGATTTGCGCACCAACCAGGACACGGCTGAAAATGTCGCGTCCCAGTGAATCGACGCCAAACCAGTGCTGCAAAGAAGGTCCGTTATTCAGATTGTCATAATCGAAAAAATTTTCGGCGTCATAGGGGGCGATCCAGCGTGCAAAAATGGCCACCACAATCAATAAAATGACGAATAATGCGGCGGCCATCGCCATATGCTGATGGCGAAATCGTCGCCAGAATTCATGCCACGGTGTGCGTACCTGGTCAGGTTTAACCAATGGCATGGCGTTTAACACCGCCTGACGTCGCCAGTTAAATATTCGCATCCTTACTTGTACCTGATAGCCGGGTTAATGGCGGCATAAAGCACATCCACCACTAAGTTGATAAGAATAAATTCCAGCGAGAAAAGCAGAATTTCCGCCTGAATCACCGGGTAATCGCGCATTTCTACGGAGTCGACGAGTAAGCGTCCAAGTCCGGGCCAGTTGAAGACTTTCTCCACCACAATGGAACCACCGAGTAAAAAGCCAAACTGTAAGCCCATCATGGTCACTACCGGGATCATCGCATTGCGTAACCCGTGTTTGAGGATGACCCAGGTTTCGCTCACCCCTTTCGCCCTCGCGGTACGCATATAATCTTCGCTTAAAACGTCGACAAACGATGCGCGGGTAAAGCGCGCCATCACGGCTGCCACTGCCGCGCCGAGCGTCAGGGAGGGTAAAATGTAGTGCTGCCAACTGTCTGCACCTACGGTGGGTAACCAGCCAAGTTCAACTGAGAAAACCTGAATCAACAGTATTCCTAACGCAAATGCCGGGAATGAAATCCCTGATACCGCGATAGTCATACTTAATCGATCCGGCCAACGGTTACGCCAGACAGCGGCGATAATACCAGCCCCCATGCCGAACAGCACCGCCCAGGTCATACTGGTAATAGTCAACCATAGAGTAGGCATGAAGCGGCTGGCAATCTCATTGGCAACGGGACGACGCGACACCATCGACAGGCCAAAATCGCCCTGTACGGCATTGGTGATATAGTGCCAGAACTGGTGATACAGTGGCTGATCCAACCCCAGTTGCTGACGCACCAGCTCGATGACCTGCGCATCGGCTTCTGGTCCGGCAATCAATCGCGCTGGATCGCCGGGGAGCATATGAACAAACAAAAACACCAGCACTGAGACAATAAACAGCGTTGGAATCAGTCCCAGTAAGCGTTTGATAACGTAATTAAGCATTCCACTCCCTGCGTTGCTTATTGCAAATCCGCGTCTTCAAAGCTGAAACCGGTGTCTGGCATGATCCAAAAACCAGTCAGGTTTTTACTGTGTGCCGACACCAGTTTTTCGACCACCAGCGGGATCCACGGCGACTCTTGCCAGATAATATCCTGCGCCGCCTTATACAAGCGCGCCTTTTGCGCCGGATCGTTGGTTTTCAGCGCCTGGGCAAGCTCGTCATCCACCTGCTTATTGCTGTAAAACGCAGTATTAAACAGCGTCGGCGGCCAGTTCTGCGAGGCGAACAGTGGCGATAGCGCCCAGTCAGCTTCACCAGTCGAGGCCGACCAGCCAGTGTAAAACATTCTCACGCCGCTCTCTTTCTGCCCTTTACCTTCAACTTCTGCCGCCCGCTGCCCGGCATCCATCGCCGTTACCTGGGCTTTAATCCCCACCTGCGCTAGCTGTTGCTGGGTAAATTGCAGCACTTTCTGTGCGGTACTGTGATTATGTGATGACCACAGCGTGGTACTGAAGCCGTTGGGATACCCCGCCTCTTTCAATAATTCACGCGCTTTCACTGGATCGTAAGGCCACGGTTGATAACTTTGCGCGTAGGCAATACTCGGTGGCACCACACCAGTAGCAGGAACTGCATATCCCGCAAAGGCCACTTTCACCAGTGCCTGACGGTTAATGGCGTAATTCAGCGCCTCACGGACCTTCGGGTTATCGAACGGCTTTTGCGTCACGTTCATACTGATATAACGCTGCATAATTGACGGACTGGCCATCAACTCGATATTTTTGTTTTTCTCCAGCAGTGCGGCCTGCTCGTAGGGAATGGGGAAAGCAAACTGCGCTTCACCGGTTTGCAGCATTGCCGCGCGGGTGTTGTTATCCGCCACCGGACGCCAGGTTATGCTGTCCAGTTTGGGCAATCCTGGCTGCCAGTAACCCGCGAATTTTTTCACTTTCACAAAATCGGTCTGATTCCAGGTATCCAGTTCATACGGCCCGGTTCCCACCGGATGAAAACCAATATCCTTGCCATATTTTTCCAGCGCTGCCGGTGAAATCATCGCGGTCGCCGGATGGGCAAGAATATTAATAAACGCTGAAAACGGCTGTTTGAGGGTAATCTTTACCGTTGTCGGATCGATCGCTTCCGTTTTGGCAATATTCTTATACAGGTTATAGCGTTTAAGATGATTCGCCGGATCGCTGGCCCGGTCCAGATTCGCTTTTACCGCCGCTGCGTTGAAATCGGTGCCATCCTGGAATTTAATTCCTTCCCGCAGTTTCACGGTGTAAGTAAGGCCGTCATCGGAAACGGTATAACTCTCCGCCAGCACGTTTTTCAGTTTCATCTCTTTATCGAGACCGAACAGCCCCTGGTAAAACGATTTCGCTACGGCCTGAGATAACGTGTCATTCGCGTCATACGGATCGAGCGTGGTGAAGTTCGATCCTACCGCCACCACCACATCTTTGGCAGCGAATGCACAAGATGCCATCAACGCTGTCGCAATGCCCAGCGCCACTAACCCACTACGGTGTACAGCTCTTGCCATTTTATTCTCCGCCTGAATGTTATCTACGCATGAATGCGTATTCTGATTGTGGTTGTGCGACGTAATGCCCCGGCCCGACGCATTGCAACGAGACGACTGCAACCTCTTCGCCACGCAGATGAATATTGCTGGGAAGATCGTCCGACAGCAGTACACGCTGCGGTCGTTGTCGGGACGGTTCAGCGACCGGAACTGCCGCCAGTAATTTACGCGTATAAGGATGCTGCGGATTTTCAAAGACCGCGCGCCGTGGACCAATTTCAACAATTTGCCCGAGATACATCACCGCCACACGATGACTAATCCGCTCTACAACGGCCATATCGTGGGAGATAAACAGATACGCAATGCCGAAATCACGCTGGAGATCGAGCAACAAGTTGATAATCTGCCCGCGAATAGATACATCCAGCGCCGAGACGGCTTCGTCGGCAATGATCACTTTTGGATTCAATGCCAACGCGCGAGCAATGCAGATGCGCTGTCGCTGGCCGCCGGAAAACTCATGCGGGTAACGCCACGCATGTTCAGGTAACAGACCCACGCGCTCCAGCAACCACGCAACGCGTGCAGCCGCTTCTTTACCTTGCAATAAACCGTGTACGCGCAACGGTTCGATAATCGAATCACCGATGGTCTGACGTGGGTCCAGCGAAGCGTAAGGGTCCTGAAAAATAAACTGAATATCGCGACGCAATGCCTGAAGTTTGCCGGGTGAAAGGGTATCGATTCGCTGACCGTTAAAGATAATTTCGCCGCCCTGCGATTCGACCAGGCGCAGCAACGCCCGCCCGGTAGTGGATTTACCGCTGCCAGACTCACCCACCAGCGATAGCGTTTCGCCAGGCCAGAGATCAAAACTGACTTTCTCAACGGCATGCACTTCCCGCGTTACGCGATTCAACAAACCACTGCGCAAAGGGAAACGGGTGACCAGATTACGCACCCGTAAAACAGGTTCGCCATCCACCACCGTTTTCTGCTCGATGGGTGGCTCCTGTTTCGCTGGATGTTCAAGCGATATCAATGGGAAACGTCGTGGATAATCTAACCCTTTCATCGCACCAAGTTGCGGAACAGCAGCTAACAGCGCACGGGTATAAGGATGTTGCGGTGCATTAAAAATCTGTTCGACGCTACCCGTTTCCACCGCCTCGCCCTGATACATCACCAGTACCCGATCGGCAATCTCTGCCACCACACCCATATCGTGAGTGATAAAGATAACGCCCATCGACATCTCTTTTTGCAATACTTTGATTAATTGCAGGATCTGCGCCTGAATAGTGACATCCAGCGCGGTGGTTGGCTCATCGGCAATCAGCACCGCCGGGCGGCATGACAGTGCCATCGCAATCATCACTCGCTGGCGCATCCCGCCAGAGAGTTGATGCGGATAACGTGAAAGAATGGTTTGTGCCTCCGGAATGCGTACCTGGTCCAGCATCCGCTTCGCCTCGACCATTGCTTCTTCACGACTGGCGTTTTGATGCAGACGAATTGATTCGGCAATCTGTTCACCCACAGTAAATACCGGGTTCAGCGATGTCATCGGCTCCTGAAATATCATTGCCATATCCGCACCGCGCACATGGCGCATTTGTGCAGCGCTCTGCTCGCTAAGTTCAATCACCTCACGACTGCGCCGCCGCAACAGCATTTGATCGCACTGCACTAAACCGCCCGCCTGTTCCAACAGGCGCATCAATGCCAGCGCAGTCACTGACTTACCGGAGCCGGATTCGCCAACAATTGCCAGCGTCTCACCACGTTGTAGGCTAAAAGAGAGATTGCGGACCGCAGCTATTTTCTGCTGGTCCTGCCTAAAGGCAATATTCAGATTTTCAACCGCCAGCACATCACCGGCATCAAGTTCATCACTGTGTGGCAACGGTGTCCCCTTTTTCACGGTAGATACCGGTGGTTGGCGTATCGCCTGCGTAGCCCCAGGCGCGATACATTCCTTCGGTGTTAAACGGTAGCGCGACGTTACCTTCATGGTCGATAGCGATTAAGCCACCGCTACCGCCAAGTGCAGGGAGTTTTTCCATTACTACCCGCTCGCAGGCTTCCGCGAGACTTAATCCGCCGTAATCCATTAACGCGGCGATGTCATATGCCGCCAGCGCGCGGATGAAGACTTCGCCCGTGCCGGTACAAGAAACCGCCACACTGGCGTTATTGGCGTAGCATCCGGCGCCCACTAAGGGACTATCGCCAACTCGTCCGGGTAATTTATTGGTCATTCCGCCCGTGGACGTGGCTGCCGCCAGATTGCCGTTTAAATCCAGCGCCACGGCACCCACGGTGCCCATTTTCTGTTTTTCATCCAGTGGCGCACCGCTATGGTCGAGAACCGTTGCCCCTTCCTCGCGCGCTGCCAGGAGTTGTTCATAGCGCAAAGGAGTGGAGAAAATCTCCGGCGAGACGCGCTCCATGCCATGAGCAAACGCAAAATTTTCTGCCCCTTCGCCAATCATCATCACATGCGGGCTTTGCTCCATCACCAGCCGGGCAGCAAGAACCGGATTACGCAGATGACTCACGCCCGCCACCGCACCGGCTTTCAAGGTGTTACCATCCATCACACTGGCGTCGAGTTCATGCGTTTCATCTCGCGTAAAGACTGCGCCAATTCCGGCGTTAAACAGTGGACACTCTTCCAGTAGACGCACCGTTTCCGTCACCACATCCAGCGCACTTTCGCCCGCTTCCAGCATTTTCTGCCCGGTTTCAACAATGGCAGACAGCGCCTCGATGTAGCGTAATTCCTGTTGCAGACTCATCTGCGCGCGGCTAATTGCACCTGCGCCGCCATGAATTGCAATGACTGCTTTGCCCATAGTATTCGTCCATTAAGGGTGGCTCGCCACTTTTGCTATAAATATCAGAATTTTTATGAATTACTCATTCAATTTTTGAATATAGAAAGATGGATATGGCATGTAAAGGCAGGAGCCAGCGCTACGCCCGAGGTGGCATACAGTCTGTGGCGTTTTTCTGACATAATAGGCAAATTCGATTTTGCCTCCGCAGGAGTGTTTTCATGGAATTTACCACCGGATTGATGTCGCTCGACACCGCGCTTAATGAGATGCTTTCTCGCGTTACCCCACTGACCGCCCAGGAAACGCTGCCACTGGTACAGTGTTTTGGTCGTATTCTGGCGAGCGATGTCGTTTCGCCACTGGATGTCCCGGGGTTTGATAACTCCGCTATGGACGGCTACGCGGTGCGTTTAGCCGATATCGCCTCCGGGCAACCGCTGCCCGTTGCCGGTAAATCCTTTGCCGGTCAGCCGTACCATGGTGAATGGCCTGCGGGTACCTGCATTCGTATTATGACCGGTGCGCCGGTGCCGGAAGGCTGCGAAGCGGTGGTGATGCAGGAACAGACCGAACAGACTGACGCTGGCGTGCGTTTTACTGCTGAAGTGCGTAGCGGGCAAAATATTCGCCGTCGCGGTGAAGATATCTCTGCGGGTGCGGTTGTTTTCCCAGCGGGAACACGCCTGACTACCGCAGAGCTGCCAGTAATTGCTTCACTGGGGATTGCCGAAGTTCCGGTGATTCGTAAAGTGCGTGTAGCGCTGTTTTCTACCGGTGATGAACTCCAGTTGCCAGGCCAGCCGCTGGGCGACGGCCAAATCTACGATACCAACCGTCTCGCCGTACACCTGATGTTAGAACAGCTGGGATGCGAGGTAATCAACTTAGGGATTATCCGCGACGATCCCCATGCCCTGCGCGCCGCATTTATTGAAGCTGATAGCCAGGCAGATGTGGTGATCAGTTCCGGCGGTGTATCGGTTGGTGAAGCGGATTACACCAAAACCATTCTCGAAGAGTTGGGCGAAATCGCCTTCTGGAAGCTGGCGATCAAACCGGGTAAACCGTTCGCGTTCGGTAAACTCAGTAATAGCTGGTTCTGCGGCCTGCCGGGTAATCCGGTTTCAGCAACGCTGACCTTCTATCAACTGGTACAGCCGTTACTGGCAAAATTGAGCGGCAACACCGCCAGCGGCCTGCCAGTGCGTCAGCGCGTACGCACGGCTTCTCGCCTCAAGAAAACGCCTGGTCGCCTTGATTTCCAACGCGGTGTGCTGCAACGCAACGCCGACGGCGAGCTGGAAGTCACCACCACCGGGCATCAGGGCTCACATATATTTAGCTCCTTTAGCCTCGGCAACTGCTTTATCGTACTGGAACGCGAGCGCGGCAATGTAGAAGCGGGCGAATGGGTGGAAGTAGAACCGTTTAACGCGTTGTTCGGAGGCCTGTAATGGCAGAACTCAGCGATCAGGAGATGCTGCGCTACAACCGGCAAATCATTCTGCGTGGTTTTGATTTTGACGGTCAGGAAGCATTAAAAGATTCTCGCGTGCTGGTCGTCGGGCTGGGTGGGCTCGGCTGCGCGGCCTCGCAATATCTGGCAAGCGCCGGTGTCGGCAACCTGACGCTGCTCGACTTCGACGCGGTTTCGCTTTCAAATCTGCAACGCCAGACACTGCATAGTGATGCCACGGTCGGGCAACCGAAGGTGGAATCCGCCCGAGACGCACTGGCGCGGATCAATCCACATATCGCGATTACGCCGGTAAATGCGTTGCTTGATGACGCGGAGCTTGCTGCGTTGATTGCTGAACACAATCTGGTGCTCGACTGCACGGATAACGTTGCGGTACGCAATCAACTGAACGCAGGCTGTTTTGCCGCGAAGGTGCCGCTGGTTTCCGGCGCGGCAATTCGCATGGAAGGTCAAATCACGGTCTTCACTTATCAGGACGGCGAGCCTTGCTACCGCTGCCTTAGCCGTTTGTTTGGCGAGAACGCGTTAACCTGCGTAGAAGCAGGCGTGATGGCACCGTTGATCGGCGTAATTGGTTCGTTGCAGGCAATGGAAGCGATCAAACTGCTGGCAGGTTATGGCAAACCTGCCAGCGGCAAAATCATTATGTACGATGCGATGACTTGCCAGTTTCGCGAAATGAAACTGATGCGTAATCCGGGGTGCGAGGTGTGCGGGCAGTAATTGCCACCTCCAGGTCTGATAAGACGCGGCAAGCATCGGTGCACTCCGCCACGTCACCAGCAATTTATGAGGATGCAGAACGTCCGGTTAAATCGACGTTCTGCCAAACGCTCCCTGCCAGTCCTGCTCAAACTTCGCCACAGCGGCATCAACTGCCGGATAGCTAATCATCTGCTGCGCCACATCCAGTGGCAGCGTGATTGATTCACATCCTGCCAGTAAGCAGTCCAGCGCCTGACGCGGGGTTTTAAAACTCGCGGCTAACACTTTCGCCTGCGGCGCATGCATTTTCAATAACTGGTGTAAATCGGTCACAGTTTGAATACCGCTACCGCCCTGAGCATCTATTCGGTTGACGTAAGGTGCAACGTACTCCGCACCTGCCAGCGCCGACAGCAGCCCTTGTGCCGCGCCATACACTGCCGTACCCAGCGTCGGAATCCCTTCTGCTTTTAACATTTTAATAGCAGCCAGCCCCTCGGCAGTCACCGGGACTTTCACCACGATATCCGCAATGATAGAACGCAGTTTACGTGCATCATTCACCATCCCTTCGGCAGTGGTAGCCATCACCTGGGCAAACAGACGCCCCTGACCGCCCATCGCTTCGTGAAGCTCCGGAAGTACCACCTCCAGCGGTTTTTTACCCGCAGCGATAATACTTGGGTTAGTCGTCACACCCGCCAGCGGAAAAATACGTGACAGCGCCTTCACCGCAACAACGTCTGAAGTATCCAGATACAGTTCCATAACCATCCTCAAAATGTACTTTTTGTCTGAATGTAGACTATCACGGGAAAACTCTCTGAACAGTTGACGCACATCAATCAAACTTTCATTCGAAAGTATTTTAATGTTTGAACGAAACAGAGAGGCAACTATGATTTTCAATATTCAGCGCTACTCGACCCATGACGGCCCCGGTATCCGCACGGTCGTTTTTCTTAAAGGCTGTTCACTGGGCTGCCGCTGGTGTCAGAACCCAGAAAGCCGCGCCCGCACGCAGGATCTTCTGTATGACGCACGTCTGTGTCTGGAAGGCTGCGAGCTGTGCGCTAAGACCGCGCCGGAAGTGATTGAGCGCGCGCTGAATGGTTTGCTTATTCATCGGGAAAAGTTAACCCCGGAGCATCTGACGGCGTTAACCGACTGCTGCCCGACACAGGCGTTAACCGTGTGTGGTGAAGTGAAAAGCGTTGAGGAGATCATGGCGACCGTTCTGCGCGACAAACCGTTTTACGATCGCAGCGGCGGCGGCTTAACGCTTTCCGGTGGTGAGCCGTTTATGCAGCCGGAAATGGCGATGGGGCTACTGCAAACCAGCCACGAAGCCGGTATTCATACTGCGGTAGAAACCTGTCTGCATGTGCCGTGGAAATACATCGCCCCTTCTCTGCCGTATATCGATCTGTTTCTTGCCGATTTAAAACACGTTGCCGACGTGCCGTTTAAACAGTGGACCGACGGTAACGCCGCCAGAGTGCTGGATAACCTGAAAAAACTCGCAGCGGCGGGGAAAAAAATCATCATCCGCGTGCCGTTGATTCAGGGCTTTAATGCCGATGAAACCTCTGTGAAAGCCATTACCGATTTTGCCGCCGACGAGCTGCACGTCGGCGAAATTCATTTCCTGCCCTACCACACGCTGGGCATTAACAAATATCACTTACTTAATCTGCCCTATGACGCCCCGGAAAAACCGCTTGATGCGCCAGAACTGCTCGACTTTGCCCAGCAGTATGCCTGCCAGAAAGGGTTAACCGCGACCTTACGAGGATAACAACCATGACCACACTGAAACTGGACACGCTCAGCGACCGCATTAAAGCGCACAAAAATGCACTGGTGAATATTGTGAAACCGCCGGTCTGTACCGAGCGCGCGCAGCACTATACCGAGATGTATCAACAACATCTCGATAAGCCGATCCCGGTACGTCGCGCTCTGGCGCTGGCCCATCACCTGGCGAATCGCACTATTTGGATCAAGCACGATGAGTTGATCATCGGCAACCAGGCAAGCGAAGTTCGCGCCGCGCCGATCTTCCCGGAATATACCGTCTCCTGGATCGAAAAAGAGATTGATGATCTGGCGGATCGTCCGGGTGCAGGTTTTGCGGTGAGCGAAGAGAACAAACGCGTTCTGCATGAAGTGTGCCCGTGGTGGCGCGGTCAGACCGTACAGGATCGCTGCTATGGCATGTTTACCGATGAGCAAAAAGGCCTGCTGGCGACCGGTATCATTAAAGCGGAAGGTAATATGACCTCCGGCGATGCGCACCTGGCGGTCAATTTCCCGCTGTTGCTGGAAAAAGGGCTTGATGGTCTGCGCGAGAAAGTGGCGGAGCGCCGCTCGCGTATTAACCTGACCGTGCTGGAAGATCTGCACGGCGAGCAGTTCCTGAAAGCGATTGATATCGTGTTGGTGGCGGTCAGTGAACATATTGAACGTTTCGCTGCCCTGGCGCGTGAAATGGCCGCTACCGAACCCCGCGAAAGCCGTCGCGATGAACTGCTGGCGATGGCCGAAAACTGCGACCTTATCGCCCACCAGCCGCCGCAGACTTTCTGGCAGGCGCTGCAACTGTGCTACTTCATCCAGTTGATTTTGCAGATTGAATCTAACGGTCACTCGGTATCGTTTGGTCGTATGGACCAGTATCTCTACCCGTACTATCGCCGCGACGTTGAACTGAACCAGACGCTGGATCGCGAACACGCCATCGAGATGCTGCATAGCTGCTGGTTAAAATTGCTGGAAGTGAACAAGATCCGCTCCGGCTCACACTCAAAAGCCTCTGCGGGAAGTCCGCTGTATCAGAACGTCACCATTGGCGGGCAAAATCTGGTTGATGGTCAACCAATGGACGCGGTGAATCCACTCTCTTACGCGATCCTCGAATCCTGCGGTCGCCTGCGTTCCACTCAGCCTAACCTCAGCGTGCGTTACCATGCAGGAATGAGCAACGATTTCCTCGACGCCTGTGTGCAGGTGATCCGCTGCGGCTTCGGGATGCCGGCGTTCAACAACGACGAAATTGTCATCCCGGAATTTATTAAACTCGGTATTGAACCGCAGGACGCTTACGACTACGCAGCGATTGGTTGTATCGAAACCGCCGTCGGTGGCAAATGGGGCTATCGCTGCACCGGGATGAGCTTTATCAACTTCGCCCGCGTGATGCTGGCGGCGCTGGAAGGCGGTCGTGATGCCACCAGCGGCAAAGTGTTCCTGCCACAAGAAAAAGCGTTGTCAGCGGGTAACTTCAACAACTTCGATGAAGTGATGGACGCGTGGGACACGCAAATCCGTTACTACACCCGTAAATCAATCGAAATCGAATATGTCGTCGACACCATGCTGGAAGAGAACGTGCACGATATTCTCTGCTCGGCGCTGGTGGATGACTGTATTGAGCGAGCGAAAAGCATTAAACAAGGCGGCGCGAAGTATGACTGGGTTTCTGGCCTGCAGGTCGGCATTGCTAACCTCGGCAACAGCCTGGCGGCAGTGAAGAAACTGGTGTTTGAACAGGGCGCGATTGGTCAGCAACAACTGGCTGCCGCACTGGCGGATGACTTCGACGGCCTGACGCACGAGCAGTTGCGTCAGCGGCTGATTAACGGCGCGCCGAAGTACGGCAACGACGATGATACTGTCGATACGCTGCTGGCTCGCGCTTATCAAACCTATATCGACGAACTGAAGCAGTACCATAACCCGCGCTACGGTCGTGGTCCGATTGGCGGCAACTATTATGCGGGCACATCGTCTATCTCCGCTAACGTACCGTTTGGCGCGCAGACTATGGCAACGCCGGACGGACGTAAAGCACATACCCCGCTGGCAGAAGGCGCTAGTCCGGCCTCCGGTACTGACCATCTCGGCCCAACGGCGGTCATTGGCTCGGTGGGTAAACTGCCTACGGCAGCGATTCTCGGCGGCGTGTTGCTCAACCAGAAACTGAATCCGGCAACGCTGGAGAACGAATCTGACAAGCAGAAACTGATGATCCTGCTACGTACCTTCTTTGAGGTGCATAAAGGCTGGCATATTCAGTACAACATTGTTTCCCGCGAAACATTGCTGGAGGCGAAGAAACATCCGGATCAATACCGCGATCTGGTGGTACGCGTAGCGGGTTATTCCGCCTTCTTCACCGCGCTCTCTCCAGACGCACAGGACGATATCATCGCCCGTACCGAACACATGCTGTAATCCCCTCAGCCCGGCGGCGTCGTCGCCGGGCCAAATCATTCACATCATCAATTCCGCTCTCACTTTCATTCGAAATATAATTTGTGCTCTGCGTCACATTGTTATTACACTGTTACGGTTTCATTTTCGAGCCAGGAGCACACCTATGAGCGTAAAAGTTATCGTCACAGACATGGACGGTACTTTTCTTAACGACGCCAAAACGTACAACCAACCACGTTTTATGGCGCAGTATCAGGAACTTAAAAAGCGCGGCATTGAGTTCGTTGTCGCCAGCGGTAATCAGTATTACCAGCTTATTTCGTTCTTTCCTGAGCTAAAGGATGAGATCTCTTTTGTCGCGGAAAACGGCGCACTGGTTTACGAACATGGCAAGCAGTTGTTCCACGGCGAATTAACCCGACATGAATCGCGGATTGTTATTGGCGAATTGCTAAAAGATAAGCAACTCAATTTTGTCGCCTGCGGTCTGCAAAGTGCATATGTCAGCGAAAATGCCCCCGAAGCATTTGTCGCACTGATGGCAAAACACTACCATCGCCTGAAACCTGTAAAAGATTATCAGGAGATTGACGATGTGCTGTTTAAATTTTCGCTCAACCTGCCAGATGAGCAGATCCCCTTGGTCGTCGACAAACTGCACGTTGCGCTCGACGGCATTATGAAGCCGGTTACCAGTGGTTTTGGCTTTATCGACCTGATTATTCCTGGCCTGCATAAAGCGAATGGTATTTCGCGGTTACTGAAACGCTGGGATCTGTCACCGCAAAATGTGGTAGCGATTGGCGACAGCGGTAACGATGCGGAGATGCTGAAAATGGCGCGTTATTCCTTTGCGATGGGCAATGCTGCGGAAAACATTAAACAAATCTCCCGTTACGCTACCGATGATAATAATCATGAAGGCGCGCTGAATGTGATTCAGGCGGTGCTGGATAACACCGCTCCTTTCAATAAGTAACCTTTTCCCGGCCGGAGCTATCGTTCCGGCATCTCTCTTTTTTGCTCACTTTGTGCACTTACTCAAGATTTTCATCTTGCGTTAACTTATTTTTAACTTAAAGTATCAATCATAACTATTTTTACTTTCGAACGAAAGTTGTGAGGTTGATATGACTTTTACCTATGAGACACTGCCAACAGATGCGAAAACGGCTATCCGTAAGATGAAAACGGAGCTGCGACAACAGATCGGCGATGTACAACAGGTCTTCGATAAACTCTCTGCAAAAATCGAAGCACGTGTAGCAGAAATAGACGCCCTCAAAGGGCAAGGATTACCGGTTTGGCCGGAAGTCCCATATAGCGACGTTGCAGCAGGTACAGTGAGTGAAGCCACGCGCAATGAAATTAAACGTCGCGGCTGTGCAGTAATTAAAGGCCATTTCCCCCGCGAACAGGCACTGGCATGGGATCGCGCAATGCTTGACTATCTTGATGCCAATCATTTTGATGATGTTTATAAAGGTCCCGGCGACAGCTTCTTTGGATCGCTGGAGGCATCTCGTCCTGAAATCTACCCTATTTACTGGTCGCAGGCACAAATGCAGGCGCGACAAAGTGACAATATGGCGGCGGTGCAATCTTTCCTTAACCGCCTGTGGAAGTCTGAAAGCAACGGCAGGCAGTGGTTTGATCCCGATATTAGCGTGATCTATCCGGACAGGATCCGCCGCCGCCCACCAGGCACGACGTCTAAAGGTCTGGGTGCACACACTGATTCTGGGGCGCTGGAACGTTGGTTATTACCCGCTTATCAGCGTGTTTTTGCCCATGTTTTCAACGGTAATGTCGACGATTACGATCCGTGGGATGCTGCATACCGTACTGATGTTGAAGAGTACACGGTGGATAACACCACAAAATGTTCGGTGTTCCGCACTTTTCAAGGCTGGACGGCGCTTTCCGATATGTTACCAGGACAGGGATTATTGCATGTGGTGCCAATCCCGGAAGCGATGGCGTATGTTTTATTGCGCCCACTGCTGGATGACGTACCGGACGATGAGTTGTGTGGGGTCGCTCCTGGCAAAGTTCTGCCCATTTCAGAGAAATGGCATCCACTACTGATTAAAGCACTCACTTCCATTCCAGCTATTACAGCGGGGGATTCCGTCTGGTGGCACTGCGACGTGATCCACTCCGTCGCATCGGTAAATAATCAACAAGGCTGGGGGAATGTGATGTATATCCCTGCCGCGCCGATGTGTGAGAAAAACCGGGCTTATGCGCATAACGTCAGGAAAGCACTGGAAAAAGGGGCATCACCGGGCGATTTCCCTCGAGAAGATTATGAAGCAAACTGGGATGGCCGATTTACGCTGGATGATCTGAACATTCACGGTAAGCGCGCGCTGGGCATGGATGTTTGAGAGGTGATGGATTAGTAGAAGTGAATTGATGTGAGGTTAAGAAAGCAGGTTCGGTGTTGCTCTGATTGCTGACAAAGTGCGCTTTGTTCATGACGGATGCGGCGTTAACGCCTTATCCGGTCTACAAAGTCCTGAAAATTCAATATATTGTGGTACACTGTCAGGCCTGATAAGCGTAGCGCATCAGGCAATTTTGCATTTGTCATCAGTTTCAGTAGCCCTGACCCTATCAGGGCTACTGATAATAACTTACTCGATCCCTTTACTACGCAGGTAATCTTCGTAATTACCGCTAAAGTCGATCACGCGTTCCGGGGTGATTTCCAGAATGCGAGTCGCCAGCGAGCTTACAAACTCACGGTCGTGAGAAACAAAGATCAGCGTTCCCTGATACAATTCCAGCGCCATGTTCAGCGACTCGATAGATTCCATATCCAGGTGGTTGGTCGGTTCGTCCATGATCAGAATATTCGGCTTCTGCATCATTAACTTACCAAACAGCATCCGCCCTTTTTCTCCACCGGAAAGCACTTTCGCTGGCTTTTTGATGTCGTCCTGGCTGAACAGCAAACGACCGAGAATGCTGCGTACCGCCTGCTCGTCATCGCCTTCCTGCTTCCACTGACTCATCCATTCGAATACGGTCAGATCATTTTCGAACTCATATTCGTGGTCCTGGGCGTAGTAACCAATGCGCGCGTTTTCAGACCATTTTACGGTGCCGCTGTCCGGTTGCAGATCGCCCACCAGCGTTTTCAGCAGCGTTGATTTACCGACGCCGTTGGTACCCAGTACCGCCAGTTTTTCACCCACTTCCAGCAGCAGGTTGAGATTTTTAAACAGGGGACCGTTATCAAACCCTTTGGTCAGACCTTCCACTTCCAGCGCGTTACGGAACAGTTTCTTATCCTGTTCAAAACGGATGAACGGGTTCTGACGGCTGGAGGCTTTCACCTCTTCAAGTTTGATTTTATCAATCTGGCGTGCGCGCGAAGTTGCCTGGCGAGATTTCGAGGCGTTGGCACTAAAGCGGCTAACGAAAGATTGCAACTCAGCAATCTGCGCTTTCTTCTTGGCGTTATCAGCCAGCAGACGTTCACGCGCCTGAGTCGCCGCCGTCATGTACTCATCGTAGTTGCCCGGATAAACGCGCAGTTCACCGTAATCCAGATCCGCCATGTGGGTACAAACCATGTTAAGGAAGTGACGGTCGTGCGAGATGATGATCATGGTGCTGTCACGCTCGTTCAGCACCTGTTCCAGCCAACGAATGGTGTCGATGTCGAGGTTGTTGGTCGGTTCGTCGAGCAGGAGAATGTCCGGATCAGCAAACAGCGCCTGCGCCAGCAGCACACGCAGCTTCCAGCCAGGAGCAACTTCACTCATCGGGCCGTAGTGTTGTTCCACTGGAATTCCCACGCCAAGCAACAGTTCACCGGCGCGAGCTTCCGCAGAGTAACCGTCCATTTCGCCGTATTTCACTTCCAGATCGGCCACTTTATAGCCGTCTTCTTCACTCATTTCCGGCAAAGCATAGATGCGGTCGCGCTCCTGCTTCACTTCCCACAACTCTTTATGCCCCATGATCACCGTATCCAGCACGGTGAACTCTTCAAAGGCAAACTGATCCTGACGCAATTTACCAATGCGCTCGTTGGGATCGAGGGAAACGTTACCCAGCGTCGGCTCTAAGTCGCCGCCGAGGATCTTCATAAAGGTGGATTTACCACTACCGTTCGCGCCAATCAGGCCGTAACGGTTGCCGCCGCCAAACTTGACGGAAATGTTTTCAAACAACGGCTTACTGCCGAACTGCATGGTGACGTTACTGGAAACTAACACAGGCGTATCCTGAAAAGAGATATGACAAACCGCATATTATGCCATAAGTCTGAAAGAAGATCCCGTCCCCCGCTTAAGGTCTACACTCTTCCCAAAGGCAAAAAATGTGATTTCGTACACATCTGATTTCACTGTGAGCTGGAATGAACTTATAATGCGCTTCCAATACTCTAATATTCTCAACCCAATGGCCTGCCAGGCACTAAATCTCGCTTAACATGAATATGAAATTGAAAACATTATTCGCAGCGGCCTTCGCTGTTGTCGGCTTTTGCAGTACCGCCTCTGCGGTAACTTATCCTCTGCCAACCGACGGGAGTCGCCTGGTTGGTCAGAATCAGGTGATCACCATTCCTGAAGGTAACACTCAGCCGCTGGAGTATTTTGCCGCCGAGTACCAGATGGGTCTTTCCAACATGATGGAAGCTAACCCGGGTGTGGATACCTTCCTGCCGAAAGGCGGTACTGTACTGAACATTCCGCAGCAGCTGATCCTGCCGGATACCGTTCATGAAGGCATTGTCATTAACAGCGCAGAGATGCGTCTCTATTACTATCCGAAAGGCAGCAACACCGTTATCGTGCTGCCCATCGGCATTGGTCAGTTAGGCAAAGACACGCCTATCAACTGGACCACCAAAGTTGAGCGTAAAAAAGCAGGCCCTACCTGGACGCCGACCGCCAAAATGCACGCAGAGTACCGCGCTGCGGGCGAACCGCTTCCGGCTGTCGTTCCGGCAGGTCCGGATAACCCGATGGGGCTGTATGCACTCTACATCGGTCGCCTGTACGCTATCCATGGCACCAACGCCAACTTCGGTATCGGTCTGCGTGTAAGTCATGGCTGTGTGCGTCTACGTAACGAAGACATCAAATTCCTGTTCGAGAAAGTACCGGTCGGTACTCGCGTACAGTTTATTGATGAGCCGGTAAAAGCGACCACCGAGCCTGACGGCAGCCGTTATATTGAAGTCCATAACCCGCTGTCTACCACCGAAGCCCAGTTTGAAGGTCAGGAAATTGTGCCAATTACCCTGACCAAGAGCGTGCAGACAGTGACCGGTCAGCCAGATGTTGACCAGGTTGTTCTGGATGAAGCGATCAAAAATCGTTCCGGGATGCCGGTTCGTCTGAATTAATCGTCAAAACGTAAAACAGAGGCGGACTCATCATCCGCCTTTTTTATTTGCCAGACCCTACCAGGCCGGGAGCATAACGAATAAAACGTATCCCACCAGCGCCGCCCACAACAGCATCGGTATTGAATAGAGATGGAAACGCCACCAGATACGGCGATCGTTTGCCATCCGTAACGCAATCAAATTTGCCAGCGATCCGGGTAATAAACCAAAGCCACCCACGTTTACCGCCCATGCCAGTAATAAAGACGGTGGCACATAATTGAGCAGCAAAATCGTGCTCGGCACGTTACTGATCACCTGCGATAAACCAATCGCCGTTAACCATAATCCGGGTTCGGATAAATGACTCACGTTACTTAACACCCCATGCAAAGCTGGCAGTTGGGTCAGTAAATGGACGTCGATAAACATCGCCATAAATACCAGCAGCAGAGTCCAGTCCACGCTGATCACCACGCGACGAGCCAGCAGCGCAAAGCCCGCCGCTACAATCACCAGTCCCCACAGCTCTTGTTTTAACTCCAGCGCCGTCAGAAAGACGATATACAGCCCCAGACAACTCCACACCAGCCGCGGTTTCCACTCAGGTGTTTGCGCCCCCGTATGATATTGCAGCGCCTTTCCAGGGAAACAACACCAGCACAGTAGCAGGAGTGTCAGCATCATTGCGCCAGCCAGCGGTGCCATTTGGGCAATAAACCCGGCAAACGAAAGACCAGAACGACCCCAGATAAGAATATTTTGCGGGTTGCCAATCGGCGTCAGTAGCGAACCCGCATTGACTGCCAGCGCCTCAAAAATAATCAGTCGATTAACCGGGATCTCACACAGTCTTTTTAGTGTGATTGTCAGCGGAACAACAATAAACAGCGCGACATCGTTGGTCAGAAAGGTAGAAAGTAGCGCCGCCGCCAGCACCATAAACATCGCCAGCCGTCGCTCCGTAGCAAAGCGGCGCACCATTTTGCGCCCCAGCACATCAAAATAACCGCTTAACTCCACACCTTTGGTCAGCAGCATCAGACCGCTTAAGGTGATGATGGTGTGCCAGTCGATAGCAGCAAGCCAGGATTTCGGTGCAAAGGGAACGAAAAAACTTAATCCGATGCCAACAAGAATTAATAACTGAAAAAAGCGATCGCCTTGCAGCGTGCGTAAAAAAGGCAGGCTCATTTGGCACCGTGTTTCTGGGTAAACAAACGAAAGGCATCCAGCGTCTCTTCACTGACATGGTGCTCCATGCCTTCCGCGTCGCGACGAGCGATTTCCGGGCTGACGCCCAACACCAACAAGAAATTTTCGACTATCTGATGTCGCTCGCGGCTTTCCTGCGCCAGCTTCTCTCCTTCTGCCGTTAAAAACACGCCACGCCAGGGGATCATTTCAATCAGCCCCATGGTTGCCAGTCGCTTAAGCATTTTAGCCACCGTCGGTTGCGAAACGCCCAGACGAGCAGCCATGTCCACCTGACGAGCTTCCCCCACTTCCCTGATCAAGTCAGAAATCAGCTCAACGTAATCATCAATAAGCTCGCGCCGATGCGCCTCTCTGACCTGGCGGAACCCTTCAACGTGCTCTTCCACGTTCACTAACTGCGTCACTTTTTTTGCTGTTGGCGTACCTGCGCGACGACTCATTGTGCTTCCTCATTATGGTGACGCATACATAGCGTTCTCATTTCGTGCGCACATTGTAAACCAGAGTTGCGAAGGTACAAAAAATTAACGTTTTAGCAATAGCTATATAATATAGCCTGTGCTATATCTGTATGTAATGCAATCATCCCTCAAGGATCGACGGGATTAGCAAGTCAGGAGGTCTTATGAATGAGTTCAAGAGGTGTATGCGCGTGTTTAGTCATTCTCCCTTTAAAGTACGGTTAATGCTGCTCTCTATGTTGTGCGATATGGTCAACCACAAACCGCAGCAAGATAAACCTTCCGATAAATAGCGGCGTCGCGGTACGCCGCCTCACTCTTGTTTTCATACAGGTATAACGTGTTTGGCCTGAAAACCCCACTTTTTGTCGGATTTGCAATCCCCTTCGCAAAAGATTTGTTCGTCAGTAGTTGACCTTAACGGCTGCTCGCTCTATCTTCTTGCAGCCCTGCGTATATTGCGGCTCGCGGATGCGGACCCTTTTCCCCTCTTCACGCACTCTTGCAGGTATTGACCCTTGACGCCAGGGTAAGCACATGGCGTTTGTTACGATAGTGGCATATGAATTTAACCCTCAAAGAATCGCTTGTTACCCGTAGCCGGGTATTTAGCCCGTGGACTGCGTTCTACTTTTTACAGTCGCTATTAATTAACCTCGGCTTAGGTTACCCCTTCAGTTTGCTATACACCGCCGCATTTACGGCTATTTTGCTTTTGCTATGGCGAACATTGCCTCGCGTACAAAAAGTTCTGGTCGGTGTCAGTTCGCTGGTGGCAGCTTGTTATTTCCCTTTTGCTCAGGCCTACGGCGCGCCTAACTTCAATACATTGCTGGCATTGCACTCCACCAATATGGAAGAGTCGACCGAAATCCTGACGATTTTTCCGTGGTATAGCTACCTGGTCGGCTTATTTATTTTTGCACTCGGCGTAATAGCAATCAGGCGGAAAAAAGAGAGCGAAAAAGCGCGCTGGAATACCTTCGACAGCCTGTGTCTGGTATTCAGTGTGGCGACATTTTTTGTTGCTCCCATGCAAAACCTGGCCTGGGGCGGCGTATTTAAACTGAAAGATACTGGCTATCCGGTATTTCGTTTTGCTAAGGATGTCATCGTCAATAATAACGAGGTGATTGAAGAGCAAGAACGGATGGCAAAACTTTCCGGAATGAAAGATACCTGGACGGTCACTGCCGTTAAGCCGAAATATCAGACCTATGTGGTGGTGATCGGTGAAAGTGCGCGTCGCGATGCCCTCGGTGCCTTTGGCGGTCACTGGGATAATACCCCGTTTGCCAGCAGCGTTAACGGTTTGCTTTTTGCTGACTACATTGCTGCCAGTGGCTCCACGCAGAAATCGCTTGGCTTAACACTCAATCGCGTAGTCGATGGCAAACCACAGTTTCAGGATAACTTTGTCACCCTGGCAAATCGCGCGGGCTTTCAGACGTGGTGGTTTTCCAATCAGGGCCAAATCGGAGAATACGATACCGCCATCGCCAGCATCGCCAAACGGGCAGATGAAGTGTATTTCCTGAAAGACGGTAATTTTGAAGCAGATAAAAACACGAAAGACGAAGCGTTACTGGATATGACCGCTCAAGTGCTGGCGCAAGAACACTCGCAACCGCAACTGATTGTTTTACATCTGATGGGCTCACATCCGCAGGCCTGCGACCGGACACAAGGCAAATACGAAACCTTTGTGCAATCGAAAGAAACGTCATGCTATCTCTATACCATGACACAAACGGACGATTTGTTGCGTAAGCTGTACGACCAGTTACGCAATAGCGGCAGCAGCTTCTCGCTGGTTTACTTTGCGGACCACGGTCTGGCCTTTAAAGAACGCGGCAAAGACGTGCAATACCTTGCCCATGATGATAAGTATCAGCAAAATTTCCAGGTGCCTTTTATGGTCATTTCGAGCGACGATAAAGCGCATCGGGTGATTAAAGCCCGCCGTTCAGCCAATGACTTTTTAGGCTTTTTCTCGCAGTGGACGGGAATTAAAGCGAAGGAAATTAACATCAAATACCCGTTTATATCTGAGAAGAAAGCCGGGCCGATATACATCACCAACTTCCAGTTACAGAAGGTAGATTACAACCATCTCGCAACCGATATTTTCGACCCGAAACCTTAAAAACAAAAATCCGCCCCGAGAGGCGGATTTTTTATATCACCGAAGTGATTAGAAGCGGTAACCAACACCGGCAATCCAGGTGCCTACGTCAACGCTACGAATACGGCTCTGCTCGTAAGAGAAGTCCAGAGCAACGTTTTCCATCGGGTTAAACTGCAGACCTGCACCGTAGGAGAAACCGTAGTCGCTGGTGTCGTGTTTGTAGGTCGGGTATTCAGTGGTCTGGAATTTACCATAACCCACACCCACTACACCGTAGATGCTTGCCCAGTCGTTAATGCGGTAAGCCGGACCAGCAGTGATGCCGTAGTACTGGTTTTTGTTGTAGTCACCAGAGCTTGCAGTACGGCTTTTCTCGGTGTAAGTGAAAGAACCGATCACACCCAGCGGGCTGTTGTCTTCTTCATAGCGGTATTTCAGGTTGAAACCGCCCATTTTGTTCATTTGGCCCTGAGCGTCGCTCTGTGCGTAACCGCCAGTTACGGTAGAAGTCGCAGCTACGGAAGTACCTGCGGTGAAAGCCAGAACTGCGGCCAGTGCTGAAAGACATGCAATTTTTTTCATAACCACCTCAAATGTGATTCAAATAAGTCCTAAGTTTTAAATATATCAAAAATTAATGGGAAACTCTTCGCGATTTATGATGTCTAACGGGCCATTTCATGTAACAGAACGTTTCCATACACCGCTATCCATCTAAATTTAAATCACTTTTTCAGAGAACTGCGTAAGTATTACGCATGTATTCCCTGTCATTCATCCAGATTATTCCTAATCACCAGACTAATGATTCCATCAATCCTGGCGCATTTTAGTCAAAACGGGGGAAAATTTTTTCAACAAATGCTCAACCAGCATTGGGTATATCCAGTACACTCCACGCTTTACTTAGGTTTAGATATTTGTGGGAGAAAGGATGCCTGGTTCATTACGTAAAATGCCGGTCTGGTTACCAATAGTCATATTGCTCGTTGCCATGGCGTCTATTCAGGGTGGAGCCTCGTTAGCTAAGTCACTTTTTCCTCTGGTGGGCGCACCGGGTGTCACTGCGCTGCGTCTGGCATTAGGAACGCTGATCCTCATCGCGTTCTTTAAGCCATGGCGACTGCGCTTTGCCAAAGAGCAGCGGTTACCGCTGTTGTTTTACGGCGTTTCGCTGGGTGGGATGAATTATCTTTTTTATCTTTCTATTCAGACAGTACCGCTGGGTATTGCGGTGGCGCTGGAGTTCACCGGACCACTGGCGGTGGCGCTGTTCTCTTCTCGTCGCCCGGTAGATTTCGTCTGGGTTGTGCTGGCGGTTCTTGGTCTGTGGTTCCTGCTACCGCTGGGGCAAGACGTTTCCCATGTCGATTTAACCGGCTGTGCGCTGGCACTGGGAGCAGGGGCTTGTTGGGCTATTTACATTTTAAGTGGGCAACGCGCAGGAGCGGAACATGGCCCTGCGACGGTGGCAATTGGTTCGTTGATTGCAGCGTTAATTTTCGTGCCAATTGGAGCGCTTCAGGCTGGTGAAGCACTCTGGCACTGGTCGGTTATTCCATTGGGTCTGGCGGTCGCTATTCTCTCGACCGCTCTACCTTATTCGCTGGAAATGATTGCTCTCACCCGTTTGCCAACACGGACATTTGGTACGCTGATGAGCATGGAACCGGCGCTGGCTGCCGTTTCCGGGATGATTTTCCTCGGAGAAACACTGACACCCATACAGCTGCTGGCGCTCGGCGCTATCATCGCCGCTTCAATGGGTTCTACGCTGACAGTACGCAAAGAGAGCAAAATAAAAGAATTAGACATTAATTAAATTTACATTTCTGCATGGTTATGCATAACCATGCAGAATTTCTCGCTACTTTTCCTCCACACCGTCTTTATATATCGAATTATGCAAAAGCATATTTATTCCGAAAATTCCTGGCGAGCCAATAAATAAGAATTGTTCTTATCAATATATCTAACTCATTGAATTTTTATTAGTTTTGTTTTTCACGCTTGTTACCACTATTAGTGTGATAGGAACAGCCAGAATAGCGGAACACATAGCCGGTGCTATACTTAGTCTCGTTAATTACTGGGACATAACATCAAGAGGATATGAAATTATGAGTACCGCTAAATTAGTTAAATCAAAAGCGACCAATCTGCTTTATACCCGCAACGATGTCTCTGACAGCGAGAAAAAAGCAACAGTAGAGTTGCTGAATCGCCAGGTTATCCAGTTTATTGATCTTTCTTTGATTACCAAACAAGCGCACTGGAACATGCGCGGCGCTAACTTCATTGCCGTACATGAAATGCTGGATGGCTTCCGCACCGCACTGATCGATCATCTGGATACCATGGCAGAACGTGCAGTGCAGCTGGGCGGTGTAGCTCTGGGGACCACTCAAGTTATCAACAGCAAAACCCCGCTGAAAAGTTACCCGCTGGACATCCACAACGTTCAGGATCACCTGAAAGAACTGGCTGACCGTTACGCAATCGTCGCTAATGACGTACGCAAAGCGATTGGTGAAGCGAAAGATGACGACACCGCAGATATCCTGACCGCCGCGTCTCGCGACCTGGATAAATTCCTGTGGTTTATCGAGTCTAACATCGAATAAATCCATCGCTGATGGTGGAGAACTTTAGTACCCGATAAAAGCGGCTTCCTGACAGGAGGCCGTTTTGTTTTGCAGCCCACCTCAACGCACTTATTTAGTGCATCCATCTGCTATCTCCAGCTGATTAAGTAAATTTTTTGTATCCACATCATCACACAATCGTTACATAAAGATTGTTTTTTCATCAGGTTTTACGCTAAATAATCACTGTGTTGAGTGCACAATTTTAGCGCACCAGTTTGGTGCCCCAGAATGGTGCATCTTCAGGGTATTGCCCTATAAATCGTGCATCACGTTTTTACCGCATCTCGATAAATCAATGAGTTGCAAAACTGGCACGATTTTTTCATATATGTGAATGTCACGCAGGGGATCGTCCCGTGGATAGAAAAAAGGAAATGCTATGAAGTCTGTATTAAAAGTTTCACTGGCTGCACTGACCCTGGCTTTTGCGGTTTCTTCTCATGCCGCGGATAAAAAATTAGTTGTCGCGACGGATACCGCCTTCGTTCCGTTTGAATTTAAACAGGGCGATAAATACGTGGGCTTTGACGTTGATCTGTGGGCTGCCATCGCTAAAGAGCTGAAGCTGGATTACGAACTGAAGCCGATGGATTTCAGTGGGATCATTCCGGCACTGCAAACCAAAAACGTCGATCTGGCGCTGGCGGGCATCACCATTACCGACGAGCGTAAAAAAGCGATCGATTTTTCTGACGGCTACTACAAAAGCGGCCTGTTAGTGATGGTGAAAGCTAACAATAACGATGTGAAAAGCGTGAAAGATCTCGACGGGAAAGTGGTTGCTGTGAAGAGCGGCACTGGCTCCGTTGATTACGCGAAAGCAAACATCAAAACTAAAGATCTGCGTCAGTTCCCGAACATCGATAACGCCTATATGGAACTGGGCACCAACCGCGCAGATGCCGTTCTGCACGATACGCCAAACATTCTGTACTTCATCAAAACCGCCGGTAACGGTCAGTTCAAAGCGGTAGGTGACTCTCTGGAAGCACAGCAATACGGTATTGCGTTCCCGAAAGGTAGCGACGAGCTGCGTGACAAAGTCAACGGCGCATTGAAAACCCTGCGCGAGAACGGAACTTACAACGAAATCTACAAAAAATGGTTCGGTACTGAACCGAAATAATAATGCTACGCCTGTAAAGCGCACTGGCAGTTCCCTCTCCCCTCTGGGGAGAGGATTAGGGTGAGGGGCGCAAACCCGCTCCGGGGCCATTAATTACCCTGAATTTGATTATTTACACCACGGTAACAGGAACAACATATGCAGTTTGACTGGAGTGCCATCTGGCCTGCCATTCCGCTTCTGATTGAAGGTGCCAAAATGACCCTGTGGATTTCGGTCCTCGGTCTGGCTGGCGGCCTGGTGATCGGATTGCTGGCAGGTTTTGCACGCACCTTCGGTGGTTGGATAGCCAACCACGTCGCGCTGGTCTTTATTGAAGTGATCCGCGGCACACCTATCGTCGTCCAGGTGATGTTTATCTACTTTGCCCTGCCGATGGCGTTTAACGACTTACGCATCGACCCGTTTACTGCGGCGGTGGTCACCATCATGATCAACTCCGGCGCGTACATTGCAGAAATCACGCGTGGTGCGGTGCTGTCTATTCACAAAGGTTTTCGTGAAGCAGGACTGGCGCTCGGTCTTTCACGTTGGGAAACCATTCGCTACGTCATTTTACCGCTGGCACTGCGTCGTATGCTGCCGCCGCTGGGTAACCAGTGGATCATCAGCATTAAAGACACCTCGCTGTTTATTGTTATCGGCGTGGCGGAACTGACCCGTCAGGGGCAAGAAATTATTGCCGGTAACTTCCGCGCCCTTGAGATCTGGAGCGCCGTGGCGGTGTTCTATCTGATTATTACCCTGGTGCTGAGCTTTATTCTGCGTCGTCTGGAAAGAAGGATGAAAATCCTGTGATTGAATTTAAAAACGTCTCCAAGCATTTTGGTCCAACCCAGGTGCTGCACAATATCGATTTGAACATTGCCCAGGGCGAAGTCGTGGTGATTATCGGGCCGTCCGGTTCCGGTAAATCTACCCTGCTGCGTTGCATCAACAAACTGGAAGAAATCACCTCCGGCGATCTGATTGTCGATGGCCTGAAGGTTAACGATCCGAAAGTTGACGAGCGCCTGATTCGCCAGGAAGCGGGTATGGTGTTCCAGCAGTTTTACCTCTTCCCGCATCTGACGGCGCTGGAAAACGTGATGTTTGGTCCGCTACGCGTGCGTGGCGCGAACAAAGAAGAGGCGGAAAAACTGGCGCGTGAGCTGCTTGCGAAAGTCGGTCTGGCAGAACGTGCACATCACTACCCTTCCGAACTTTCTGGTGGTCAACAGCAGCGTGTGGCGATCGCCCGCGCGCTGGCGGTGAAGCCGAAAATGATACTGTTTGATGAACCGACTTCCGCTCTTGACCCGGAACTGCGCCATGAAGTGCTGAAGGTTATGCAGGATCTGGCTGAAGAAGGGATGACGATGGTGATCGTGACCCACGAAATCGGTTTTGCCGAGAAAGTCGCTTCGCGCCTGATCTTTATCGACAAAGGCCGGATTGCGGAAGATGGCGACCCGCAGGTGTTGATCAAGAACCCGCCGAGCCAGCGCTTGCAGGAATTTTTGCAGCACGTCTCTTAACTTCTCAGCCTCCCTTTCCCCCGAAAGGGAGGCACACCAGATTCCTCTCATTTAAAATCGCCCCTCCCCCAGCATCTATACTTATCTTTTTGCTCTGTTTTCTCACTGGAGGAGTCATGCGGTGGATCCTGTTCATCCTCTTCTGCCTGCTGGGCGCACCTGCCCACGCGGTATCCATACCGGGCGTTACAACCACAACGACAACGGACTCAACGACTGAACCGGCCCCGGAACCGGATATCGAACAAAAAAAAGCGGCCTATGGCGCACTGGCGGATGTGCTGGATAATGACACCTCGCGTAAAGAGTTGATCGACCAGTTGCGCACCGTCGCCGCGACGCCCCCTGCGGAACCCGTACCGAAGATCGTGCCGCCGACGCTGGTTGAAGAGCAAACTGTGCTGCAAAAAGTCACCGAAGTCAGCCGCCATTATGGTGAAGCCCTTTCCGCCCGCTTCGGACAACTTTATCGCAATATCACCGGCTCCCCGCATAAGCCGTTTAATCCACAAACCTTCAGCAATGCGTTGACCCATTTTTCAATGTTAGCGGTATTAGTGTTTGGTTTTTACTGGCTGATTCGCCTGTGCGCACTTCCGCTGTATCGCAAAATGGGCCAGTGGGCGCGGCAAAAAAATCGTGAGCGCAGTAACTGGTTGCAGCTTCCGGCGATGATTATCGGGGCGTTTATTATCGACCTGCTGTTACTGGCACTGACATTATTTGTCGGTCAGGTTTTAAGCGATAACCTGAATGCGGGCAGTCGCACCATCGCTTTCCAACAAAGTTTGTTTCTCAACGCCTTTGCCCTGATTGAATTTTTCAAAGCCGTACTACGCCTGATTTTTTGCCCCAACGTGGCGGAGCTGCGCCCGTTCACGATTCAGGACGAAAGCGCCCGTTACTGGAGTCGTCGCCTGAGCTGGTTAAGCAGCCTGATTGGGTATGGTCTGATTGTGGCAGTGCCGATTATCTCTAATCAGGTGAATGTACAGATAGGTGCGCTGGCGAACGTCATCATTATGCTGTGCATGACGGTCTGGGCGTTGTACCTGATCTTTCGTAATAAAAAAGAGATTACCCAGCATTTGCTCAACTTCGCGGAGCATTCGCTGGCCTTTTTCAGCCTGTTTATTCGCGCTTTTGCGCTGGTGTGGCACTGGTTGGCAAGCGCCTATTTTATCGTGCTGTTTTTCTTTTCGTTGTTCGATCCGGGCAACAGCCTGAAATTTATGATGGGTGCAACGGTACGCAGCCTGGCGATTATTGGTATCGCCGCGTTTGTTTCCGGTATGTTTTCCCGCTGGCTGGCGAAAACCATCACTCTCTCGCCACATACTCAGCGTAATTATCCGGAACTGCAAAAACGGCTGAACGGCTGGCTGTCGGCGGCACTGAAAACGGCGCGTATTCTGACCGTCTGCGTGGCGGTGATGTTGCTGTTGAGCGCATGGGGATTGTTCGATTTCTGGAACTGGCTGCAAAACGGCGCGGGGCAGAAAACCGTAGATATCCTGATCCGTATCGCACTCATCCTTTTCTTCTCGGCGGTTGGCTGGACGGTGCTCGCCAGTTTGATCGAAAACCGGCTGGCTTCGGATATTCATGGCCGCCCGCTACCGAGCGCCCGCACGCGTACTCTGCTGACGCTGTTTCGCAACGCGCTGGCGGTGATTATCAGTACCATCACCATCATGATTGTGTTGTCAGAAATCGGCGTTAATATCGCGCCATTGCTGGCAGGTGCTGGTGCATTGGGGCTGGCTATCTCTTTTGGTTCGCAAACGCTGGTGAAAGATATTATCACCGGGGTATTTATTCAGTTTGAAAACGGCATGAACACTGGAGATTTGGTGACTATCGGGCCGCTGACCGGCACTGTGGAACGGATGTCGATTCGCTCCGTGGGCGTACGCCAGGATACCGGGGCGTATCACATCATTCCGTGGTCTTCGATTACCACCTTTGCTAACTTTGTCCGCGGCATTGGTTCGGTAGTGGCAAATTACGATGTTGATCGCCATGAAGATGCTGATAAAGCCAATCAGGCACTGAAAGATGCGGTAGCGGAATTAATGGAAAACGAAGAAATTCGCGGGCTGATTATTGGTGAACCGAATTTTGCCGGGATTGTCGGCTTAAGCAATACCGCGTTTACACTGCGTGTTTCGTTCACCACGCTGCCACTCAAACAGTGGACGGTACGCTTTGCCCTCGACAGCCAGGTGAAAAAACATTTCGACCTGGCGGGCGTTCGCGCGCCAGTGCAGACTTATCAGGTGCTGCCTGCTCCGGGCGCGACCCCGGCTGAACCGTTGCCGCCGGGGGAACCAACGCTTTAACGCTGGCGATTGACAAAACGGCGGCGCTGCTCGTCGTTCATAAAGGTCCAGGCAATAAAGCGACTCTGCTTTTGCCCCTGGGCCATCTCTTTTTTAACCACTTTCACCGCGCCCACGTCCGTCAGAGCACGATACAACGGCGGTAAGTTTTCGCCACGAGATACCAGTGAGGTAAACCACATCACCTGCTTCGCGAAGCCTTTGCTCTCTTCAATCATCTTTTTGATAAAAGCCACTTCACCGCCTTCACACCACAACTCCTGTTGCTGACCACCAAAGTTCAATGCATCGTCTTTGTTCAGCCCCAGATTACGCCGTTTACGCTCACTACCCGCCCGTGCCGCAGCGGCGGAATCGTGGAATGGCGGGTTACACAAGGTCGCGTCGTATTGCTCGTTTTTGTGGATAATACCGTTAAAAATCGCCCCGCTCTCTTTTTGCCGACGCAGACGAATGGCGCGATTAAGCCCCGGATTAGCGCTGATGATCGCCTGCGCGCTGCTTAACGCCTGGCTGCTGGTTTCACTACCGGTAAAACGCCAGCCATATTCATGTACGCCAATCAGCGGGTAAATACAGTTCGCACCAACGCCGATATCCAGAATGCTGGCATTAGCTGGAATTGTTCCGCTTGCTTCAGCCAGTAAATCGGCAAGGTGATGAATGTAATCTGCCCGACCTGGCACTGGCGGGCAGAGAAAACCGTCCGGGATATCCCAGTTCGCTACGGCGTAAAAATGGGCCAGCAACGCCTTATTGAGCGCCTTCACCGCCAGCGGATTGGCAAAGTCTACGCTTTGCTCCCCGGCAGGTGTAAGCGTGAGGAATTGCCTGAGTTCAGAATTGACCTGACAAAGCGTGGCAAGATCGTAGCGGCTGTGATGACGGTTGCGCGGATGCAACCCCGGTTTCTGGGCGGACATAGCATTCTCCTTTAAGCAGCGGCGTAAGATACCCGCATAACGCGACAGGGTAAATATCTGGCGTCGTGTATCATGCGCAAAATATGCCACTTATCTTGTTACCCCATCAATTCATCATAAAAATCAGCATCATGCATGTCATTGATTTGTCTTATTTTGTAAAAATATATCGTTCAAAAAACAAGCACATCTCTGTCAATTTTTTGCGTCATTTTCATCGTCCAGGCGACCTACACTTATCAGGCACTACCCGTTGTATTTATGAGGATGTCATTATGAAAAAGTGCCTCACACTACTGATTGCCACCGTCCTGAGCGGAATCTCTCTCACGGCTTATGCCGCACAACCAATGAGTAACCTGGACAGCGGTCAGCTACGGCCCGCCGGTACCGTTTCGGCAACTGGCGCATCAAATCTAAGCGATCTGGAGGATAAACTGGCAGAAAAAGCGCGCGAACAAGGCGCGAAAGGTTATGTCATTAATTCCGCAGGCGGAAATGACCAGATGTTCGGTACTGCAACCATCTACAAATAACCCCACCAACGTAACTGCATTCGCCTCTGGATGCAGTTTTCGCCTGTTTTGTAATCAAAAAACATCAAATATGAACGCAATGTAAATAAATGTATTTCTTTTTCGCGCAATGGGTGATAGAAAATCGCGCCAAGTGATAATGCTTATCAAAATTATTATCACTTGCACGAACACTATCACGGGATTAACAGTGGCATCGCATCCGCAGAGAGGCTTTCTCGTGACAGTGAAAATTTCAACATATAAGAAAAAGTCACCTGCAAAATGGAAAACAATCGCAATTTCCCTGCCAGACAATTTCATTCGCTCACGTTCTTTGCCGGTCTTTGTATTGGTATTACGCCTGTGGCACAGGCACTCGCCGCCGAAGGGCAAACTAACGCGGATGACACGCTGGTTGTCGAAGCATCAACGCCTTCGCTTTATGCACCACAACAATCTGCCGATCCGAAATTCTCGCGTCCGGTAGCGGATACGACCCGCACGATGACGGTGATTTCTGAACAAGTGATTAAAGATCAGGGCGCAACCAACCTTACCGATGCGCTCAAAAACGTCCCCGGAGTGGGTGCGTTTTTTGCTGGTGAGAACGGTAACTCCACCACTGGCGACGCCATTTATATGCGCGGTGCCGATACTTCTAACAGTATTTATATTGATGGGATTCGCGATATCGGCAGCGTCTCACGCGACACCTTCAATACCGAACAGGTCGAAGTGATTAAAGGGCCGTCCGGCACCGACTACGGGCGCAGCGCGCCGACGGGCTCGATCAATATGATCAGCAAGCAGCCGCGCAATGATTCAGGCATTGACGCTTCCGCCAGTATTGGCAGCGCCTGGTTCCGCCGCGGCACGCTGGACGTCAATCAGGTCATTGGTGATACCACCGCGGTGCGCCTGAATGTGATGGGTGAAAAAACGCACGATGCCGGACGCGACAAAGTTAAAAATGAGCGTTACGGCGTCGCCCCTTCTGTAGCTTTTGGCCTTGGCACAGCGAATCGTTTGTATCTTAATTATCTGCATGTCACCCAGCACAACACGCCAGACGGCGGCATTCCGACCATCGGTTTGCCGGGCTATTCTGCCCCATCTGCGGGAACGGCGGCCCTGAATCATTCCGGAAAAGTTGATACGCATAACTTTTACGGCACGGATTCCGATTACGACGATTCGACCACCGACACCGCTACCATGCGTTTTGAGCACGACATTAGCGAGAACACCACTATTCGCAACACTACGCGTTGGTCGCGCGTGAAGCAGGATTACCTGATGACGGCGATTATGGGCGGGGCGTCGAATATTACCCAGCCCACCAGCAATGTGGATAGCTGGACCTGGTCCCGTATTGCGAATACTAAAGATGTGAGTAATAAAATTCTCACCAACCAGACCAACCTGACCTCGACGTTCTATACCGGCTCTATCGGTCATGATGTCAGTACCGGCGTGGAATTTACCCGTGAAACACAAACCAACTACGGCGTTAATCCGCTGACGTTACCCGCGGTGAATATTTATCATCCTGACAGCAGCATTCATCCTGGCGGCCTGACGCGCAACGGCGCAAACGCCAATGGTCAGACGGACACCTTCGCAATTTATGCTTTCGATACGCTGCAAATCACCCGTGATTTTGAGTTGAACGGCGGGATCCGTCTGGATAATTATCATACTGAATATGACAGTGCCACCGCCTGCGGCGGCAGTGGCCGAGGTGCCGTTACCTGCCCAGCTGGCGTGGCGAAAGGTTCTCCGGTCACCACTGTTGACACCGCCAAGTCTGGCAATCTGGTGAACTGGAAAGCCGGGGCGCTGTATCACCTGACGGAAAACGGCAATGTCTATATTAACTATGCCGTTTCCCAACAGCCGCCGGGCGGAAACAACTTCGCCCTTGCGCAGTCTGGCAGCGGTAACAGTGCCAACCGTACCGATTTTAAACCGCAAAAAGCCAACACCAGCGAGATTGGCACCAAATGGCAGGTTCTGGATAAACGCCTGTTGCTCACCGCCGCGCTGTTCCGTACTGATATCGAAAATGAAGTTGAGCAAAATGATGACGGAACTTACTCGCAATACGGTAAGAAACGCGTCGAAGGCTATGAGATATCCGTGGCCGGGAATATCACTCCCGCGTGGCAGGTGATTGGCGGCTATACCCAGCAAAAAGCAACCATCAAAAACGGCAAAGATGTTGCCCAGGATGGCTCCTCATCGCTGCCGTATACCCCGGAGCACGCCTTTACCTTATGGAGCCAGTATCAGGCAACCGATGATATTTCCGTTGGTGCGGGCGCACGCTATATCGGCAGTATGCATAAAGGTTCTGACGGCGCGGTGGGAACGCCAGCGTTTACCGAAGGTTATTGGGTCGCCGACGCTAAACTGGGGTATCGGGTTAATCGCAATCTCGACTTCCAGCTAAACGTCTACAACCTGTTTGATACCGATTACGTCGCCTCAATCAACAAGAGCGGCTACCGTTATCACCCGGGCGAGCCAAGAACCTTCTTGCTCACGGCCAATATGCATTTCTGATTCAGATGTGGGGCGCAGGCCCCACTTTTTGGAGAACTTGTATGATGTACCACATTCCCGGCGTGCTATCGCCAAAGGACGTCGCCCGGTTTCGCGAACAACTGGAACAAGCCGAATGGGTGGATGGACGCGTCACCACCGGCGCACAAGGTGCGCAAGTTAAGAACAATCAACAGGTAGACACCCGCAGCACGTTATACGCCGCCCTGCAAAATGAGGTGCTGAACGCGGTTAACCAACATGCTTTGTTCTTTGCCGCGGCCTTGCCGCGTACCCTTTCCACGCCGCTGTTTAATCGCTATCAGAACAATGAAACCTATGGTTTCCATGTGGATGGCGCAGTACGCAGCCATCCACAAAACGGCTGGATGCGTACTGACCTTTCTGCCACACTGTTTTTAAGCGATCCACAAAGCTACGACGGCGGCGAACTGGTCGTTAATGACACCTTCGGGCAACATCGGGTAAAACTTCCGGCAGGCGATCTCGTGTTGTATCCCTCCAGCAGCTTGCACTGCGTGACACCCGTAACCCGCGGCGTACGAGTGGCATCATTTATGTGGATCCAGTCGATGATCCGTGATGATAAAAAGCGCGCCATGCTGTTTGAACTGGACAACAATATTCAGTCGCTGAAAAGCCGCTACGGCGAAAGTGAAGAGATCCTGTCGCTGCTCAATCTTTATCATAATCTGCTGCGGGAATGGTCGGAGATCTGACGCTTGAACTGCCCGAGTTCGCCCCTATATTAGCTACACTTAACTGTACAAGTATTGATATGGGGAGGACGATATGGCATCCGGTTGGGCTAACGATGACGCCGTCAACGAACAGATCAACAGTACAATTGAAGATGCGATTGCTCGTGCCCGGGGTGAAATTCCGCGTGGCGAAAGCCTGTATGAATGTGAAGAGTGCGGAGCCCCCATCCCGCAAGCCCGTCGGGAAGCCATTCCTGGTGTGCGCTTATGCATTCATTGTCAGCAGGAGAAAGATTTACAAAAACCAGCTTATACAGGATATAATCGCAGAGGTTCGAAAGACAGCCAGTTACGTTAACTGCAACTGGCGGGATGTATAGTGAGTATAATTTGTATTTTGCGTGGCATTTCGTGCCTTTAACGCTGCCGTGACTGCCACGCTGCATAAAACAAGTCCATAAGTACAACAAATAAATGGTTTATCAGTATGTTAGATATCAATCAATTTATTTGAACAAGGCGGTCAATTCTCTTCGATTTTATCTCTCGTAAAAAAACGTGATACTCATCACATCGACGAAACAACGTCACTTAAACAAAAATCACCTGCGAGAGATTAATTATGAAAACTATCAATACTGTTGTTGCTGCTATGGCTCTTTCAACTCTGTCCTTTGGCGTGTTCGCGGCGGAACCGGTAACGGCATCCCAGGCACAGAACATGAATAAAATCGGCGTGGTTTCTGCCGATGGTGCATCCACCCTCGATGCCCTGGAAGCGAAACTGGCTGAGAAAGCTGCGGCTGCTGGTGCTAGTGGATACAGCATCACTTCTGCCACCAACAACAATAAATTAAGCGGTACCGCGGTTATCTATAAGTAATTCGTAGGACGGATAAGGCGTTGACGCCGCATCCGGCAACAGGTGCCTGATGCGACGCTACCGCGTCTTATCAGGCCTACAAAATCCGAACCGTTGGACGGATCAGGCGTTTACGCTACGTCCAGCACAAGTATTTCCCTGTCTGTTTGCCGACAGACGCATATGCTCTAACCCTCATTGATCCTATGTTACCCTTGTTTGCCCGTCCGTCACTGGACGGGCTTTTTTTTAGTTGGCTAACTGCTGACAGAAAGCCTGCAACACCTCTTCCGGCATACCAATCTGCCGTGCCGCATCACAAATGGCCTGCCAGCTTCCCGCATCCAGTGGAATCCCCAACTCCTGCCGTTCGCGACGCGTGTTCACTTCCCACTCGCCCGGTAGCAAAATCGGCTTATCGTCATCATGCGGCGAGGCTTTCACCCACTGGGCAAAGGCTTCGGTCTGCGCACTACAATCCGGCGCGCCGAACAGTTCCGGGTTGATGATGATTGTGGTCATGCAGTTAATAATGGCATCGGGACTGGTTTGTAACGTTTCCTGATGCGTTGTTTTACCGCCGGAAAGCGCCCCGCCAAGAATTTCACACATCGCCGCGAGGGCGTAGCCTTTATGTTCGGCAAAGGTCAACAACGAACCCAACGGCGACTCCTGCATTACCGCCGGATTTGTCGTCGGTACGCCGTTAACGTCAATCAGACAGCCTGGCGGCACGGGTACGCCTTTATGCCAGGCGACGCGAGTTTTCCCAAATGCGATGGCGCTGGTGGCGTAATCGAGCAACAGAGGGAAATTATCTTTACGTGGGAAAACCACACAGAACGGGTTGGTGCCAAAGCGGCTGTCGCGGCCGTGGAACGGCGCGACCATTGGAATACCCACCACGCTAACAAAGTGGATAGAGACAAACCCCGCCGCCGCGCACTGTTCTGCCCAGTAACCAATACGACCGATGTGATGCGAGTTATGTAGCGCCACGGCGGCTATGCCGTGCTGATGCGCTTTCTCAATCCCCAGCGCCATCGCTTCGTGTGCCGCTACCTGACCAAATGCGCGATCGCCATCGAGCGTGACCACCGCCCCCGCCTCTTTAACGATTTTGGCATGGTGGTTAATTTGCAGATGCCCCTGACTCCAGGAGCGCACATAGCTTGGGATCATGCCAATACCATGTGAATCATGCCCTGCCAGGTTTGCCGCGATTAAATGATCGGCGACTAATTTCGCTTCCTGTTCCTCGCTACCCATCTGACGAAATACAGCCTGAATAAAACTGTGCAGCGTCTGAGCATCAAAGCGATGACCACTTTCCATGATTAACTCCTGTTTATGTTATGTGTTTGTTGTTTTTTTATGCTGCACGCCGGGCGCGGGAAGGTCAATAAAGATGCAGGAATTTCATATTGCGGTGGGGTAAAAGCCGGATGACATGGCTCATCCGGCTGAGATGAAAATTAAAATGCCTGATTAACGCGCGCCAGGCCATCGCTAATAGTTGCCGCCTCACCTGTTGCCACCAGGCAGCAAGCCATCTGGATTTTCAGCGATTCGGGAATCGGCTCGCTGCCAGCCAGGCAACGCTCAATCCACTGCGCCGTGGTTTCCGGGTCTTTTGCTTGTGGCAGTAACTCGCTACCAGCAGTGTCCTGTTTTTCATACAGCACCCGCACCCCTTCACGGTCAATGAGATTGATCTGCGGGCAGCGCTGCGGATTAGCATACACTTCACCTTCAGTACCATGCATTAGTAGCGCCCGCCCGCCGATATCGCTAAAGAACTTCGCGACGCGTCCAATGTATTCCGGATGCGAAACGCTGGAAAGACGCAGCGCCTCACCTTCGGCAAATGGCGTCGCCAGTTTCGCCAGGGTATGTGCACTGTTACGCACGCCCATCCGCCAGCGCATCGCCAGTTGTTTTTCCAGCGGCGGGCAAAACGCGCCGACTGGCATAAACACCGGTTGATGTTCGTCGAGCTTCGCCTGCGCCTGCCCGCCGTGCAACGTTGGCGTAATACCCATCAGTTCGAAAATGGTTTCTGTCAGCACGCGAGTTGGATCTTCGCTAACCCCGTGAACCACCACAGGAAAACCGAGTTTGTGCAGCAGAATCGCCAACAACGGCGTCAGGTTGGCCTGTTTACGCGCGCCGTTGTAACTAGGGATGACAATCGGCATCGGCTTGCCAACAGGCGGCGTCAGCTTGATGGTGTGATTTTGCATGGCTTCGTAAAAGCCGAGCATCTCTGCTTCCCCTTCCCCTTTGATACGCAGCGCAATCAATACGCCGCCCAACTCAAGGTCAGGGACTTCACCATTGAGCATATGAGCATACAGACCGCGCGCAGTATCCCGGTCTAAATCGCGCGCGTGGTTTTTCCCGCGCCCGATCTCTTTAATGATTTTGCGATAGTCCATTTACGACTCCTTACCTGACTCACATCATTAACGCCGCCGACGGCGTGGGGATTTCGTTTTTTCTTTCTTTTTAACTATACCTTCAGGGACTTCCGGTTGCTCTATCGGAAATACCGGTAATGCATCCAGTAGTCGCTTGCCATAATTTTTGGTCAGCAAGCGTTTGTCGTAGATAACCACTTCGCCCCAGCAACCGTGGCTTCGAATCAGTCGCCCAACCTGCTGAATCAGGTTAAACGAGGCGCTCGGCAGGCTTTGCACCTCAAACGGATAGCGGTTGAGGCTTTTCAGCCATTCCCCTTCGGTGATCACCACGGGGCTGTCGATGGGCGGAAAAGCGATTTTGTGGATATGCACCTGGCTTAACAGATCACCTTTCAAATCAAGCCCTTCGGCAAATGACTGTAAGCCCACCAGCACGCTGCGCTCACCGTTGGCAACGCGTTTGCGGTGCAGTTCAACTAAACGGTAACGCGGCTGATCGCCCTGCACCAGCAGCATCAGACGTAAATCCGTCACATAGTCGAGAAACCGCTGCATCGCCCGTCCGCTGGCAAACAGTACCAACATACCGAGATGTTTTTTGCTCTCCACCTGCTTACGGAAAAAGGCCGCCATCTCGGCAATGTGCTGCTCTTCGTTGTCGATGGAAGGCTCAAAGCGCATCCGGGGAATAACAATTTTGCCCTGTTCGCAGTGGTTAAAGGGCGAATCCAGCGCCACAAAGCGGTCACCCGCTTTCTCTTTCAGCCCGCTCATCTCCTGCAAACGCGAAAAACTGTTCAGCGAACGCAAGGTTGCGGAGGTAACAATAATGTGCGGAATACTGCGCCACAACAGCCTTTCCAGTTGGTCGCTAACACGAATACCCACACAGTGAAACCACAGATGTAGCTGCCCGTCGCGCTCTTCCCGCGTCGCCCATTTAGTGACGGGTGCACCGGAAGATTGCGCCAGAGAAGCCAGCCGCCAGAGTTTGCTTTGCGCCTCGAACATCCCCAACGCGCGGTTCATCTGCAAAATCAACCGATGCAGGCGTACAATGTCATGGCTGCCGGTTTTCTCACTTAAATCGTTGAGAAATAACTCCGCCAGACCACGCAGCATCTCGGTGAGCTTTGCCAGCCGCTGACAGATTTCCAGCACTTCCTCAGGCAGTTCCCCCATTGTAAAACGGTGCTCCGCCTCCTGACCGGCTGGCATGTAGAGATTGAGAATGTTGTTTAACGAAGCGATAAGCTCATACAACTCTTCACAATGCGCATTCAAACGTTCAGGGATTGCCAGCGGTGGGATCGTCTTCGGGCGAAACTGCTCCATACAGGTAGCAACAAGCTTCGTAAACAAGTCCAGCTGCAGCCGATACCACGGCGCGGTAATTTCGGCGCTCATCTCCAGCGCATCCCGTGCCACATCAGGCAGGTGATGGCCTTCGTCCAGCACCAGCAGTAAATTTTTCGGGTCAGGCAATACCGCTTCGCTTTCCATCGCCGCCATCACCAGCGCATGGTTTGCCACCACCACTTCCGCTTCCTGAATCTCCCGACGAGCAACAAAAAACGGGCATTCACGATAGTAGTAACAGTTGCGGTTGAGGCAGCTGGCTTTGTCGGTACTTAAACGACGCCAGAGATCATCATCAATGGCGATATCCGTATGATCGCGCAGACCATCCCATTTATAAGTGTCGAGATCGCCCTTCAACTTTGCACAACGTTTTTGCTCTTCCTGATTATTTGGCGTCAGTTCGTCGTCAAGAAACGCCAGCAGATCCTGTTGCGTGGGCTCAGTGCTGGCGAGCGCCGTCAGATTACGCGGGCAAACGTAGCGCCCACGCCCAAAAGCGGCAGTGAATTTAAGATCGGGAATGATCTTTTTCAGCAGCGGTAAATCTTTGCTGTAAATCTGATCCTGCAACGCCACGTTGGCGGTACTCACCACCAGCGTTTTTTGCTCTTCGCGGGCAATGGCGATGCCGGGGATCAAATAGGAGAGCGTTTTCCCAACGCCGGTGGGGGCTTCAATCGCCAGATGCCGCCCTTCTTCTCCGGCCAGCGTTTTGGCGACGTCCGCAATCATCTGCCGCTGCGGCGCACGGGGAATAAAGTCGGGGATCTGTTCCTGAAGCGCCTTATACCAGGCGGCAATTTGCGCTTTAAGCGCGGCGGTTAATGCCATGAGAAAACCTGAAATACTGTATAAACAGCCAATATTGTGGCATTTTTCGGTTTTCAGGGGTAATGGTTTTTCTGTTTCTGGAAAGCGGCTCGCAAACACGCCCTCACACAATATATTTGATTGAAAGTTCGACGGCACGGTGAGCGCCAGTCTTCAGGGCAGAAAACAGCAAGTGATACCGCATTTCGTGGTTACACTTGCCGCCGTCATCGCTTCGCAGGAACCGGTATTGCCCGCCCTGGCCTGAGCCAGGGCCATCAATGCCATTATCCTGTTGGGATCTTTACAGCCATGCGTCTGGCGTCCACTCGGATAAAACTTTAGAAAAACGATATTGTGCGTAGCGGACCATATCACGATATAACGAACTTATACGCAGCTGGTTGGCCTCTTCATTAGACAGATTATTGAAATCAAGCAATACCGCTTTGTATGTATTAAAAGTTTGACTGCTTATCATATTTTCATCTAAAGAGTAAGCTTTAGCCAATAAAGCAAATGCATAACGTTTTAAAATTTTTGACGCATCAGGAATACCGTAAAAGACATTACTGTGAGAAATATTTGCAAATACGGCAGACAGACAGAAAAATATTTTAGACTTATCACTTTCACTGGCCTCTTTGAGATCCAGCATCGTTAATAGATTAGTGTAATGTTTTTCTTTCAAAGTATGCTGTTGCCATTGGTCTGAATCGGTCATCAAAGAGGAAAATAATGATTTAAATTCTGTCGGTTGATTATCCGATTCTGGCACAAAGTCTGTTTTTCGCATTATTGCTGACATAAATACATCACGAATATAACCTTTCAATCCAAGAGCATTGAGAATCAATTGGTGTTTCTTATTTTTCTGCGCATATTCCCATCCTTTTGCAAATAAAGGAAATGCACGCGTACAAATCGTTTCTGGATCATCTCTGACAACTTCATGGGTATCCTGCAAAGATGGATAAATAGAGTAATTATTCCAGATGGTCTTTTTCTTAACTTCTGGCTCAAGCATTGAGATTAACGCCTGGTGCGATAAGTGCATTACTCGCCCAGAGTTATCGGATGATAACAGGATATAACATTTATTATCTTTATCTGACAATCCTTGCAGCTGATTGAAATTCAACTTTATTTCTTCAGTAACGAATTGTTTTATTTCAGGTAATACCTGATAATTGTGATAAAGGTCAAATGCTAAGTTTTTCTCTTCCACACTTCTGTTTTCAAAAAGCAAATCAACAAATTGAATAAATCTATAATTTTCAGAAACCATCAACTCTGGTCTCTTTAAAAAGAGAGCATAGAAAAAGTTTATTATTTCCGCATCGTTACTCAGATTTTTATTTCTGAAGTAGCACAGATACGTATCCAGTACGCGCATAACAAGTTCATGATCGCTATTAAGTGGGGATTTTAATAGTTTTGCTATTATGGACGATGGGAATGCTACCATGTCCCGCAGCGTGAAGAGTTCCATGCCATCAGTTAATTGCGTTAGCAAATCTTTTACTGTTTTTATGTTATCAGTTTTATCATTGAAAGATTCGTCTGCCAGAGACTCTAGTTTTTCTATCATCCCCCCGATTACAAATATATCTTTTTCGCTCTCCACGTCATGATTAGACATATCATCGACGATATCTTTAACTTTACTATCACTTTCATATAGTTTTTCTCTCACAATATTATTAGCGTTTACTGCTGAAGTCGCATCATAATAGGATGGCGGAATAATAACAGAGAATTCGTTAGTGAATATAGAATGATATGCAAGATTATCATCATTCAATTTCTCACCAACGTTAAGCGAATTAATATCCCTCAGAATATGCGTCTCAATCTGACTGTCAAAAAGACTTTTAGAAAAACCACTACCTTCAGTCAGTTCAATTTTCATCCTGAGTATTTTATTTTTGAGGTCAGAAAATGTATTTACATAAGGAATAAAAACATCTGATGAATTATAGTTATTTTTCTTACCATTAATATTATCTATTCTGACGGTGATCCCTTTCTCATCACGATGAATTGCATTATTCATATTTATAGAGATCACATTTTCATGTCTGGATTGCCCGGTTTTAATCGTCATATTGATATCATTTGCGCTGATCTCCGAAATCTCACTGACGAATTTTTTAAATGCATTATAGCGCTGGTGGCCAGCATTAAATTTGCCAAATGAAACATAATATGCGAAGTGTTCAAGGAAACCATGTAATTCCAGTAAATTAACCGGGTCAGAACCATGCACCATATTTAATAACATCGTCGCATAACCATTACATTTTGAACAATCCATACATCGCTCCTTTGCACTTGAATGATCTGCGGATCATAAGCCTGGCAAAATGGGGAATCTTACAGAAATCGCTCATTTTTAACTTTTCGCACAACAAACTCAGGATAACCTGGTTATGAAAGTTTGCTGCTGCACCGCTCTAAACAGACTGGCGATCAATCTTTCTATCAATAAGCAGAAATGAGCGATTTTTGATAGTTAATTTAAATTATTTCATAGTAATACTTTCATAATCTATAGCTTGCACATAATGATTACTTATTATTTTTATCAATTTTAATTTGACGTATTAAAGGAGTTAATATGCGTAATTTGTTTGAGCAGTGGCCATTATTTAAACCTAATACACCAGGCAACTCCAACTATTTCCCTGACAACTTATCCATTACAGATATGGTTTTCTGGTTTGACAATAATGCCAAAAAACTGCTAGATGTTATTAAAAAAACAAAGAACCATGAACAAAAGCAGATGTTCATTCAGCATTTAACATCAACCTTATATAATAATAAGGTATTAAACAACCCTTATCATTTAGAACCGCAAAAAATTTCGAATGAGCAAATAGCCTTACCAATAATTAATATTTTATATGATAATTCTGACGTATTTCATAAAGAAAGTATTTTGTTTTTTTCACAATTATTTATAAAAAATATCAAACTTTTCGATATAAATAGTCCGGAAGATTTAATGATTTTTGATAGCCCCGATGCATCTTCTATTTTTGATACCCAGGGGTACCTCTCGACGTATCATGTTCAGCCAGATTTACTCGATTATAAGAACAAAATAATCATCCTTTTGGTTAAAATTCTTAATCATATTAATGACAAAAATAGCAAATACAACACTGAGGAAAAGAAAGTTTTCTATAACAAGTTATTGGCACCACTACGCCATATAAATAACGACGGAAATAAAATATTGATATTAAATTATCTTATAACGAACATCTTTACCTCCACAAATTCAAATCCTGATAGTTTGCTCTTTGATGCCATACTGGATATTGCACATAACTCTGTTCACAGAGGATATTTAAATCAACATAGTTTAATCAGGCATCGCTGCGTCCAACACGCACTGATTAACATCATCTCAAAACAAACAGACATTGACTTAAAAATAAAATGGATAAAAGATATAGTTTTAGTGTTGAAGTTACAACATGATGATTTATCGAAATGTATCAGCCCACTGATTTTCGCTATTGAATCGATAAAAACAACTAGCATTAGCGATGCGACAATTAAATCCTCTTCACAAATATTAAAATTGCATAATTATATGGAGATGTGTTATACACTTTTTGATAGCTATCCAAATTTAATAACTGAATATAATGACTTATTCACGGATTGTATTTCTATTGTTACACAATACGATCTGAGAGGATATTTCAGCAGACTGTTTGAGATGATAGAGATTACCGACAATGAAACTAAAAAGAATACAACTGCTTTTTTAATTAGCAGAATTGAATCGCGGCATTTATATCAACCTAAAATTGCCGCTCAATCTTTGAAATTGTTATTGAATACAGATATTCCTTATGCATATTCATCATTGCCAACATTACTTAATATTCTACAAAAAACAGTTTATGAACCGGGGCATCTGGAGTTACTCGATAAAGTGTTAAAGTTATGTGCCAAAAATATTCAGGCGTCAGAATTTGACAGTTTATTGGAACTGCTAAAGATATATGGTAATGAAACGACTGCACACTTTATTTTGCTTAGGGAGATAGTCGGATACACTATAGACAATGAAAATAATAAAATCAGGGACAGAATCAAGCTAATACTGAATCACATATCTCATAATACTTTTCCAGATGATGAACAAACACTTTATGCAATAGCATGTTTATTCCAGACTTTCCCAGAATTTGTTTATGAATATCAACCAATGTTATTAACAATAATTCAGATAGCAAGAAGAAATAATTTCATTGCCATTTTAAATACACTAGATAGATCATAAAGCAAATTTATTAAAAACAATAAAATCAGACATGACATGCATGTCTGACCGTGTTACCTGAATAATGGGCAAAAGCCTGTGATACTCTTTTGCCCTTACATGGTATTACTGCGCAGCGGCAGGTTTACGCGGACGGCGACGGCGTTGTTGCTCGCCTGCCGGTTTGGCATCGCCGAGACGACGAGATGGTTTTTCTGCAGGCTTCGCGCTCGCAGATTTTGCGCCACCTTCAGCGCGGCGTGGTTGCTGTTGACCGCGACCACCGCCTTGTCCACGACCGCCGCCACGTTGCTGGCGACCATTCTGTATCGGTTCGGCCTTGATTGACGGGTCCGGCTCATAACCCGGAATCGCAATGCGTGGAATCTCTTTTTTCAGCAGTTTTTCGATATCACGCAGAAGTTTGTGTTCATCAACACACACCAGCGACAACGCTTCACCGGTAGCTGCCGCGCGACCGGTACGCCCGATACGGTGAACATAATCTTCCGGTACGTTTGGCAGCTCGTAGTTGACGACGTGCGGCAACTCTTCGATATCCAGACCGCGTGCAGCGATGTCAGTTGCCACCAGAACACGAATATCGCCCGATTTAAAATCGGCCAGTGCACGAGTACGCGCACCTTGCGATTTATTACCGTGGATCGCCGCACTGCGGATACCATCTTTATTGAGCTGTTCAGCCAGATGGTTAGCACCGTGTTTGGTACGGGTAAACACCAGCACCTGCTGCCAGTTCCCTTTACCAATCATGTGCGACAGTAATTCGCGTTTACGTTTCTTATCGACAAAGTGAACGTGCTGGGTCACCTGATCAGACGCGGTATTGCGGCGTGCCACTTCAATTTCCAGCGGGTTGTGCAACAGTTTTTCCGCCAGAGCTTTAATATCGTCAGAGAAGGTCGCGGAGAACAACAGGTTCTGGCGCTTCGCTGGCAGTTTTGTTAACACGCGACGGATATCGTGGATAAAGCCCATGTCGAGCATACGGTCAGCTTCATCGAGGACGAGAATTTCAACCTGATCCAGCTTCACTGCATTCTGATGTTCCAGGTCCAGCAAACGCCCCGGCGTTGCCACCAGCACATCAACGCCACCGCGCAGCTTCATCATCTGCGGGTTAATGCTGACGCCGCCAAACACCACCAGCGAACGAATATTCAGGTATTTGCTGTAATCACGGACGTTTTCGCCAATCTGTGCAGCCAGTTCACGGGTTGGGGTAAGAATGAGCGCACGTACCGGACGACGCCCTTTGGCGTGCGGCTGGCGAGTGATCAGGTGTTGCAACAGCGGCAGCGTAAAGCCCGCTGTTTTGCCGGTACCGGTCTGGGCACTGGCCATCAGGTCGCGGCCTTCCAGCACCGCAGGGATCGCCTGCTGCTGAATAGGGGTGGGTTCACGGTAACCCTGCTCGGCAACGGCGCGCAGGATATCAGGGCTTAACCCCAAAGAATCGAAAGACATAACTACTCCGAACCGCCCCGACCGTTACCGGTGTAGTTTTCAGGGAGATACTGAAAAGGAAAATGACAAAAACCACAATGTCATGAGGGGGCGGAGTGTAGCAGTTTTTGTGACACAGCGCATAAATTATCCCTGTGACTGGCGTAGCTAAAATTCTTAGCCATACTGGACAACTCCCATATGGAGTCATAATCTTAATCAATCATTTGATTAAGAATGGACTGTGCGATGAATAATCCAGCCATGACAATCAAGGGTGAACAGGCGAAAAAACAGCTGATTGCTGCCGCACTGGCGCAGTTTGGTGAATATGGAATGAACGCCACCACCCGCGAGATAGCCGCCCAGGCCGGGCAGAATATCGCTGCCATCACCTACTACTTCGGTTCGAAAGAAGATTTGTATCTCGCCTGCGCCCAGTGGATTGCCGATTTTATTGGCGAGCAGTTCCGTCCGCACGCTGAAGAAGCCGAACGCTTGTTCGCACAACCACAGCCGGATCGCGCAGCTATTCGTGAACTGATCCTTCGCGCCTGCAGGAACATGATTAAGCTGCTCACCCAGGATGACACCGTCAACCTCAGCAAGTTTATCTCCCGTGAGCAACTCTCTCCTACGGCAGCCTACCACCTGGTGCATGAACAGGTGATTAGCCCGCTACACAGCCACCTTACACGCCTGATTGCCGCCTGGACCGGCTGCGACGCCAACGACACCCGCATGATCCTCCATACCCATGCGTTGATTGGTGAGATTCTGGCGTTTCGTCTTGGCAAAGAAACTATTTTGTTACGTACCGGCTGGACCGCGTTCGATGAAGAAAAGACCGAACTGATCAACCAGACGGTGACCTGTCATATCGACCTGATTTTGCAAGGATTATCGCAAAGGAGTTTGTAGTGATGAAAAAACCTGTCGTGATCGGACTGGCGGTAGTGGTACTTGCCGCCGTGGTTGCCGGAGGCTACTGGTGGTATCAAAGCCGCCAGGATAACGGCCTGACGCTGTATGGCAACGTGGATATTCGCACCGTGAATCTTAGCTTCCGTGTCGGTGGTCGCGTTGAATCGCTGGCCGTAGACGAAGGTGATGCGATTAAAGCGGGCCAGGTGCTGGGTGAACTGGATCATAAGCCGTATGAAATTGCCCTGATGCAGGCAAAAGCGGGTGTTTCGGTGGCACAGGCGCAGTATGACCTGATGCTTGCCGGGTATCGCGATGAAGAAATCGCTCAGGCCGCCGCCGCCGTAAAACAGGCGCAGGCCGCATATGACTATGCGCAGAACTTCTACAACCGCCAGCAAGGGTTGTGGAAAAGTCGCACTATTTCGGCAAACGACCTGGAAAATGCCCGCTCCTCGCGCGACCAGGCGCAGGCAACGCTGAAATCAGCACAGGATAAATTGCGTCAGTATCGCTCCGGTAATCGTGAACAGGACATCGCCCAGGCGAAAGCCAGTCTCGAACAGGCGCAGGCGCAACTGGCGCAGGCGGAGCTGAATTTACAGGACTCAACGTTAATAGCACCGTCTGATGGCACGCTGTTAACCCGCGCGGTAGAGCCTGGCACGGTGCTCAATGAAGGTGGCACAGTCTTTACCGTCTCACTGACACGTCCGGTGTGGGTGCGCGCTTATGTTGATGAACGTAATCTCGACCAGGCCCAGCCGGGGCGCAAAGTGCTGCTTTATACCGACGGTCGCCCGGACAAGCCGTATCACGGGCAGATTGGTTTCGTTTCACCGACTGCTGAATTTACCCCAAAAACCGTCGAAACGCCGGATCTGCGTACCGACCTCGTCTATCGCCTGCGTATTGTGGTGACCGACGCCGATGATGCCTTACGCCAGGGAATGCCAGTGACGGTGCAATTCGGTAACGAGGCAGGACATGAATGATGCCGTTATTACGCTGAACGGTCTGGAAAAACGCTTTCCGGGCATGGACAAGCCCGCCGTCGCGCCGCTCGACTGTACCATTCATGCTGGTTATGTAACGGGGCTGGTGGGGCCGGATGGCGCAGGTAAAACCACACTGATGCGGATGCTGGCGGGATTACTGAAACCCGATAGCGGCAGCGCCACGGTGATTGGCTTTGATCCGATCAAAAACGACGGCGCGCTGCACGCCGTTCTCGGCTATATGCCGCAGAAATTCGGCCTGTATGAAGATCTCACGGTGATGGAGAACCTCAATCTGTACGCGGATTTGCGCAGCGTCACTGGCGAGGCACGTAAGCAGACTTTTGCTCGCCTGCTGGAGTTTACGTCTCTCGGTCCGTTTACCGGACGCCTGGCGGGCAAGCTCTCTGGTGGGATGAAGCAAAAACTCGGCCTGGCCTGTACGCTGGTGGGCGAACCGAAAGTGTTGCTGCTCGATGAACCTGGCGTCGGCGTTGACCCTATCTCACGCCGCGAATTGTGGCAGATGGTGCATGAGCTGGCAGGCGAAGGGATGTTAATCCTCTGGAGTACCTCGTATCTTGACGAAGCCGAACAGTGCCGTGACGTGTTACTGATGAACGAAGGCGAGTTGCTGTATCAGGGAGAACCGACGGCCCTGACGCAAACCATGGCCGGACGTAGCTTTCTGATGACCAGCCCGCACGAGGGCAACCGCAAATTGTTGCAACGCGCCTTGAAACTGCCACAGGTGAGCGACGGCATGATTCAGGGGAAATCGGTACGTCTGATCCTCAAAAAAGAGGCCACACCAGACGATATTCGCCACGCCGACGGGATGCCAGAAATCGACATCAGCCAAACCACGCCCCGCTTTGAAGATGCGTTTATTGATTTGCTGGGCGGAGCTGGAACCTCGGAATCACCGCTGGGCGCAATATTGCATACGGTGGAAGGTACACCTGGCGAGACGGTGATCGAAGCGAAAGAGCTGACCAAAAAGTTTGGCGATTTTGCCGCCACCGATCACGTCAACTTTGCCGTCAAACGCGGTGAAATCTTTGGTTTGCTCGGGCCAAACGGCGCAGGGAAATCGACCACCTTTAAGATGATGTGCGGCTTGTTGGTACCGACCTCTGGCCAGGCGCTGGTGCTGGGTATGGATCTGAAAGAGAGTTCTGGCAAAGCGCGCCAGCATCTCGGCTATATGGCGCAAAAGTTTTCGCTCTATGGCAACCTGACGGTCGAACAGAATTTACGCTTTTTTTCTGGTGTGTATGGCTTACGCGGGCGGGCGCAGAACGAAAAAATCGCCCGTATGAGTGAGGCGTTCGGCCTGAAAAGTATCGCTTCCCACGCGACCGATGAACTGCCCTTAGGTTTTAAACAGCGTCTGGCGCTGGCCTGTTCGCTGATGCATGAACCGGACATTCTGTTTCTCGATGAACCGACGTCCGGCGTTGATCCCCTCACCCGCCGTGAATTTTGGTTGCATATCAACAGCATGGTAGAGAAAGGCGTCACGGTAATGGTCACCACCCACTTTATGGATGAAGCAGAATATTGTGACCGCATCGGCCTGGTGTATCGTGGGAAATTAATCGCCAGCGGCACGCCAGATGATTTGAAAGCGCAGTCGGCCAACGACGAGCAACCCGATCCCACAATGGAGCAGGCCTTTATTCAGTTGATCCACGACTGGGATAAGGAGCATGGCAATGAGTAATCCGATCCTGTCCTGGCGTCGCGTGCGGGCGCTGTGCGTCAAAGAGACACGGCAGATCGTTCGCGATCCGAGTAGCTGGCTGATTGCAGTGGTGATCCCACTGTTGCTGCTGTTTATATTTGGCTACGGCATTAACCTCGACTCCAGCAAGCTGCGGGTTGGGATTTTGCTGGAACAGCGTAGCGAAGCGGCGCTGGATTTCACCCATACCATGACCGGTTCGCCCTACATCGACGCCACCATCAGCGATAACCGTCAGGAATTAATCGCCAAAATGCAGGCGGGAAAAATTCGTGGCCTGGTGGTGATTCCGGTGGATTTCGCCGAACAGATGGAGCGCGCCAACGCTACCGCGCCGATTCAGGTGATCACCGACGGCAGTGAGCCGAATACCGCTAACTTTGTGCAAGGTTATGTCGAAGGGATCTGGCAGATCTGGCAAATGCAGCGGGCAGAGGACAACGGGCAGACTTTTGAACCACTTATCGACGTCCAGACTCGCTACTGGTTTAACCCGGCGGCGATTAGCCAGCACTTTATTATCCCCGGTGCGGTAACCATCATCATGACGGTTATCGGCGCGATTCTCACCTCGCTGGTGGTGGCGCGGGAGTGGGAACGCGGCACCATGGAGGCGTTACTCTCTACGGAGATAACCCGCACGGAACTGTTGCTGTGTAAGCTGATCCCTTATTACTTCCTCGGGATGCTGGCGATGCTGCTGTGTATGCTGGTGTCGGTGTTTATTCTCGGCGTGCCGTATCGCGGGTCACTGCTGATTCTGTTTTTTATCTCCAGCCTGTTTTTACTCAGTACCCTGGGGATGGGGCTACTAATTTCTACGATTACCCGCAACCAGTTCAATGCCGCTCAGGTCGCCCTGAACGCCGCGTTTCTGCCGTCGATTATGCTTTCCGGCTTTATTTTTCAGATCGACAGTATGCCCGCGGTGATCCGCGCGGTGACGTACATTATTCCCGCACGTTATTTCGTCAGCACCCTGCAAAGCCTGTTCCTCGCCGGGAATATTCCAGTGGTGCTGGTGGTGAACGTGCTGTTTTTGATCGCTTCGGCGGTGATGTTTATCGGCCTGACGTGGCTAAAAACCAAACGTCGGCTGGATTAGGGAGAAGAGCATGTTTCATCGCTTATGGACGTTAATCCGCAAAGAGTTGCAGTCGCTGCTGCGCGAACCGCAAACCCGCGCGATTCTGATTTTGCCCGTGCTGATTCAGGTGATCCTGTTCCCGTTCGCCGCCACGCTGGAAGTGACTAACGCCACCATCGCCATCTACGATGAAGATAACGGCGAACATTCGGTAGAACTTACTCAACGTTTTGCCCGCGCCAGCGCCTTTACCCACGTGCTGCTGCTGAAAAGCCCACAGGAGATCCGCCCAACCATCGACACGCAAAAGGCGTTATTGTTGGTGCGTTTCCCGGCTGATTTCTCACGCAAATTGGATACCTTCCAGACCGCGCCATTGCAGTTGATCCTCGACGGACGCAACTCCAACAGTGCGCAAATTGCCGCCAACTACCTGCAACAGATCGTCAAAAATTATCAGCAGGAGCTGCTGGAAGGAAAACCGAAACCTAACAACAGCGAGCTGGTGGTACGCAACTGGTATAACCCGAATCTCGACTACAAATGGTTTGTGGTGCCGTCGCTGATCGCCATGATCACCACTATCGGCGTAATGATCGTCACTTCACTTTCCGTCGCCCGCGAACGTGAACAGGGTACGCTCGATCAGTTACTGGTTTCTCCCCTCACCACCTGGCAGATATTCATCGGCAAAGCCGTACCGGCATTAATTGTCGCCACCTTCCAGGCCACCATTGTGCTGGCGATTGGTATCTGGGCGTATCAAATCCCCTTCGCCGGATCGCTGGCGCTATTCTACTTTACGATGGTGATTTACGGTTTATCGCTGGTGGGATTCGGTCTGTTGATTTCGTCACTCTGTTCAACGCAACAGCAGGCGTTTATCGGCGTGTTTGTCTTTATGATGCCCGCCATTCTCCTTTCCGGTTACGTTTCGCCAGTGGAAAACATGCCAGTATGGCTGCAAAACCTGACGTGGATTAACCCTATTCGCCACTTTACGGACATTACCAAGCAGATTTATTTGAAGGATGCGAGTCTGGATATTGTGTGGAATAGTTTGTGGCCGCTACTGGTGATAACGGCCACGACAGGGTCAGCGGCGTACGCGATGTTTAGACGCAAGGTGATGTAACTTCTTATCTTTCGCCAGCAAAGACACTACCGCCGGGCCAGCAAGGATTGCCAGCCCTGCAATTGCCAGCAAAAAGTTGTTTTCCAGTACGCGGGACAACAGCCACAGCACAATCAGCGCTGCGCCAAAATACCAGGTCGTAGTCAGCTCTTCCAGCACGTCTGCCACCTCACGCCAGCGTTGCTCGGGGTGGCGCTGAAACACCAGCATCATCACTACCGTGACACAATACAGTGCGCATAATCCCACGCCGACGTGAACCAGAGTCTTACTCATCCAGCCCACCACCAGCAGCGCCACTACCAGTAAATGCAACATAATCTGCCAGCAACTTAGACCCGTTGCGACACGAACACGTTGTTGCCACTTCATGGCTTCTCTCCTGAAGAATTTATCTCTACTTACTCAGAGTACCGAACTTTACGGAAAATTCCGTAAGACCGCACCTTTTTGTGACGCCGACTACACTATTTCAATGAGATAAGAGGCAAAGACAGGAAAATTATGCCCGATCAAACACAACAATTTTCGTTCAAGGTGCTCACCATCAACATTCACAAAGGCTTTACCGCGTTTAACCGACGCTTCATTTTGCCGGAACTTCGCGACGCCGTGCGTACCGTCAGTGCCGATATTGTTTGCCTGCAAGAAGTGATGGGTGCGCACGAAGTTCATCCGCTGCATGTGGAAAACTGGCCCGATACCTCGCACTACGAGTTTCTCGCCGACACTATGTGGAGCGATTTTGCCTACGGTCGCAATGCGGTGTACCCGGAAGGGCATCATGGAAACGCCGTACTGTCACGCTATCCCATTGAACATTATGAGAATCGTGATGTTTCAATCGATGGTGCGGAAAAGCGCGGCGTGCTCTACTGCCGTATTGTGCCGCCGATGACCGGGAAAGCGATTCATGTGATGTGCGTACATCTGGGCCTGCGTGAAGCGCACCGTCAGGCGCAGCTTGCGATGCTCGCTGAATGGGTGAATGAGCTGCCGGACGGCGAACCGGTATTAGTGGCGGGTGATTTCAACGACTGGCGGCAAAAAGCCAATCATCCCTTAAAAGTGCAGGCCGGGCTGGATGAGATATTTACCCGCGCCCACGGACGCCCGGCGCGTACGTTTCCGGTGCAATTTCCTCTACTACGACTGGACAGGATCTACATCAAAAATGCCAGCGCCAGCGCGCCAACCGCGTTGCCGCTGCGGACATGGCGACACCTTTCTGATCATGCCCCTTTAAGTGCGGAGATTCATTTATGAAATGTAGCTGGCGCGAAGGCAATAAGATCCAGTTGCTGGAAAACGGCGAGCAATATTATCCCGCGGTGTTTAAGGCGATTGGCGAGGCGCAAGAACGCATCATCCTTGAAACGTTTATCTGGTTTGAGGATGACGTCGGCAAACAGCTGCATGCGGCGCTACTGTCAGCAGCGCAACGCGGGGTAAAAGCGGAAGTCTTGCTGGATGGCTACGGTTCACCGGATCTCAGCGATGAGTTTGTCAATGAACTGACGGCAGCTGGCGTGGTGTTCCGCTACTACGATCCCCGCCCTCGCCTTTTTGGTATGCGCACCAATGTGTTTCGCCGGATGCATCGCAAAATTGTGGTGATCGACGCACGTATCGCCTTTATTGGTGGGCTGAATTACTCCGCCGAGCATATGTCCAGCTACGGTCCAGAGGCTAAACAGGATTACGCAGTGCGCCTTGAAGGGCCGATTGTCGAAGATATTCTCCAGTTTGAACTGGAAAACCTGCCAGGACACAGCGCAGCACGACGCTGGTGGCGACGTCATCACAAAGCGGAAGAAAACCGCCAGCCGGGAGAAGCGCAGGTATTATTAGTTTGGCGCGATAACGAAGAACATCGCGATGATATCGAACGCCACTATCTGAAAATGCTCACTCAGGCGCGTCGGGAAGTGATTATCGCCAACGCCTACTTCTTTCCTGGCTATCGATTTTTGCACGCCTTACGTAAAGCGGCACGGCGCGGGGTGCGGATCAAACTGATCATTCAGGGCGAACCGGATATGCCCATTGTCAGAGTCGGCGCGCGTTTACTGTACAACTATCTGGTTAAAGGCGGCGTTCAGGTATTTGAGTACCGCCGTCGCCCGCTCCACGGTAAAGTGGCATTGATGGACGATCACTGGGCGACGGTAGGGTCCAGTAATCTCGATCCGCTCAGTTTGTCGCTAAATCTCGAAGCAAACGTCATCATTCACGATCGTAATTTTAACCAGACGCTACGCGATAATCTGAACGGCATCATCGCTGCCGACTGTCAACAAGTGGATGAATCCATGCTGCCGAAACGCACCTGGTGGAACCTGACCAAAAGCGTGCTGGCATTCCATTTTTTGCGCCACTTCCCGGCGCTGGTGGGCTGGCTTCCGGCGCACACGCCGCGTCTGGCGCAAGTTGATCCCCCCGCACAACCGACGATGGAAACTCAGGATCGGATAGAAACTGAAAATACGGGGGTGAAACCCTGATGAGTAAATCACGCCCGCGCTGGCGCTTAGCAAAGAAGATCCTCACCTGGCTGTTTTTTATCGCAGTGATTGTGTTGCTGGTGATCTACGCCAAAAAGGTAGACTGGGAAGAGGTCTGGAAGGTCATCCGCGATTACAATCGCGTTGCGTTGCTCAGTGCGATTGGGCTGGTGGTCGTCAGCTATCTGATATATGGCTGCTATGATCTGCTCGCCCGCTTCTACTGCGGTCATAAACTGGCAAAGCGCCAGGTGATGCTGGTGTCGTTTATCTGCTACGCCTTCAACCTGACGCTCAGTACCTGGGTCGGCGGCATTGGTATGCGCTATCGTTTGTACTCCCGGCTAGGGTTACCGGGCAGCACTATTACGCGGATTTTCTCGCTCAGTATTACCACCAACTGGCTGGGCTATATTTTGCTGGCCGGGATTATCTTTACCGCAGGCGTGGTGGAGCTGCCGGATCACTGGTATGTCGATCAAACTACGCTGCGTATTCTCGGCATCGGCTTACTGCTGATTATCGCGGTTTATTTGTGGTTTTGCGCTTTCGCGAAGCACCGCCATATGACCATCAAAGGGCAAAAGCTGGTGCTGCCTTCATGGAAATTCGCCCTCGCCCAGATGCTGATTTCCAGCGTTAACTGGATGGTAATGGGAGCGATTATCTGGCTGTTGCTGGGTCAAAACGTGAACTATTTCTTTGTACTGGGCGTATTACTGGTAAGCAGTATTGCCGGGGTAATTGTGCATATTCCGGCGGGAATTGGTGTACTGGAAGCGGTGTTTATCGCGCTACTGGCTGGGGAGCATACCTCCAAAGGCACAATTATCGCCGCCCTGCTCGCTTACCGTGTGCTGTATTACTTTATCCCGCTGCTGCTGGCGCTGATCTGTTACCTGTTGCTGGAAAGCCAGGCGAAGAAGCTACGAGCGAAAAATGAAGCGGTAATGTGAAGTTCAGTTAAATTCTTTTGGTTTGTGCAGATTGTTAGCAAAGTGCTATTTATTCATGGCGGATGCGGCGTGAACGCCTTATCCGCCCTACAAAACCGGACTAAGTTAATAGTTTACAATTCCAGTCAGTACCAGCTAAGCATAATGGATCAGCCTCATTACATTTCTTCAGGATTTTATTCATGAGGTTATATAAAAACGATTAACACGCATTTTCCAAAAAGAGAAACTTATCTATTTTTTACGGCTAATGAAAAAACCGCGTATGCCTTTGCCAGACAAGCGTTATCGCTATTGCTGCAAGTATCCCAAAGAAGCCGATAAAATAGTAATAGAGTGTTAATGCACCTGTAACAGCGCAACGAACCGGACTCCACAACTCTTCGCTATGGCATTTTCCTGCCAGTTCAAGGAGCTTATTTCGTCCATGCGAGATAATGCCTGACCATAACACAATCATTAAGCAACTTATTACCCAAACAGGCCGTTCACTCATTATGCGGTATTTACGCTGATCACCAGAGTCAACCCTGTCAACGTCATCATAATGATGAAACGGTGAGAACCAGGATCAACATTAAATAATAAACCGGCCTGCATACTGATTAAAAACATCGCGCCCGCAGTGCTGAACACAAGGATAATGGCAGATACAGGAGCTAAACTAGCAACGACAATCGCCACCAAAGAGATTAAAAACAGATACATTACGCCTGCGATGGCGGCATTTATCTTGTTGATATCTTTACTTAAGCCATACATACAAAGTAATAATAATCCTATGACAACATACATTAGTGGTGAATCATATTTGGTTGCCGTAATTTCGAGATAATTAGCTATCCAGGCCAGTCCTGCGGTTGCCGCCAAACCTAAAGCGGTAATGAGCCATATGCCGTTTAATATCCTGGCCTCGTACTGAAAATCATTAGTTATGTTTTTTGATGAGTACGATTTCATTATTTTTATATCCTTAAGTTGAAAATCAATATCTATTGCAATTAACGCAAAAAACTCATCAATTCACGCTACCACACTAAACCATTAATAAAGTCAAGAACCGTTACAGCAAGTCTAAAAAGGACGCTTAGGATACTGAAATAGAGTGTTATTGCCCCTGCAACAATACAGCGAAGAACACCTGAAAATTCAGAGTTGTCGGCAACACGGATCAAATCTTCCAGTGTTGTTGCTTCACAGGCAGCCGTAACGCCCCAGATAACGACAGTCAAAATACTCGCTAACCATACGGAAAAACTGCTGGTAAGAATCAGGTTAACAACAAAAGCAATACTCAAACCACAGAAGATATATAAACATAACTGTCTAACTGGTGGGATAACCCTATTAATACAACAGCATATTAGCGCCATAGCGGCAAACATCCCTCCCGTAATCCCCATTACCCTCGCTATGCTCGAAAAGGTAAAAAGTCTGGAGAAGAGAAAGCCATTAAGCAGGATTATTAGCAGATAGACCAGACATGCGCCTGATGCCTCGAGCCTTTTCAGGGCATCGTTTAACCAGAAACCAATTATTATCAGCGCAGATAAAGCGAAGACAAACGCGCCTGGAGATTCTAGTGAAGCAACCCAATGCAAGTGCTGAAATATCCAGGCACAGCCTGCCGTAGCCCATACTCCAGCAGCTGTTAACCACCAAATGAGGAACAGCATTTTGCTGAGCGAAGCGCTTTTTTGCTGTAATTGAGTAGCAGTGGATCGTCTGTTCAATTGCGTTATCTGCCCCTGAAATTGCGTAGTGGACATAGTCTGGCATTTGCAGCGACTGAGTTCTCATGTAAATGAGCGGAATAGTCTTTATAAAATCCGAATAAATATCCTCCGGCATAGCCGGAGGTTTTTCAAATGCGCCTGTAAGGCTCTGTTACCAGCCGCGCCCTAACAGG